>NHEC01000002.1 GCA_002171655.1 Planctomycetes bacterium TMED75
AGTCCGGATGCACCGTCGCCGTTGCCGTCGGGCTCGTGGCTGTCGCCGTCGGGATGTGCCACGCCGGTGATGTAGAAGGGCTTTTCGACGATGTACACGTGTGTCTTGAACTTGGACAGCAGTCGGTCGTGGCACTCGCGACGGTAGGCCTCGAGCTTGCCAACCCAGTCGTCAACGCGAGGGTGAATGATCTGCAGACCGTCGTAGATTGAGGAGAAGACCACGAGGTCCAAATCGTGCGCCACGTCAACGCAGACGCGCATCACGCGCCGCTCAATCGTGTGCAGACCCACAGCAAACAACGTGCGTTTAGCCTTTTCGTTATCGTCCGGCAGCGCGCCGTGCGTGTAGAGTTCCTCGTCGGTCGAAAACCTCTTGTGTTCGTACACGTCGCGTTTCAGCTTGGTGTAGTTGCCCTCGTCTCCAAAGATGACGTGGCCGTGCTCGATGAAGAGCTCCCGCACGGCGAGCGTTCTCTCGCGCATCCGAATCAGCTCGGGTGCGTGCTCTGTGGTGCGGATCCCGTGGTCGCGCTGCAGGTAGTACTCAAATCGGCCATTGTTCATTGCTACGTGCAGCAACTCCTTGGCGGCGTCAACGGAGATCTTGCCGTGGTAGAACGTCACAACTCGCTGCTGGAAGCGCTTGTCGTCGTGGCCTGACGCAATGCCACCGCAGCGGTCTTCCACATACTCCATGCCAATGTCCCACCACTCGTGTGGGTTCTTGCCCAGCATGAGCAAGCCGATGACAATGCTTGTGGGCAGCGAGATGGCAATGTCCATGTCGTGCAAATGCGGACCCATGAGCGCGATGCGCAGGATGTTTGGCAGCGTCTGGTTTGACGGGTGGGATGCGTAAGAGCGCGAGACGCCGACGATGCTGTTGCCCGGTCGGTACGTGACGGGCAGCTTCAGCGTGTTTGTCTCATAGTCCGCAATGCCCTTGGTTAGCATTCGCTGCAGCGCGTTGACGATGGTGGCGGTCTTGTAGTCAGTCCGCGTCTTCACGGACATGCTGACCACCTTGCGGAACAGCTCTTTCACATTGCTCATATCATCTGCGCAGGGTGCCTCGTTGGCGACGGCTAGCAGCTTGATTGTCTTCTCGAGCGGGTACAGCTCAAAGCCCGCCTCGTAGCCTTCGGCCAGTGTGTGGGCTCGCAGCTGCCCCAGCTGGCGTTCGGACGCCGGTGGCTCGCCCTCAGACATGCCCGCGGGCGCCTCCGCCAGCTCGGGTGGGTCGTAGTCGCGGTAGCCCCGCAACAAGCTCTGCGCCAGGATTTGCTTTCCCCGGTCATCCAGCAAGGCGTGAGACGCGCGAAAGGGCGACTCCACTTTGCCGCTCAGCGTGCTGGTCCACTTCATCAGAAGCATTGGGGTCACGGGTTTGACCTCGTACGCATCATCATCGAAGCTGGCGACCATCTGCGCGCACGGAAACTCGGGCCTCAGCCGGCGCTTGGCGGCAGCGAGCTTCTTGTCGTATTCGGGAGTGTTCAGAAACTCGGCAACCTCCGCTTCCGCCGCCTTGTTGCAGGCCTCCAACGCCCTCTTGCGTGCTGCCTTGCGCTTGGCCTCGCGGGCCTTGTCTTCCGCGCTCAGACCCGTCGAGGAAGCGACAGACGCCCCGGAGACGGACATGGCATCGCCGTTGGCCTCGCCATCTTCTTGGTGACCAAGAAGCTGAGCATTCCACGCAGCAGCCGCCTCTTTGGCCTCGTGTAGCGGGTCAAGAGGCGCTGCCTCTTCCATTTCTACTGAAGAGCCACCATTCGGCGCGCCGTCCTCGCTCGCCGATACATCCTTGGCTTGCTTGCTAGCCATACGCCGCTCCGCCTGCTTTGTATTCTTGCGCTTGCGCTGCTCCTCCCTTTCGGCCGAGATCACGGTGCGTTGCTCGCCAGCATCGTTCTCCTGCGTGATGCGGGTCGCGCCTTTGGCCACCTTGCCACACGCTTTCGTGTACTCAAACTGATAGAGCTTGATTGCAATCGAGGTGTAGTGCAGCGCAGCTGATGCCTTGGTGATGATCTCCAGTCGCTTTGCGCCGGCCTGAGTGCTGTCCTGCTGCTCTCCCACGGGCGGCATCGAGGGCTCGTCGAGGGCGAAAGCCGCCTCCATGTCGTCAGGATCGGCTGCAGCGGGGGCGGGAGCAGCGGCGGGGGCGGGAGCTTCCTCGTCGACTGCTGACAGGCCTTCTCGAGCGAGCATCATGGCAGTCAGATTGGCGGACTCATCGGGGCTCAAAGGCCTTGTCTCAGTGACCATCTCACAGTTGCCAACCTCGGCAAAGAGCGTACGTAGCATCGCGAGCACGTGTGTCTCGCTCCAGCCACGTGCCGCGTGCTGGTCTGAGACGCCACGCGTGCACGCCGCGAGCTCGTTCATCCAGAGCGAGTCGGCCGGGATCGCATCGAAACGCAGGAGCCGGTTGATGCGGCTGACCAGGGCATCGGGCACGTAGATCAGGTGCTCACTTGACGCGGGAACGAGCTGTGGCACACGGAGCAGCTCGGCAGCGCGCTCGGCGTACCGCACCTTGTTTGCGAGGTCGTTGTACAGGCCCACACCTGCGAGCCGCTTCGGCGCTCCTAGCTTCTGCAACGTCATCATGTGGTGCTCGATTGCCAGATGGCCTTTCAGCGACGCCATGCCAAGCACGTACTTGTCAATGGGCTTCTCCATTTCCGCCACAATCGTTGCGTCAACGGCAGCGAGTCCCGTGTATCGTGCGACCTTCCACGTATCCAGCAGGCAGCTCTCGAGCGTAGCGGCATCGAGTTTTGAAATGTCGGCGTCAGCATGGACGTCACGAACCGCGCCGTCGCAGTTTGCCAGCACGACATGCTCGGCGTCGCTCTGGGTAAAAGTCGGGTTGGCCAGCATCAGCTGCGCCACAGCCCCGCTGAAGTGGCCGAGGCTGTGCTTGTGGCGCTCCACGGGGTCGCTGACTTCGAGTGCGACATCTCTTGCGTTCGCAAACATGTTGGCCATGCCGCCCGGGCTGACATCAATGAAGGCGTCGGTCATCAGCTTGACGTCCCGCGGAGTCACCGAGATCACGCCAACTGGCATCTTGATGTCGCACGGTTCGATGATGCGGTAGCACGGGTTGCGGCTCAGCGTCTCGCGCACCAAGACCGCGTGCTCCGAAGCGTTCCACTTGGTCTCCAGCGCGTTCTCGCTCCAGATGGCAACGAGCTTAGGGTGCATAGGCATTGCACCCGTGCCCGCCTGCGCGTGGAAGCGCTGCTTGTCCGTCAGCGTGCCGAGCGTGAGGCTGTCCGTCTGCGTGCTCAGCTGTGTACTGGGCTTGGGCATCGGCTCGTCGATGTACCACAGGAGTGTAAAGTCCATTTTCAGGATGCGGCTGACGCGGTACATAGCCTGAATGTGCGAAGAGGGCAGCGACGTGCCACCCTTGGTGATGGCAATGATGAATGGGAAGTGCACGAGCGAGTCGATGCCGACATCGATGGTGCTGGACGCCGAAATGAATTGCATCCGACTGAAGAACTCGTCGATAGTGCGCATCTCGTCGTGTGCGCGCTGTGCGTTGGTGTTCGTGGTGTACGCCGTGGCACGGAGCTGCGCGCGCAGCGCGTCGCGGGCCTCAGCATTGGCTCGCACCCGCGAGGAGCACGTGACAAAGACCTTGTAGTCCTTGCCCTCTGTGCTGCGCATGAAGACCTTGATCGCGGCGAGGAGGAACTCAAAGTGCTTGACCGTGCCGCATGTTTCGACCGCCGGCTTGCCCATCTCGCGCAGTCGTGCGTTCATCTTGTTCAGCCACGACGCCTCGACGTCCGGCGGCACACTTCTGTGAAAGAGAGCAATGTCGCGCTGCAGCTCCGGCTTCACCTGCAAAAACTTGTGGACTGCCAGCCGGTCGCGCGTTCCCTGGCGCCCCATCAGTAGGAAATGCGTGAAGTTGAGCGGCTGCCCGCCGAGGAAGAAGTCAGCGTCCAGGAAAATGAGCCGCTTGGCAGATCCAGCAAGCTTCTGCATGGCGGCAAACGACGGCGTGTCGTTCAAGCATTTGGTTGCTACCATGCTCGTCAGGCATTTGAGTTCATCGGTGATCAGGAGGTTGACAGTGGCTGCCTCGAGGCACTGGGCAACCATTGGGCACTGCTTTGGCAGCACAATGATCAGCCCCACGCCACGCGCAGCAATCGCCTTGACGTTCCGGTACTTCACGTGCTTGTCCTGTTTGGCGTACACGACGTAGCACTGACCCAGTTGCGCAAGCAGCTGCTCGCGGCGGGCGACGTCCATGTTCCCAGCACGCGCCTGCCCTGCCAATGCAGCATCAAGCGACACGATCTGAGCTCGCAGATCGCACGTGACGCCGTCGTCGAGCAGCGATGGCAGAGTCTTGTTGCAGACGAGTCGGCCGTAGATGGCCGAGTACGAGCGCTGCTGGTTGACTGCCAGCTTCCGCCTGGGGACCAGCACCACGTTGACACCCATTTTTGCTGTGTCCGATACGTGCGCAGTGGTTTCGCGCGTCTTTCCAGATCCCATCGTACCTGTCAGAACTGGGTGCTCGATCGGCTGGTTGGCAAGGCGCTCGTCAAAGACGGGAATGATAGGACGCTGAATTAGACTGCCATCGTGCTCAACTTTCATCGTTACGGCCTGTCCAAAAGGCGGCACCTCTGCGCGGTCGTGCTCAAACGTCACTGCCTCTGGCTCGGGCGCGGCTGCGCCTAGGCTGCGCGGCGCGAGGTCCCGCGACATGTGGCAAGCCAGCTTCTCTGACTTATGGTTCGCAAGGACTGCCTTATTGTCGGTACACAAGAGTGTCGACACTTTTGTGAGAACTACTGTAATACTCTTGAGAGTGCGATTCGCACGCTGTGGTTTTGCCCCAAGAAGGTGCATATGCTCAGACACTACAGTTCAGAACCTATTGCCGTAGACATCGCGCCGCGGCTCCGAGCACCACGTCAGCGCAGGCGGTGTCATCCCATGTTTTGCCCAGGCAGCAACACGGAGGCGGTAGCGGCGCACGTGGGGCGAGCACGTCTCGCACGCGACTCCATTGGCACAGAGCGGCTGGGCAGGCTCGGCGATCAGGCTGTCAACAACAGGATCTCCGCAGAGCGCACAATGCTTGCACACGGCCTCCACCGTGTCCATCTGCTGTGTTCTGCCAATCAACCTTTTTGACCCTGATGACTTGCGCGGACTCTTGTCTTATCGCACACTCTTACTGCTATTTTGCACTCTGTGTCCACACTTCTGTTCACCCAAGAGTGGCTTTCGGCCACTCTAAACGCTCGTCCATCTGCTCGGGCTTTCATCGCAGCTTCGCACAGTTCAGCGCGTTACTTGGTCTTGCTCTTCTTGGCGGGTGGATCGGCGTCGTCCATCATGTAAGAGAGGTCCAGCTCGTTGTCGAGCTTTACGGCAATCGAGGGACCGGCACCATTTGCGGTCGACGCAAAGCGCTTCTGAAAGAGGAACACGGCGTTGTGGTTCACCTTGGCCACGAGCTCGCCGGGCGTGCCGTCGAGGTCGAGCGCGGTGGCGAGCGCCGTCTCGCCAAAGCCGACGTCCTTGAGCGACTCCATGGTTGCGTTGGCGGTTTTGAGCGCCGACTCGTGTCCGCCCACAAGGGCAAACACGTCGCCGCGCACATCGGTCGCGCCGTCCTGGTTGATGCAGCTGAACGCAGCATTCTTGGCGAGCTTCAGGTTGGTGGCAGCAAAGCACTTGGGCTTCGAGTAGGACGACGCACGCTTGTACTGCTTCGCCACATCCTCGTCCGCCGCCTTGGCAGCCGCGCACGAGATCTCAATCGCGTCTGTGAGGTTGCCCTTTGTCTCGGACACAAAGATGCTGCCACCACCTGCCATGCCGAGGCCCTTCTTCACGTACTCTGGAGACAGCTTGAAAGCCAGCTCAAAGGTGGCATCCGTGTTCACCACGATCCCCTCTGGCGACGAAATCAGGTCCAGCTCCACCACGTCCAGCTGCTTGAGGAGCGCGCGCTGATTCTTGATGGTCTCCTTGGCCTTGTCGGCGAGGTTGGCGCCGCTCGTGTTCTTTGCGAGCTTGCCAACGAACGAGACGCTCAGCACCGGCTTGAAAATGCAGAACAGCGCCGTCGACAGCTGCGGCTCGTCCACGCCAAACGGAGCGGTCACGTGGTGCGTCATGAACGAGGCATAGACCGGCAGCTTGGCAATGCCGGCCGCGGGCTTACCGGCATCGATCGACTTCTTGAGCAGCTCGGTTGTGGCAATCGAAGTGTCCAACTTGACCTCCATGATCTTGGGTGCGTCGCGCGCTCCCGCCTTGGCGAGCTTGGCGTCGGCAAAGGTGCGCTCGGCGTACTGAGCGATCGTGGTGCTGAGAATGAGCTCCGAGTTGATGTTGCCCTCAAACTCGCCCTTCATGATCTGGACAGCTGCGACCATGACGTCTGGGAAGACGTGGCTGGTATTGCTGATGGTGGTCAGCACCGGGCTCGACGTGAGGCAGAGCATGTTGTTCACGCGGCCGAGGTTGCACGAGCCGGGCTCAATGGCCGCAGTTGCCATGTGGCGTGCCCAGTCCGGCAGCAGCTCTGCGTCTACCCACACGGCTCGCTGCTCCAGGTTGCCGATGGTGGCAGGCTCGCACAGTGTCGGCTTCACACACTCGGCCAGCAACTTGATGTCGTGCCCCGTGGCCGACGCGATCGCGGTCTCGAACGGAGTCTTGGTGGATGGGTCCACAAGCAAAGCCATCGACGGCGAGAAGCCGACAACCGCGAGGCTGGCACGGGTCAGCTGCTGTTCGACGAGCACCTTGAGGTCGGAAGGTGGCATCGCAGCACCAATCACCAGGTCGTCAGCCGAGATGGTGTGGTATGGCAAGACGCCGAGCGCACCGCCAGCATGGTAGCCGTCGCCGTCCTCCTTGCCCGGGACAGCGACAGGGATGACAAAGTTGGAGATCTTGAACGTGTCACCGCGCTTGGGAACGGTCTTCTTGCCAGGGTTGAGGTGAAGCTTTACAATGGGGGCGCCGTACTGGACGGTGAGGTCGTCAGCCTTGCCCTGTGGCGCGTAGTTGGCGTTGAGGAAAGCCGTCTTGAACGCAGCGGGCGTCTGGTCTTTGAGCAGTGCGGCCTCAACCTTGTCCTTTGGCAGCACCATCGTGTTGACAGTGCGCGCGCCGCCGTCGGAACGGATGTGCTTGTCACGGCCAGTCTCATACGCCGTGCCGTCTTTGGCTGGAATGAACTCGGGAGCCGTCGCCTGGAACACTGCAAAACCGGCCTGCAAACGCGTGTCCCCGCACGTAGATGGAGCACTGATCATGACCGCTGTGATGGTGGCCGAGTCCTTGGAGACATGCGTGTCGAACGCAACAAACTCGTGCTCGGTGTTGCCGCTCGGTCGCAGCTCCTTGACAATGCCGCGCCCAAAGGACGAGAGCGGTGGCAGGTTGGCACTCGCTGGCGGCGCGTGCGTCGAGGTGGTGCCGTTTGGAGGGCCGTGCGTGACAGCCGGAGCGCCGGAAGCCGCGAGGTCGAAGAGTGCGTCGAAGTTGTCGGACATGAGTGTGCGTCAATTTTCTGGTCTTACTTACTCTACACATGACACAACACCTCTTATGTCAAATGGCAGAACACACAACAGACGGACTGTCGCTGCGCCAAAGCTAAGGTAAGTGTAGGACGGGGCAGGAGTTATCAGTGGAGCCCGCTTAAATCAGATCTTGCTCCATTTTGACCTTGTAGCACTGCTTGTGAAAGGGGCGCTTGAGCCAGTCATCGTGAGTTTGTTTTCCATTCTTCCTGCGGCGGCCGATCGCAACGAGAGGCTTATTGCACCACACACACTTCCGCCCCTGCCATGCCGACGGC
>NHEC01000003.1 GCA_002171655.1 Planctomycetes bacterium TMED75
AAATACGCTTATTTGAAAGATCCACGCCAAGCACTCCGATGAAGGTTCTCCGGAACCGTACCATCGGTTGATTCCATACGGAAACACCAATCCCGGAACTGGCTTGGTGTCGCACCCCCAGATCCCCGCTTCGATCGAATCAGAGGTTGATTACTCATGAAGACGGCATTCATCACCGGCATTACTGGACAGGACGGCTCCTACCTCACCGAGCAGCTTCTGGCAAAGGGATACGAGGTCCATGGAGTCGTACGACGTGCCTCCACGTTCAATACCGACCGCCTGGAACACCTGTATCAGGACCCGCATCAGCCCAACCCCCCTCTGAAGCTTCACTACGGTGATCTGACTGATGGTTCTCGTCTGGCAGGATTGATCCGGTCCATTCAGCCTGATGAGGTCTACAACCTCGGCGCACAAAGCCACGTACGAGTCAGTTTCGACCAGCCGATCGATACCGCGAACATCGTCGCACTGGGCACATCCAACCTTCTGGAGGCGGTTCGGGATGGACAACAGTCCGCTGGGAAGCAGATTCGCTACTACCAGGCCTGCTCCTCGGAGATGTTCGGCAAGGTCCAGGAAGTCCCACAGACGGAACGAACGCCCTTCTACCCTCGATCACCCTACGGATGTGCCAAGGTCTTTGGACACTGGCTCACCATCAACTACCGGGAGAGCTACGACATGTTTGCGTGTTGTGGAATCCTCTTCAACCACGAAAGTCCTCGGCGAGGCGAGACCTTCGTCACCCGCAAGATCACTCGCGCCGCCGGCAGGATCAAGCTGGGACTCCAGGAGAAGTTGTATCTGGGCAACCTTGATGCACAACGTGACTGGGGGTTTGCTGGTGATTACGTGGATGCGATGTGGAGAATGCTCCAGCAGGATGAACCGGACAACTATGTGGTTGCCACCGGAAAGATGATTCCAGTTCGTCGGTTCTGCGAGCTGGTCTTCGAATTTCACGGACTGGACCCCGAGCAGTACATCGAGATTGATCCTCGATATTTCCGACCCACCGAAGTCGATGAATTGCTTGGTGACCCGACACTGGCCAAGCAGAAACTGGGCTGGGAACCGACCACCACCGTCGAGCAGCTTGCGGTCATGATGGCAGAACACGACCTGGAGCTTGCGAAGCAGGAACGGACTCTGGTCGATGCCGGACACGACGTTTCATCGCTCAATCGACACGATCAATAAACTGAGAGGAAGGCTGACTGCAGATCAGCGTGCTTTCTTCATGGTCTGAACGGCTTCGATGCACTTGACGAAGCCATTGACCATGTTGGGTATGGTCCACCCCGTCTCACCCCGTACGGAGTCCGCCGCAGCCGCCGACATGCGTGCACGGAGATCAGGGTTGCACGAGAATTCCAGTAGCTTTTCAGCCAGATCCCCGAAGTCGCCGTCCCGGTACAACATTCCATTTTCCCCGTCTCGAATCGCATTGATTTCAGGACCGTGGCAGGTGATGAGGTCGGTGGTCACCATGGGCAGGCCGTAACCAAATGCATGCATGGCCGTCAACCCGACTGCGCCGGGATACGCCATGCACAGAGCGGAAAGGCACCAACCCGCCAGCTCTGCTTCGTCGTAGATGGCACCAAGAAAGCGAACGGAATCCTGTACTCCCAATGTACGAGCGAGCGATTCAATCGAGTCGCGCTCCGCCCCATCACCGACCACGATCAAGGTCAGGGCCGGATCCTTCGCAAGCATGAGCTTCATCGCCCGGAGGAGTACGTCGAGACGCTTGTCGGGTTCGAGACGTGAAATGAAGATGAAGGTCTTCGAAGGATCGATGCCTTCGCGTTTCTGAAATGCCTCGAGCCGCCCGGGTTCATCCAACCACTCAGCCTTGGCTGATTCGATACCGCGCTGATCGACCGCATTGGGCGCAGCGAAGACCCGACCCGGCTCGATGCCGTCTTCAGCCGACTTGCCAGCGTTCGTGTGGTCATAGAAGAGACAGGCATCAGCCATGAGCGCAGGCTTCAACCTCATTCGGCGCCGCATTGGTGAATCGGTCTTGCTGAACCCGTGTCCCCAGACCACCACCGCGGATCCCGACCTGCGGGCAATCCGGATTGCCCTGGGCAACAGGAGAGAACGCGTCTTCCAGGAGAAGATCAGGACATCGTGGCGAGCTCGGGCTGCCTTGAGATTCCCTGGATCCCAGATGAACGGTCCAAGAGCACGCTCGGTGACATCAACCGTCGCATACTCCTCGACCTTTCCCATTCCCTTGAGCGAACCCTGGTTGGTACCAAGCTGGGCGTACAGGGTGAGATCGATGCCATCCCGAGCGGCAAGATCCGCAAAGACCGGCTGGCGGTAGTGAGGGATGATTGTTTGAACGATGCCTACGGAAGTCATGGTCTCTTTACTTTGAAGACAAGAGGATATTCAGGCATGCTGGAGCTCTTCGTCAGATTCTAGATCGGAGTCCTCTTCATCGATGTCATCTACCTCTGCGGAGGCGGATAGGGCATCCTGCACCTCACGAGCGCCAAGTCGACCAAGGAGGAGAAACCAGAGAAAGGGTCGACCGGGTGCATGGACTGAACCCTGCTTGAGCGAGAGGATGAACACGAAAAGGCAGATTCCCAGAAGCAATGCCACGATGGGCCTGAGGAAGTCATCATCACGATACGTCCGGTAGAGCAGGAGCGAGTAGCGGGCGAGCAGGTAGAGCATTGTCAGGTAAAGACCCAGCCCCACGATGCCGACTTCGATCAGAAGCTCGACGACGTGATTGTGTGGATAGATGTGCTCGGTATCAAGGGTCATGAAACTTCCGGTACCGGATCCCAGCAACCAGGCGGATGGGCGCGACATCCAGCTGGAAATCGATTGAACAACGATCTCCCCTCGGCCACCTGCAGTCGACAGACTTTCGTAACTCCATCGATCGGCATTGTCACCGGTGACGAAGAACTGAATGGCAAACACGATAATCACGAGAAAGATGAACAGGCCCACCCCGGTCGCCATGAAGTTGCCGAAACTCTGTATGCGGCGTGCCACGGGAAAGAGAATGAAGATCACCAGAATGCCGGCAAGCACCTGGCCCCGGGCACCGGTGTAGAGTCCCATCCCGAGTCCGATGAAGCCCGCAAGGGCGGCCAAGGGAAAGACCAGTTTTTTGGTTCCTGCATACGTCGTGAGGGCAACGAAAATGATCACCATGACCCCGAGCTCACCGTTGATCAGGGTGCCGGTCGATTCGCTGGAAGAGATTGCATTGACCAGGCGTTCACCCTCGAAGCGGACATTCGGGCTCAACATCAACATGATCAGCGCGGAGGTGGCAATGAAGATGAACGGAACCCTGGTCTTTCCCAGCTCGGGCAGGGTGGAGATCAGCAGCGGAGCGACCAGGATGTACAACAGTGAATAGGGCGCCTTCGACCAGGTGAGTGAGAGTCCATTGGTAAGATCGGACGTCCAGCTCAACGCCAGGTAGCTCAGCAGTTGAAGCAGAATCACCAGAATGAGTATCGGATTCACCGCGTTGCGGAAGGAACCCGGTTCACGAAAGAATCGGACCACCACCGTGGTACCCGCAAGCAGTGCGACCATGTAGTTGATGAGAGGTCGATTGCCTTCGCTGGCGAAGAAGGGAATGTATGACTGGATGACGCCTTCGATGATCGGAAAACAGCACACGAGCACGAAACAGAACCATGGCCGGACCAGAGCCATGGCAAAGGCGAAACCGACCGCCGCAATGAAGAGCAAACCGAAGATGGTCATCTGTGAACCCGTACCTAGGATAGATTCCCTGGTGCAATGTGATCTATCGGCTCGGAGGACTATTCTCGATATGATTGTCTGAACATCAACCCACAATTGGGACATGGCACCAGAGATGGCCGATGTAGGATGGAGCAATGAGCGCTCCAGACAGCCACGAAGACCAACCCCCCACCGGATCCGAGACGAAATCCGGTGGAAGTGGCGAATCCGGTCCGGCCTTGAGCTTCAAGAACAAGGCGATTCGTGGCTCTACAGTCAGCCTGGCCCAGACTGGGGTCAGTCGAGTGATTTCCCTCGCCTGCCAGGTCCTCTTCGCCAGAATGCTGATGCCAAGTGACTTCGGCCTGGCGGCGATCGCCATCGGAACGATGTCCCTGCTGACGATTGCCAGTCCACTGGCCCTGGAAGATGTTCTGGTTCAGAGAGGGAAACGACTGGCCAACGTGCTTCCCAGTGCCTGGCGGCTGATGATCATCGCTGGGTGCCTGACTTCAGCAGCCATCCTCTTATCAACCCAGCTGGCATCGACCCGAGCCGGAGATCGAATCAACGTGGTCGGGGATGAGGTGATTTCCAGCGCCACCTTGCTGGGGACGATTCGCAGCGACCCACCCTTGGGGCAGCTGGTGGAAGAAACCCGAGGTGAGATCGAGATTCTCTGGACTGGAGGAACTGGGAGCTTCACCCTTCCAAAGGTGATTGGTCCCCAGACCACTCTTGGTGAGTATGTCAGCCTGCTTCAAAAGACCGTGACCACCGCGATTGGGACCGATCAAATTCAGGTCAAGCTTGATCAAGCCTCGGGTCGCGTGGAGTTCCGAGAACTCGACGGCGCCCAAGTCAGGATTGAAACCAACGATTCGGTTGCGGGCAATGTGCTTGAAGTGCTTGGGATTCCCTACCGCTCGAACACCCTGATGCTGTTGCTGATCCTGCTGGCGACCAGACCCTTGATCCAGGTTCTGCGAGCTCCATTCACGGCGGCAGCTCGACTCAGCCTTCGATTCGAGCAACTTGCGATCGGCTTCATGCTGGGAGACATCCTCGGCTACTCGATGGCGATACTGGTCCTGTTCATGGGTGGAGGCCCGATCGCTTTGATCATGCCCATCATCTTTCTGCCACTGGTGGTGCTGGCAAACTCGATGCGGATGTCGTGGCCGCTGCCCAAGGTTCCCAAGGACCAACGTGAACCCATGCTGCCGATGCTGAAGGATGCCGTGCGAGTCTGGTTGAGTCAGTGGTCGATTGGAATGAGTCGGAACCTTCCGCCTCTGATCCTGGCATTCTTCGTGACCGATGGAGAGACCGGACTGTACAACTGGGCCGCGTTGATTTCAGTTCAGGTGAACGCACTTCTCACGGACAACATAAAGATCGCGATGGTGCCGATCTTCAGCAATCTGCAGAAGCAACCGGATCGCCTGATATCGGGATTTCTCCAGGCTGCACGAGGAATGAGCGGGGTGACCCTGCCGCTGTTTGCGGGTGCCACGGCGATCACTCCCGTTCTGATACCAGTCATCTTCGGAGAGAAGTGGATTCCGGCGGTTTCAATCGCTGCCATCCTGCTGATGGCCCAGTCCTTCGCCTCCACGAACTCGTTGTGTGTCTCGCTGCTGAAGGGAACCGGACGCTACCGAACATGGTTGTGGCTGCAGGCAGTGCGTACGATCGCATTTATCGCAACTGCATTCATTGGTAGTTGGCTGGCTGGGGGAATTGGACTTGCTTGGGGAATGTTCGTGATGTTCACGATCTTCCCGCTCGCCACCCTCTGGATCTGTGCGCGAGGGCACAGTTCTCTGATCGAAGTCGTGAGGATCAACGGCATTCCCCTGTTCGCTTCACTCCCGTTCATTCTGGTTGCAATCGGAACAGGTTTCCTGGATGCCGACTGGCTTTCATTACTGGTCTGGTGCCCACTGATGTTGATCGGCGGCCTTCTGGCCTACATCGTGATCATGCGCATCATCGATGCGGACCGTTGCCGTGAGATCATGACGATACTGCGACAGATGTACCAGAGACTGCAATCGCTTCGACGAAGGTCAGCCGGTCGCTGAAATCCGACCAGCGGTCGGAAGTGATGAACCCGTGGTCTCGGTAGAGGATGTGTTCGCCGAAAGCGGAGGCATCGCATCCAGGGTAGAAGCTGATTCGTTTTCACTCACCAGAGACGCCACCAACAGTGTCCAGGTCTCCTGTTCGTAACGGAGCAGCTGCAGAACCTCGTCGCAGATCTCGACGGAACGTTCACTGGAGGCATCGACCAGACGGGTGAAGACGAAGGTATACAGACTGGTCAGGCGCTCACAGAGATCAGGGGCTGCTTCAGGATTCAGCCCCGAGATCAACTCGGTGATGATGGCACGGGCCTTCGAGAAGCCGTTGAACATGTTTTCAGGATGAGCCTCGGTGATTCCAGATCGAGCGAGTTCGGTGAATCGGATCGCACCCTCGATCAGCATGAGCCTGAGCTCTGCAGGAGAAGCGGCCATCACCCGTGTCTTCAGATAGGCATTCGGTGTGGAGGCGACCGGTTGATTGACCGTCGTGGAGTTCTTCGGTGCTCCAGTGCCCGGAGGCTTCTGCCCCGACTTGGGTCCGTAGATCGCATTGTTTGGTTGGTTGTTCATCCTGATTGCCCGTTGCCTTCTAGAAACATTGGTGAAGCCCTGATCCTGCAAGTCGTCACTATCCGAGGTTGAGATTAGAACTCAGAGAAAGAAGTGCGCCCTGTTGACCTTGCAACTGAGCCAAGGCGGTTTCCATTGCGAGGAACTCTCTCTGCAATCGCTCACGCTTGGCCGCGATCCGCTGATCGATCTGTTCGATCCGATCGTTCTGTGAGTCGATCTGAGTCTGAAATCGCTCGTCCGCAAGAGTCACCGTGCCGATGGAACTGTCGGTGAGATCCTCAAGCAACTGGTCGAAGAGGTCCCCGAATCCCAGCGATGAGTAGAAAGTGTTGCTCTGTTCGATGCTGATACCGGGATCGATGTCATCAAGGACCTCGGAAGAGGTGGTCTGGGCGTCATACGCGGTAAACAGTGCTTCCACCCCGGCTGGATCACTGGCGTACGCCTGATTGAACTTGTCTTCATCGAATTCGATCGCACCATTCGAACCGAGTCGGATACCGACCTGAGAGAGGTACTGATATGGCCCGTCGACGTTCTGGACCCGTCTCTGAAGCGTCGCGTACAAACGAGAGCGGACCAGTGAAACCGTCGAGTCTCCGAGCAAGGGCCCTCGGACTTCTGTTTCAGCGTCGTAACTGTCGTAGCCGTTGATCTTCGACATGATCTCGTTGAAATAGTCGGTGAAGGAGGTCACCGCTCCGACGATTGACTCTTCATCCCGATCGACCGTGACGGTCACCGGGTTGTCATCCGCCTTGAGCAAATCGATCGAGAGGCCCTCGATTACGTAGTCGAGCTGGTTGTCGGATGAGCTGACCAACAATGCATCGGCAGGATTGGTGGAACCGATGAAGGCCTGAGCGTCCTGAGCTTCCACAAGCTCGTCAAGACCCAGATCAACGCCACCAGTATCGATCACCAGATCACCGTCGGTTCCACTGATTGCGGAAGTGAAACTGAGATACCAGGGCTTATTGCCAGCACCGGTATTGAGGACCGTAGCGGTGATCGGTGCGTCTGTAGCATCAAGTTTGGCAATCAGGTCATCGATCGTGTCTGAGACGTCCAGATCGATCTCGATTGCATAGGAGCCTGAAATGTCGCCACCGATGGCTGAAGACTCGCTGTTGAGCCGCAGTGCACTGGCCACACTGCCAGAGAGATCCTCTACTTTCATTCGGGAAGCGGCGATGGTTCCCGTCTCCGACGTGGTGTCGATGAGATTGATTCCATCGCCGTTGGCATTGATCTCGGCGCGAATCTCGAGTCCACGAGTATTGATCAGTTTCATCACTTCGTAGAGTGAATCATCACCAGCATCTATCTTGACGGTGGCCGTCGCGCCGGTCGAGTCCGTCAGCCGGAAGGTTCCGGTTCCGATGCCCCTGCCGAAATTCAGATCATCGAGTTTCGAGGACTGACTGATGTACTGAAGTTCGAGGTTGCCACTCGCGATGGTACCGGTAGAGGAAATCGCATCGACTCCCAGCACACCCGAAAGAGATCCCGTGATACCGAGTTCCGAGCCACCGTTCGCAGAGTCCGTGAAGAGCACTCCGGACCGTGCGGAATCCAGCGACATCACGACTCCGATTCCGTCGGATTCAAGTTGTGCATTGACCGTCGCGATCAGATCCGCCATGGTCTCGACTGATCCAAGTCCGGTGATGGTGGTCGAGTTATCGTTGGTATCGGTGATGATGAGTGAATCACCCGCACCGATTCCAGCTCCACCGTTGATACCGGAAAGCAGAGCAGTGCCGAATCCGGAGAGAATGCGGGTTCCTTCCAGAGTGGTGTCAACAAGGCCAGAGCTGAATCCGAGATTCGAGAAGGTCCGATCGGGAATGTCCGAGGGATCGCCGGTGAATCCGGGTGATCCCGACTTGATCTCGATCGGAACTCCGCTGGCGTCCAGGACCAAGGACTTCCCATCACCAGCAAGCTCCAAAGCGATCCGACCACCCGATACGGTGTTTATGCGATCGGCAACATCTTGAATCGTTTCGGCGCGAGCCGTCTGCACTTCGTTGAGTAGCGTGGTACCGGTGAGGACCCCCCCGCTCGACGAACCAAGAATTCCCAGGTCGGTCGCGGTTGCAGAACCGCCGGGCCCGGTTCCACTGACCTGCAGTTCTGATGAACCACCAAGATTGTCGGTGACAACGAATCCATCATTGTCTGCATTGATGGTCAGGGTGACCTGGCCCGCACCAAACTCTTCCGAGAGTGCACCGTTCACACGATCGATCAATTCCTGAACCGTTTCAACTTCATCCTGCTGGGTCAATCCGTCTTCATCAAGGATTCGACCAAGATCAATTTCTACGGAAATGCCCGTCGAGGACGTGATGGTGAAGTCCGATTGCTCGGGGTCGTCGTTGATCGCGATTCCATCACCGTCGTTGAGTTTCTCCAGGAGACTCTCGCCGGTGATCGGAGCGTTGACCTGCCCCAGATCAATGTCGTAATCGGTGCCCCCGTAAGACAGGACGAAGTCGGTCACTCCGTCACGAATGAAGACTCCAAGTCCACCATTGAGGGTGGAAAGCGACGTGTTCATCCCCAGTTGATTGATGTCGGTACCGACCAACGAAATCCCTGCGGAGGTCCCGGCAATTCCCAGGTCCGACGCAGTGGAGTTTCCAATTCCATCTGCAACGGTGATGCTGCCCCCGCCTCCGGACACATCGCTCAGAAGCAGGTGGTCTCCCTGGATGGAAGCCTTGATACCGATTTCGGTCGTTGAATTGATGGCTGAGAGCACCTCATTCACACTCGTGGTCTGAGTGAGGTCGATTTGCGCAGACGCCCCCGAACGATCGGTGATCGAGATGAGTCCACGCTGGACACCATCGCCACCATTCAGATTTGAAAGAGGCACATCGGTATTGAGGCGCCCGTTACCCAACTCCATGCTGAAGGTGTCCAGGCCGAGCGGAGTGCTGTCGCGGCTGGCAAATCCATGCGTGAGGTACTGGGAACTCTTGGCCAGCTGCTTCACGAGAAATGAATACGAGCCCGGCTGCGGTCGACCGGATGCAGTCACCCCAAGTACTTCTGAATTGGAAGACAGGGCATTGACTGATTCGAAGATCGAATTCGTGCGAAACGCACTTGCGGCAGATTGGAGTCCGAGGAGGCTGGAATTGATATCGAGAAGCGCAGATTTCGCCGTGGCAAGACGCGCAATCCTTGCCTGAATGGGGATCTTGACTCGTGATTCAACTGCAAGCAGCTGCTCGATGAGACTGACTGAATCAATCCCACTGATCAATCCGACGCCTGCTGAAATTCCACCCATGAGTGACTCCCGTCACGTGAAAAACCCACGTTGACGTCCCCCGACACCATCCAGATTCGCTCCGAGGATCAGGCCGCTGCCGACCAGTCATCAGCCTCGTTGGGGGCTTCGAACGAACCAAAGGAAGGGGAACATGAACCGATTCGATTCAACTCAAGCAACTGGGATGCCCAAACACCGAGGGAACGCTGGTACATCCGACGTACCTCATCAACTCGCTGGGCTGCTTCAAACTGGGTTGGAACGGTCATCGGTTCACCACTCGTGCGCCATGGAAAGGACGTTGTGCAGTGACCAACACGGCCACCTCCACCACGTGCACCAGGTCATGGCTTCCTGGTGACCGAGACATCGGCTGGCCATGGAAGCGACTCAAGTCGTGCTCCACGGAAGAAGTGAAAAACTCAATGTTGGAAGACGCCTACCGAGAAAACAACTGTACTTCACGTACAAAGGCGTCTTTTAGCTTCATTTCGAAACATTTAGACCAGTTTTCTCAACGGTTCTTGTACGCAGGCGATCTGGACGCACCAGAGGGGGTACTCGCAGAAGAAAGTGGATTGGACATCCGCTGATTTGTCGATATTTAGCGACTTTTAGCCACAGAACGAAGCCGAACGCCGCAATACGCGGCTCCACGTGCAGTTCGTTGGGTAGGGCCCAGGCGTCCTGAAAACGCCGCAGAGTGAAACTTACTTTTCTTGGAGACCGAGCCGATCGGTCAGATGGTCGAACTCTTCAAGAGTCTCAAAGCCAATTTGGATTTTACCTGTCCCCTTCTTCCGGCCCAAGGCAATCTGAACTCGCAAGCCGAGCGATTCACTCAGCCGCCGCTCCAAGTCAACCACGTTGGCCTGACGTGTAGTTATCGGACTCTGTTCCGCTCCGGGTTCAGTCGAACTTGCCTGAAGCAAAGCACGGACTCGCCGCTCCAGCTCTCGCACAGACCACGCACCGTTGATGGCAGCCGCTGCTGTCGCCCGGCGAACAGCCGGCTCCTCAATACTCAAGAGTGCCTTCGCGTGTCCCAGACTCAAGCTGCCCCGTCTGACTGCTGCCAACGAGAAGTCGTCCAGGTCAAGAATGCGGAGCAAGTTGGCAACAGTAGAACGATCCAGCCCGACACGCTCGGCCAGGTCTTTCTGAGTCAGAGTGAACCCGTCACGAAGCCGAGCCAACCCATGCGCTCGCTCAACGGGATTCAAGTCTTCACGATGGACGTTTTCAATGAGCGCGAGCTCGGCGGCCTCTTGATCGTCAACCTCCATGACCAGTGCAGGAACATCACTCCAGCCAAGTTGCTTCATCGCCCGGAGTCGACGCTCACCTGCGACCAACTCCCAGGATCCGGTGTTCCCCGTGGAACGAACGACAATCGGCTGCACCAATCCAGATCGCTCAATAGAGGCGGCCAAATCATCAAGCGCTCGGGATTCAAACTCCTGCCGAGGCTGGTAGGTGTTCGCAACAATCGATGCCGCATTCAACCGCTGAACACCACCCTCCAACGGGACCGACGGGACAGAAGCACTGCCTTCAACCCGAGGCTCCCTCGAATGAGGCACCTCCAGACCTGGGCTGGCCAAGGCTGGGGGAGGCACCTCTTTGGGCTGAGGCGATCGGCCAGAATCAACCGGCACAGGAATAAGGCTCCCGAGCCCACGGCCTAAGCGACGTTTTTTCTTTTCCCCCGGGGCGCTGGTCCCAGAGGAGTCCTGCGATGGACCAGACGTTTTTGAAGCGGATTTCCGTGCGACATCATCAGCCATATCGATTCCTTTCGTGGCATCCCGCCCGTGAAGGCGCCGGGGGTGTCCCCTGTTATCTCATGTTCCCCGTGGAACGTCAATTCGAACCGACCATGCGGCGCATTTGATTTTGCTCCATCCCAAACGAGCACCCAGCGTCAAGCGGGGTCGCCTGAGCACCCGGGCGTGCTGAAATAATTATCGGACGTAGATACCCCCGGCGTGGCCCACCCAACAACATTCCACCAGGAACAGCTCGGCAGGTCGTTTCAGTCAAAGGCCAGTGGATAGGGGGGGGCTTAGTTGTCCGACACCGGGATGGCGACCAGCTCAAAACCGGGGGCCCAGTCTTCAGCGCCGGTTTGGACCCGAATACGGTAGGTGCCAGCACCTGGGACCCGCCAGGGCGATCCGACAGTTCGAGCACCCAACCGCATCAGACGGACCAGACTTGCATCCTCAGCACGCACAATTTCCACCAGGACACCGTCCTGCAAGCCATTCAGACGAGCATCATCCTCTGGAAGCTGCCACGGCCAGGCGGAGTCGAGCATCGAGTTCGTGGCGTAGGTTCGCGGCCATCCGGCAAACTGACCCCGTTGCGGGTTCGCGGCCGACGCACGCGGCCACGCCTCGAGGGTCATTGTTCCGGCAGTCGGATCCAAGAGAACCAGGCCGTATCCCGGACACCGATCGTTGAGCGCAGTGGGGGGGATCTCCGTCTTGTAGGGATTCGCAACCGCATCCACGGCCACTCTGTTTCCAAACCCATCACGGTGTTCACCCAATGCCTGGGGTGAACCAGATTCATCTCGTGGCATCCAACGTCTCGGCCAGGTGTTTGCAATCGCAGGACTGCAGAACACAACGCCAGCATCACGTTGTTGTTCAAGACCGTAGTGCGCGACGAAGGCGAGGTGTTGATCACCACACAAGTGCAGAGGTTGCACGGGTTGCATGATCTCGAGCGCTCGATTGCGACCGGACATCGGCCAACCATTGCTGTCGGCATCTGCACATGGAACATCGGACTCGGCGTATCCGTCGACAGGGAACACCGTGAGTCCGGGCTGGACACCACCCTTAGCTCCGGCGGGAAGTGTCTGAACACACGCAAACGGAGTCTGAGACAGAACTACCTTCATCCAGGTGGTTGGTGTCCAGTTCGAAACCCAATTGCTGAGAAACACTTCTTGTTCTTCACCGAGCAGAGGTGCATCAGGCGCATCACCATCGTTCACCACATCAAATCCATCTGCCGTGAACCATCCGTTGCGAACTGCACCATCTCCGACCGCAACCGAGGGTGACTCCTTGAACTGACGGTCGGCAAGTATCGCGAATGAAACACCGCCAAGCTTGAACTGCGTGAAATACACCGAATAACCCGCACCGATCGGACTCGTACCTTGAGGATCAGGAAGGTGTGCAACCTGGGTTCGGTGCACGGCATTCACAAATCGAGGCGGTCGCTTGTAACCACCTGAATCCTGTGCCGAGCGATCGTCGATACGACGGGCGCGTCGACCCCCTGCACCCCAGATGTTCCCGTGGTAGACATCATGATCGTCGGGGATCACCACCGCAGGTCGATCACGCATGAGTTCATTGAAGGCCCAGTACCAATGGGTGTACTTCCAGAGGTAGTCGAGGATGAAGGCATCCTCGTTTCGTTGGGCCGCTGGAGTGAGATCCCCTTCATAGATCTGATCACCGGCGAAGAAGACGAGATCCGGATCACGATCGACCAATGCCTGAACCATGTCCTGGTGGGGGAACCAGAGTCCAGTCGGATTCCAGGCAAGCCCTCCGGTAAAGGTCTTGTGGCACGACAGTGATGCGATCAGCAATGGATCGACCGGGAGCGGCTGCGGCCGGATAACACCTTGAAAATCGTCGGCAAGCACACTCCCATCACGGCGCGGAAGTGAATAGACAACGCGATAGGGGATCGGCCGATCGGAGGTCCAGTTCGCGACTCGAAACAAAGCGGTGCGGCTGTCTTGATCGATGTCCGAACGTGCGATCGTTTTCCAGGTCGCACGCGGTTCGGGTTGAATCTGAAGCGAAGCACTCCAGTTGTCCTCCGCACCGAGCGGAGGAAACTGAGCTGTCATCTTCACCACCGAACCATCCAGGGTGTAGAGGGCGCCGAGGATTGGTCCGAACTCGCGACGAGCGTGATCAAGCACTCCGGCACCGGTTGCAGAGAGTCCGCGAAACCACCACCCGTCCCGGGAACTGACGGGACCATGGTTGGAGACCAGTCCGAAACCACCCTCGACAAGTGAACGTGGAAGTCCGGACGCGACTGCCTCTGAAAACAACTTCGACCCTTCCGAATCAAGAACCCGTGCCTGAACCTGATACAGATCGCCATCAGGGAGGATCTCAACCTGCAACTCGGCTCCATCAACGGTCAGGAGTGGTGAATCAGCGGGTACGCGGACCGAAGGTTGTTTGCTGAGCAGTGGAAGTTCCGCATCGGTCACGTCACCGGAGATCGACCAGGTCGAACGAGACTCGATCGGTTGCTCGTTGCTTCTGATTGAAACCGAACCCTGTTCGTCGACCAGAACCAAAAGACCACCGTCGGGAGCGGGTTGGTGATGTACCAACGCGGTCAATCGGTAATCGATGTCTGGTCCGCCGCATCCGATGATCAGACCACCGCGACTGTCCGCCGCAAATGATGACGCTGGATCAATCTCTCCCAGCGCGACCTTCAGTCGAATCGGACCGTCCTGAGGGGCCAGTGAACTGGTGAGCACCTGAACGGTGCGCATCGGAAGTCGTTTCCCGGATTCGGTGCATTCAAGCCGGCCATCGTGCACGCGCCAGTCCTGCCATCGATTGGCGTGGTACGAACTCCCCACCCAGATCCGGTCATGATCCAGATTCCAACTGCTGGTGAAATCAGCGCACGCGCTGGACTGCATCCATGGTGACACCGCGGGGAGCAGAGCGAGAACAAAGGGAGCGAAAGAGAATCGACGTGAAAGCATGAGTGGGTTCCCAGAAAACGAAGAGGCAGAGCCGCTGCCTCAAGGGAACGGCAGCGAAGCCGTTCAACTCAGTATAGGTCTGGGTGGTGTGTCGCCGGATCAGTGGGGGGGGTGCTGGTCCCGCACTTGTTGCCAGGCAGGCGCATAGAGATCGGAACGTACATCCAGGTACCCGGGATAGGATCGGCCATGAGCGGGAAGTGCCGAGGGATCGTAGGAAAACACCGTGACGGGTTCGGTCGATTCAATCAAGACCTGCCCGTCGGGATCCACCGCAAAGGAAGGTCCGCCAATGAGTACGCCCTCTTCAGGGCGGGGACGGTTGACGGTCGCCACCCAACAACACCCCGTCAGAGCGGTTGAGATGAGGACCGGCTTCCAACGATTCCAGGTTGCCGATTCAGTTGCTCGGGGAGCCAGAATCACCTCCGCACCAAGGGCCGCCAGAAGATGGCTTCCCTGAGGGCGATTCATGTCAGAGCAAATCTGCAGCCCCAAAGGAAAGCCCAGTCCATCGAGAGCAGCCAAAGGGGTCTCACCGCGTTCGTAGTGGTCCGCTTCCCAGAATCCAGGTTCATCAGGAATGTGCGCTTTCTCCCAAGTGCCTGTAATAGAACCATTTGCGTCGATCAGCAGCGCCGTATTGTGGCGTACACCCTTGGCATTGACCAGAATGGAACCACCCACCAGCCCAATGCCTGCAGCCTTCGCAGCCGCCTGCTGGAGGCGCGTCCGAGGTCCATCGATGGACTCTGCATCCTCCGCCCGGGGGGAGCGCGTCGCCGGAGACCACGGATTCAACGGAAGTTCAGGCAAGACAGCAAGTTGCGCGCCCATTGAGCGGGCTTCTTCAAGTCGCTGAGCCAGCCTGTCAGCCCCATCCTCTTCCCAGAAGACCTCTGAGATAAGCGCAATGGTTCTCTTTGATCCAGTGCCCATGATTCAGGCTCCTTTCGGGGAGGGCAGAGAGCCCGAAACCACGTATCGAAGCGCATCACCCACCTGTTGAGCCGTTCGCGCAACCGCCAGAGCGGCGGCATCGACCTCTTTGAGCGCATGGTCCAGAGATTCGGGATGCATCGTGATCAACGGAGTCCCGTGTGCTGCCGCCCACCCGGCATCAAAGGCGGCATTCCATTGCTTGTACTGTTCCCCAAATCGAACCACCACGACATCAGCCCGAGCGAGCAAGACCCTGCTTCGAACGGCGTTGAGCTTGGCCCCCTTGTGGTCGTGCCAGAAACGTTCGGTTTCAGGACCCAATGTGGCGACTCCACAGTCGTCGCTTGCAGAATGTTCTGTCACGGGTGCTGCGAAGTCGACCGGCAGCGCATGCGCTTGGGCACAGTGAGCGATCTCAGCACGCCAATCGGAGTGCACCTCTCCGGAGAGATACACGAGGAGTTGTGGTTCATGCATCGCCACGGCGTTTCTTCCAATCAAGAATGCAAGCAGAGGGAGCGCCCTGATGAAGTTCAAAGCGCTTGGTAGCGATTTTAGTGATGAAAGAACAGGCTGCTTCCGGATCGTCGGTCATATGGAAGAGATTGAGGTCCTCAGGGGAGATCATGTCATTTTCAAGCATTGATTTAGACATGAAGTCAACCAGACCCGACCAGAAGTCAACGCCCATGAGCACCACTGGAAACTGTCGTATTTTCTTGCACTGAATCAGGGTGAGAATTTCCGAAAGCTCATCAAGCGTGCCGACTCCGCCAGGCATGACCACGAATCCGTAGGAGTACTTGACGAGGACGACCTTGCGAATGAAGAAATGCTTGAAGGGCACTTCACGGTTGACGTATGGATTGGCTGATTCCTCGTGTTCCAGTTCGATGGTGGCGCCCATCGATCGTCCCCCAGCCTCTGAAGCCCCCTGATTCGCAGCTTGCATCATTCCGGGGCCACCTCCGGTCATGATCGTGAAGCCTTCCTTGGCCACCAAGCTGGCGGTCCTTCGGCACACGTCGTAATAAGGATCGGTTGGCTTGGTGCGCGCGCTGCCAAAGAATGTGACACACGGTCCCAATTCTCCGAAGACACTGAACGCCTGACGGAGCTCTTGATCGACCGACGCGAGGATTGCTTCTTCAGAACCAATGTCCGCCGGCCCTTCGAGAAAACGAATCGTCTTGTAGGTGGAATGAGCAGATTCACTTGGAAAATAAGAGGGGCTCACCTTTTTGGCGAGCACTTGCTCTACAAGCCTCGCATGATCTTCGGAATCGTATTGAGATTTGTTCTGATCTGTCATTGGTTCCAAGATAATGGAAGCGACCGATGAGGATTGCTGATATCCGGATCTTTGCCGCAAGTCCCGTTCTCGACAGCCGCGACAAAAGAGACCACAATCAGTTCAGGAGGTGCCCATGCTGCTGAGGCAAATCTACGACGAGGATCTGGCCCATGCCGCCTGGCTGATTGGCTGCCAGAAAACAGGGGACGCGATCATCATCGACCCTGCACGGGATGTTGATGTCTATCAATCCGTAGCCGCCGCACATTCGTTGAAGATCACCGCCGTGGCCGAAACCCACATCCACGCGGATTTTCTGTCGGGTGCGAGGCAGCTTGCGTCAGTTGAATCAGCCCACGTCTATGTCTCGGGCGAAGGCGGTGAAGATTGGAACGCCCGCTGGCTCGAAGGAATTCCCCATACGGAACTGAACCACGGAGATGAGGTTCATGTTGGTGGAATCAAACTCACCGCGTTGCACACTCCAGGCCATACCCCGGAACACCTGAGCTACCTGATCACCGACCTTGGTGGGGGGGCGGACGAACCGATCGGTATCCTCAGCGGCGACTTCGTGTTCGTGGGGGATCTTGGCAGGCCGGACCTTCTGGAAACAGCCGCGGGGATCGAAGGGATGAAGGAACTTTCCGCACGCGACCTCGCACGATCAGCACGTCGGTTTCTCGAGCTTCCCGATTTCCTACAGGTGCTTCCTGCGCATGGTGCAGGCAGCGCCTGCGGCAAGGCGCTGGGGGCAATTCCCCAATCGACCGTGGGCTACGAACGCCGATTCAATCCCGCTCTGAATTTGGTGGGAGAGGAGGAACGGTTCGTTGCCGAAATGCTCAGCGGTCAGCCGTCGCCTCCACTCTATTTCGCACGCATGAAGGTCCAGAATCGAGACGGGGTACCGCTTCTCAGTGCGCTCCCCCAACCGACCAGTGAATCTCCCGAGACCCTGGGCGAAGGGGGGCGAGTGGTGCTCGATCTGCGCCCTTGGGATGCCTTTCGGGAAGGACACCTGCCGGGTGCGCTCTGGACGAAAACCGGACCGATGTTTTCAGCCTCGATCGGCTCTCTCGTCCAACCTGATCAATCGATCGCCCTGATCTGTGCGGAGGAAGATTCCGAACGCCTGACGCGGGCACTGGTTCGGATCGGACTGGACCGGGTGGAGGCCCTCTGCACCACCGAAGCATTTGAGTCCTATAGAAGGATGGGCGGCCAGGCACAATGCGCCACCAGCGAGCAAATACCTGCCTCGGACATGGCGGACTTGATTCGGAACGGTCATCAGGTTCTTGATGTGCGGAGGCCGGATGAGTTTCTGGAGGGACACGTGGTGGGGGCCATCAATATTCCCTATACCCGCCTGGAAGCCCCTGAAGCCCAGATTCCCCCCTCCGACCAGCCCCTCCTGGTGCATTGCCTCGGGGGAATCCGAAGTGCTGTGGCCTGCTCCGGGCTGGAACGAAAAGGGATTCGAGTCATTAATGTCCAAGAGGGCTGGCGAGGGATGGACGGCGTGGGTCTGGATCTTGCTTCCGGTACAGAAAAAACGACGTCTCCATAAGACATTCGTTTCCAATGCTTTGCGGAGGTCCTGAGCCGGGTGGAGAAATTATCTGGGGGGGTTGGGTGTCACATCACTGGGGCATCGCTCTATGGACAAGTGGATCCGAATCGCATTTCGGAACAAACCCCTTGATCTGGAGCACTCGCTATGACCAACCGCCACTCAGTCTTCTGCACCGCCCTGACCCTCGCCACCGTCACCGCTGCCAACGCTGATCTGAATTACGATTCAGTCTCGCTCACCGCAGAGGCCTATTGCGAGCACACCCAAGAACTTCGCTCGAGCGACGCACCCTCGATGCAGTCGGAAAACACCATGTCTGCCTCCTGCGGCGCCACGGAAGCCACGTCCTACTTCAGTCAGGGTGAAAATGGATTCATCATCGGTGCTGGTTCAACCGGGCCCAATTCAGACCCCCAGCAGGGTACTGGTCATCCCGGGCAGAGCGATCAACCCGGCCTGAGCGACAACAGCGTGGGATACGCCTCGGTGGAGATTGAGATCTCCATCGACCAGGTCACCTACTTCAACATGTCCCGGTCCCTCGCAGGGAGCACCGTGGAGGTCTGGGAGGGTGACAACATGATTCACTCCTTCCAGCAAAGCGGTGACGATGGCGGACTGCTTCCTGGAAACTACCTCTTCAAGATGGAAAACAACCCCTTCGAGGCCCCCGCCTGGGCGCAAATCAACTTCAAACAAGCCAGCGGCGTCAAGGGTGATGTCGACAACAACGGCACCCTCGATCAGCGTGACCTTGTGAAGATGCTCGGACAGCTCGACCACGATCTGAAGATCCAACAGCCAGCACGCAAGACCAAGAGGAACAATGCAATTGAAGCCAAGCAGACTCCTCGGGGTCGATGTGGAACCCAGGATCCGCAAGGCAGCACCTACGGATATGTCGCAAGCAAGCCCAGTGGCCCTCGCAGCAAGCCCGGATCCGGTCCTGCCACCGAAGATCGTGGATCAAAGGAATCTGATTTCAACTACGGCACCCCGATGGACAAACTTCCGGGAAGCGTGAGCAACAAGGGGCAAGACAACACCATCAACGCCGGCAAGGGCAGCAAGGAGTACTCAAGAGTCATCAACGCGATCTCGATCGAACGACTTCAAGGGGATATGGATGAAGATGGCAAGGTCACCATGAAAGACGTCGCCAAACTTCTGGGAAGCCTCTGAGCAGTCAAACACGGGTAACGTTTCTCCAGGTCGAACCTCCCACCCCATCAGGGGGTGGGGGGTTTTTTCATCCATTCGCTACACTCCAGGCATGCTCGATCGAATCGAATATGCAGCACTTGGATTCGAGACGTTCCACGACGACGTACTTGCCCCGGCGAGGGTACGCAAGCGTATGGAACTTGATGTGGAGGTGTACCAATGCCAGGAACACCTCAAACCGGATCAGCTCGAAGCCCACACCTTCACCCCGGTGATGCCGGGATGGCGATGGGGACCGATCTGGTCAACCGCCTGGTTCAGGCTTCGCGGGGATGTTCCATCCGAACTGCAGTCCGCGGAATCGGTTCTTCACTTTTCAAGCGGCACCGAAGCACTCCTCTGGCAGGAGGGCGTTCCACGTCAAGGCTTCGACCCCTACCACCACCACACTGGTTTGGACCTCAGAGGAAAGGAATCGGTTGAGTTCCTGATCGAGGCCGCCTGCAATCGGCCATTGGGTGCTTCACTCTTCTGGTGGGAGCACGCCGAGGAACATGGACGATGGGAAGAAGAGACTCCCGGAAGACTTGAACAGGCTGCCCTTGAACTTCACGATCCGATTGCAGTGGAGTTCTGCCAAGCCTGGATGTTCGCGGTCAGAATGATGAGGACGGCTGATGAAGCCTCCGGCCAGGCAAATCGACTGGAACACGGTCTGCGCGAGCTCAAAAAGGCGATCCTTCAGGATCAAACCGCAGACAAGCTCCACCAATACCTCGATCAGCTGCAAAGTCTGTTGAGCGATGGCTCGAAGACGGATTCCCGGTGCGTGGCGATCGGGCATGCACACATCGACACCGCGTGGTTGTGGCCACTCTCCGAGACTCGTCGCAAGTGTCTGAGGACATTTGCAAGCCAGCTGCGCAACCTCGAACGATGGGATGGCTTTCGATTTCTCTGCAGTCAACCTCAACAGTACTCATTCATCGAGGAAGACAGTCCGAAGTTGTTCGATGAAATCAGGGCGCGGGTCGAGGAAGGTCGATGGGAACCGTTTGGGGCGATGTGGATAGAACCGGACGCAAACATACCTTCCGGGGAATCACTGATCCGTCAGATCATGCACGGAACCGGTTACTTCAAGGATCGATTTGGCAAGCGTGCGGAACAAGATGCACTCTACCTTCCCGATACCTTCGGTTTTCCGGCATCACTGCCACAGATCTGTCGATTAGCGGGACTCGAAACCTTCATCACCAACAAGATCGCCTGGTGTGAGACGAATCAATTTCCACACGTGACCTTCGACTGGAAGGGAATAGATGGTTCCACCGTACTGACCCATTTCACCCCGGGGCACAATTACAACTCGTCGATTATGCCAGTGGACTTCATCGAAGCCGAAAAGCGGATGCACCGTGCAGATGGTGCACGGTGCACGACCTGGCTGCAGCCTTATGGGTGGGGTGATGGAGGGGGGGGACCAGATGCGGAGCAGATGGCAAACGCTCGATTGGGAGAATCCGCGGCCGGTCTTCCGGAAGTGGTTCACTCCAGTGCCCGAGAGTTCTGCAGGATCCTCCACGCTGAATTCGAGCAGAGCGGTCGAACTGCACTATGGGACGGCGAGTTGTACCTTGAACTGCATCGAGGAACGTACACGACACACGCACGACTCAAGGCATCGAATCGGAAGGCCGAATGCGAACTTCGAGAGATTGAAGCACTCGAATTTCTTAATCGGGTCCATGGATCCGCCGAATCAGAACGACGAGACTGGCTTGATACGTCATGGAAAACGGTGCTGCTCAATCAATTCCATGACATCATTCCTGGATCCTCCATAAGCGAGGTGTATGACCAGGCACATGAGGAAATGGACCAATTGCATGGTGCCTGTTGTGATCTTCTCGAAGACGAGCTCCGGCTTTTGGTGAGTACGGTCGATACCGGAAGTATCACGCGACCGGTTCTGGTCTGGAATCCCGCGTCTTCGAGCTGCAACCGAGTGGTCGAGACGGACTCAGGCACTTCATTCGTCAGGGATCTTCCCCCATTGGGCATCCGAATCATCGATCTGAACCAGCCGGAGCAACCAGATCATCCGGTTCGGTCGGCAGGACACGGATTCGACAACGGAATCATCGCGTTTGAGCTCGATGCCAGCGGGCGCGTCTCGGCTTTGAAGAGAAGCGGAACCGAACTGCCGATCGATGAACCACTCAATACGCTGGTTCTGCACTCCGATCGACCACGGCGATGGCAGGCGTGGGATCTGGACCGAGATTACACCGACCACCGCGAAGAACAGATAAACGATGCCGACGAGACTCGAGTGATCGAATCAACCGAGCTCAGGGGGATCATCGAGTGCACCCGTTCACTTGGTCGCTCGAGTCGGATCTGCCAACGCTACGTTCTCGAGGCGGATTCCCCCGTGCTGCGTATCGAGTCTCATCTTGACTGGCAGGAAGAGAACACCATACTCCGAGCGGAATTCCTGCCGTCGATCAGATCCCGTTTCGCAACTCATGGAATACAGTTTGGTTGCATCGAACGTCCCACTCATGAAAACACGAGCTGGGAGAAAGCGGCCTTCGAGGTACCCGGACACCTGTGGATGGATCTTTCACAGCCGGGCAGGGGATTGGCAGTGCTGGACGATGGATCGCGACTGGGCAGGTCCTGTCGGGGAAACAGAATGGGTCTTTCACTGGTTCGCGCTACCTGCTTTCCCGATCCACAAGCCGATCGTGGTCTCCATCAGTTCACCTACGCACTGATGCCACACGGTGGAAATTGGAGGCAGGAGGGTGTCTTCGATGAAGCAGAGCGATTGCTTCGCCGGCCAAGAACCATGACCGCGCCGGCGAATACCAGAGGTACACGGCCCGACCGGTGGAGCTGTCTTGCGGAACTGAGCGGGATGGAAGGTGTGGAAATCAGCGCCTGCAAGAAGGCGGAAGATGGAAATGGGTGGATCATCCGGCTGGTGGAACAGCATGGTGGATGTGGGACTGTCCGATTCTCGATTCCGGATCAGATCACTGCGGTTCAGGAAGTCGATCTTTTGGAGGCAGAGAGACCCGATTCGGGCCTGAAGATCGATCAAGGATGCGGCACCCTGAGCATGAATCCGTTCCAGATTCGGACTCTGAGGCTCAGCTAGGCCAATATTCGGAAGAGATCAAACCTAGTTCTGATTCAGAGCGTAGTACCGTCACCGCAGCCCTTCCGGGTGGTGATGGAGTGCCTGATGAAACGCAACGTGGACAATTCTGAGGGAATCGAGGAACGCTTCGTCTCCAGCATCCGCTGGAAGACAACGCTGTTGACCGCACACGTTGAAACGGTTTCCGGGCCCAGCCTGCACATGCTCAGAGCGAATATCGACGATGGATCGACCTACGAGGTCGAGGCGAAGGGTGAGCTCGAGACGAATCATGCTGGTTCGATGGTGTTCATCGCCGGTGACGAGCTGGTCTTCGCTCTGGAAACCCCGATCGAACATGAGGCAGATGCATCATTGGTCGTGACGTTTGAAACGAACGAGGAAACCTTGATGGAATTTCACACCGTCGGTGAATCAGGTGAACCGCCGATCGTGGTGCGCAGCCTCACCGACGACAGCATCTTTGCCATCGGATCGGACACGGAATCTATTTCACTGACCCAGGGCAATTGGACGATTCAGGCCACCGCGATACCCGATGGGCGAGAACGAGTCTCGATCGTACGATTCAAGCCAGCCAGGTCTGCAGAGGTGTGTACGCTTCGGCGGAGTGCGTGAGAGAAGTTCGATGATCGGTGCTACAGTCCAACAGGTACTCGAACGGGAGGGCCTGGGCCATGGACGTTGATCGATACGAGGTTGCAGTACTCGGTTTGGGGGGAGTGGGTGCAGCGGCGTTTCAGTCCCTGGCGTGCCGCGGGGTGAACGTGGTGGGGATCGATCGATTTGATTCGATTCATGAACACGGTTCATCCCACGGACAATCTCGCATCTTTCGAATCGCCTACTTCGAACATCCTGACTATGTGCCGCTTGCGGTATTTTCTCAGGAACGCTGGCAAGGGCTTGAGGAAAGATCGAGCAAGCGAATCTTCATAGAGACCGGTGGCGTCTGGGTGGGACCTGAATCTGGGTGCCACGTTCGGGAGTCCAGGCTGGCAGCTGATCACCATGGTCTGGATTATGAGCTGCTTGACCCGGATGAATCGATGCGGCGGTGGCCAGCACTTCGGGTTCCCAGACAACAGATCTGTTTTCATGAACCGGATGCGGGAATCATCTGCCCGGAACATGCCATTGAAGCCTTTCTTGCCGAGGGATGCGCAGAAGGTGGTCGGATCATGAGAGGTAATTCGATCGAACGAATAGAGCTTGAGGAAGATGGAGTCGTGGTGCAACTGGGCAACCAGTGGATTCGAGCCCGACGGATCGTGATGGCGCTGGGATCGTGGACCAAAGCACATCTTGATGCTCTGGATCTGAGACCAAGGCTGAACATCGATCTGGAACCCCAAAGACAACTGCTTGGTTGGACGAGGCCCAGGCAGCCCGAACTGCTCGGTGAAGAACGATTTCCAGTGTGGCTTTTCGCGGACAACGAGGATTCGATCCAGTATGGATTCCCAATCTGCCATGACCTCCCGGGTCCAGGGGGGGTAAAAGTCGCACGGCATTGCCCCGGTGAGGTGTGTGATCCCGATGCTATTCGCAGAACGGTTGATGAAACAGATGAACGGTTCGTATTGGAAGGGCTGCAAGAGCGGATACCGGCGGCGTTTGGGCCACTTCATTCGCTCAAGACCTGCCTGTACACGATGTCGACGGACGGCCATTTCATCCTCGACCACCATCCAGCGGACGACAGAATCGTCATCGCTGGAGGATTTAGCGGCCACGGCTTCAAATTCTGCCCGGCTCTGGGAGAGGCCCTTGCGGACCTAGTGCTCGAAGGAGGGTCGGGGCTGCCGGTTGATTTCCTTGGACTTGGTCGATTCAATACAGAGAGATGACGATCGTCATCATGACCAAGACGCCACGTAGAAGAAATGGAGCACGTACGCCATGAGAAGAACCCTCTGCATCCTTGCGGGGATTGCCATCCTTACCTTGAGCGCCTGCCAGACACTGCCCCGCGGAGTTGCCAAGGATGCAGTGATGGTCGGCCTGGCGGACTCAGGAAAGCTGGTTCGACTTGTTCCCGGACAACAGTTGGTCGTCGAACTGGAGTCGAATCCCGTGACGGGGTTCCAGTGGGACATCAACCACAAAGTGGATCAAGCGGTACTGCTTCCCGATGGCAGCCGTTTCAGCCAGACATCAACCCAGAAGAATCAGCAAGAAGAAGTGGGATCACAGTACTTGCGATTCAAGGGCCAGCAGCCGGGCCGAACGATTCTTGAACTGGTGTATGTGAAGCCGCAGGTAGGAACCCTCCCTGATTCACCTCGCTACCGCCTGGAAGTCATCGTCGCACCGAAGCCGGAAGAAGCTGCCGGCGGTTGAATGTTCAATAAGACGTGAATACCTCAGATCAGAATTCCAAGGCGAGCGGTGATCCGGGTGGTCTGGCACCCCACCGGTGGTTGATTCTTCTGGCGATGACCGGATCGCTGGCGATGATCATGCTGGATACCACGGTCGTGGCGGTCGCACTGCCAACGATCCAGAAGACCCTGGGGGTGGACCAGAACGTACTTGAGTGGATCATCATCGCCTACCTGGTGATCCTTGCTTCATTCATGGCACTCGGGGGAAAACTAGGCGATCTCTTCGGAAGACCACGAGCGTTTCTGATTGGAACCGTTGGATTCGGACTCTCGTCGCTGATGTGCGGATTTGCGTGGAGTGGGGAATCTCTGGTTGGATTTCGAATCCTGCAGGGGTTCTTCGCCGTGATCATGCAACCGGCATCCAGTGCGATTGTGATCAACTCTTTCGCAACCGGAGAACGAGGCAAGGCCATGGCGGTGTATGCGGGCATACCTCTGCTGTTCTTGACTGCAGGGCCAGTGGTGGGTGGACTCATCACTGAATACGGCTCGTGGCGCTACTGCTTCCTGCTGAACGTTCCGATTTCGGTGGTGGTGGCCACCATGGCGGTGTTGCTCAAGCCGAAGGATCCGAAGCAAACCGGCAAAAGACGATTCGACTGGATCGGAACCGTTCTACTGGGCATCGGAATGCCATGTTTCATCGTTGCGATTCAACAGGCAAGCGAGTGGGGTTGGGACAGTTCACTGACTCTCGGGCTCGGGGGTCTGGGGATAGTGATGCTCGGTGCCTTCACAATCGTCGAATTTCGGGTGCAGGATCCGATCGTCTCACTGGGGTTGTTCCGCCAGAAGGTGTTTTTGGGTGATTCAATCCTGCTGTTCGTAACCCAGGCCAGTCTGACCGGAGTTTCGATCTTCGTGGTGATTCACCTCCAGGTGGTAATGAATTTTTCGCCGGAAGAGGCCGGGCTGGCGATGTTGCCCATGCTTTTACCGGCAGCGGTGATGATTTACCTAGCCGGTCGGTCGTACGACCGAATGGGTGGCCGAATACCAGTGATTGGTGGTGGTGTTCTGATTTGCACGGGACTCGGACTGCTCGCAGTGGGAATGGGGCAGAAAAGCTACCTGATCATGGGTATTGGCATGGGGTTGGTAGGACTGGGAGTTCCGTTTGTGCAACTACCGGCGAATACGGATGGCATGAGCCGCGTCCATGCAACACGACGAGGAATGGCAAGTGGGGTCTTGCAAACATTCAGACAAGTCGGTTCGGTCATTGGTCTTGCCGCGATCGGAGCAGTCATCGCAGCAACTCAGTCTGCACAGTTGAACTCTGATCCGGAAATCGCAGCCCACGCCGATCTTGCCAAGAGCTCCCTGGTTGATCGTGCAGCCCGCGGTAATGCGAACGCCTTGGATAAACTCAGGAGCGAAGATCCCGAGGTGGCTGATTCACTCGCCAAGGTTGTCTCGGATGGAATTGAAACAGGCATGTGGACTGCCGCCGGATTTTCCAGCATGATCATCTTTATCGGCATCTTCCTGCTTGAGGGACGTCCTGCCAATGATCCCGAAGAATAAGACCCAAGCGATGACCATCTGTGGGTATCCTTCGGTTTGAAAACGGAATGCTCAAGGCCGACAGCAGGGAAACAGCGTGCCAATATTCGAAAAAGATGGCCGACGAGTGGCATTCGTACACGTCCCCAAAGTGGCGGGAACCAGCATCGAACTGCTCTTCAAGAATCACGGGTGGAACATGACCCTTCATGCCCGTCATTACGATCCCTATGTTCCGTCCCCGCAACACATGACCTATACAGATCTCGGCCAGGCGGTACCCGATCTTGACTCTTTGACCTCATTCATGGTCATCCGAAGTCCAATGGCAAGAATCCGATCCGAGTGGCAGTACCATTTCGGAGTGCTCTTCCATACATTGTTGGACTTTCCCGACTTCGTCCGGCATATGGAATCTTCATTGGAAGTGTCGAAAACCTATTGGGACAATCACTGGAGACCCCAGAGCGACTTTGCGTCAGACAAGATGGACCGAATCTTCCAAATCGAGAACATCTCCCAGGAGCTCCCGGTTTTTCTCGAAGAGCATGACATCATCAAGAACGCGGAGCTTCCCCACAACAACCGATCGCAACGCAACAAGAAGAAGGTGTATCAAAGGCACTATCGAGTGGACCAGGTCACCGCCGATCGGATCAATCGAATATACGGTTGTGACTACGACAGATTTCATGAATTTGGTTACACACCAGATGAAATCAAACTGACATGAGCGACCCTCAGGGCAACCCCGAAGAATCTGACCGCAGGCGCAAGAAGGGCAACCGAACCCAATCCGCTTTGCTGATGCTGAGCAGTGCCGAGATAGTTTCGCGACCCTGTGCCCTGCTCAGAAGTATCATCGTGCAGCGGACCATCGGACCGGAATTGCTTGGAATCTCGGCGCCGATGCTGATCATCGCCGAGTTCCTAGAACGAGTGTTCTCGATGCACCCGGGAATGGCGATCGTCCAGGATCCGAAGGGTGGCTCTGGCCACTATCGCCGCACGATGCAGACGATCACTGCAATACGTGGGGTGATCTTCGGAGTCGTGATCATTCTGCTGTCGGTTCCACTCGCCGTATTGAATGGACTGGATTCACCCATCTACATTGCGGGATTCATGGTGATCGGGCTGGTACCGGTGATCAGAGGATTCGCCCATATCGACATCCAGCGGCAGTTCAGAAATCGGCAATACGGAGGGGTGACGAAAACGCAAGTGGCGTGTGAAGTGGGTGGTCTGCTGATCGCGGTACTCCTCTGCCTGAGTTTGAAACTGCTCTGGCCCGGTGAGAAGCACCCAGAAAACGGATTCTGGATACCACTCCTGGTGCGCGTAGGCACAGCGGGGATTCTCGTCTGGGTCAGCTTCAAGCTGGCTCGACGTAGCTTTCGCTGCGGATGGAACCGCAGCGATGCCATGAGGATTTTGCTGTTTCTCGCCCCACTCGCCGCAGCGGGACTGATCGTGTTCCTGAGTACTCAGGGGCCAAGACAGCTCATCAGTAGTGCAGGCTACCTCTTCGACCGGTACGACTTCACAAAGTTGGATCTTGGTTACTTCACCAATGCAATCTTCTTCGCGACCATCCCAGCAACCGTGGGCGGAAAGATCATTCAGGGTTCGTGGGCTCCCAAACTCTCGCGGTTGCGGGACGAACCTGAACGGTTCAGCCACAGCTTTGCCACCATGCAACGCTTTTCATACAGCCTGGGCATGGCGGGTCTGGTGGTTTTGAGCGCAGGGAACTCTTGGATTCAAGTTCTCTTTGGAGAGGAATACGCCCCAGCCGGAGCGATCGTGTTCGTCCTGGCCTATCGCACGGCAGTGCGACTGGGTACCACGGGGGTGCGGTGCACATTTCTCTCGTTGGGCCACAGCAAGTACGTCATGTACATGAACATGGGTGGGTTGCTTGGCCTCGTCGGATCCGCCTGGGTGATCATAAATGGTGGATCACTTCTGGAAATCGCGTTCTGGATCACCATGGGGGAGTTCCTGTCTTCGATAATGGGGAATCTGCTCGTCACCCGCTGCACGAAGAGCCTGAGAGCCTGGGACATCTGGGTGGTTCCCATACTGCTTCTGCTGGTGGGCGCCGTCATAGGCTACTTCGAGAAGTCCATGCTTGAAGGCCTGAACCACTTCCTGGTGATATTCATCTCGATATTCCTCGCAGGCTGCTGCCTCGGCGGATCGATGCTGATCTTCCCGCAGATCCGACCGAAGCGAATGAAATCGATGAAGCCATGACCAACCGACCACCAGGGTACACGCCTCAAGAGGTCACGCAGCTCAGGAGACGGCGATCCACTTGTTGGTTTCGTGGCACCAGGTCTTGATCACCTTGGCCGGGACTCCGGCGGCGATCGAAAAGGGCGGCACGTCACGAACGACAACGCTCCCGGCTCCGATGATCGAATGCTTACCGATCGACACTCCCTTGAGCACGCATACCTTTTCCCCGAGCCAAGCGTGTGCTCCGATGGATGTTGGTGCAGTGATGACGTGAGTGTTGGCCACCGCACCAATAGTGGGATCCGCTGAATAGTGGTCGTTGTCGGTAATGAAGCAATTGCTCGATATCCCGACACCCGGGCCGATACGGACCGATTTGGCACCGGCAATTCGAATGGAGGGATTCAGTACCGTACCGTCACCGATCTCGATCACGGTTCGACCAACCTCTGCATTGACTACGTCGAGTCGAGCAGAGTGCCAGATCTGTACATCCTTACCGACAGCAATCGACTCTCCTCCGCAGATCCAGGCGGGGCCATCTATGTAACTGCCCGGACCGAATTCGGCGAAACGTGACCTCAGCAGTCGTGTGAAAATACGCCTCGAAAGCCAACCAACGAGCCGTTGGGAGAACCGCATGTGGTTCTTGTGCACGGCAATGACCTCAAGATCACCACAGGCTTGACCACTGAACCTTGGAAAATCTTGATTGGTGTTGGTGCTGTTCATGGCTGTTCAGTGGGACTTGGGCTTTTCATTATCAAAGTACGAACCGGCTTGCGGGTGAGTTCTCAAGCAGATGCAACAGTCTTATCGACCAAGGTAAGATGCGCCATAAGGGTCACCGCTCTGAAAGAAGCCGGATTTGCCCGTGAGTTATCGACTACTTGATCGTGCAGTTGACGGAAACAAGCGGCTTCAGTGCGAAAAAAGCGCTTCCGCTGAAGATAGCTGAGCAGCCGGGTCATTCGATGTCGTGGATTTCTATTCGACTTTCCACCGAGTGTGAATGGTACGTCAGCGAACCCGGGATACAGACGGTGGCACGCACGGGTCTGAATATCGTGATCGAAGCACCATTCAGCAGGTATCGACAGGGACCATTCAACCAAATCACGATCCATGAAGGGAACACCGATGGATGTGGTTCGGCGACAGATTCCAAACGGGTTCAAGGCGATAGAGCGCCGTCCCCAGTTATGGAAAGTGAAGCTGGTGATGGGATTGGGTCGGTCGCGGTGGTGATCGAGCTCCTCTTGCATGAAATCCACAACTTCTCCGTGGCTTGCAATCGGTACCGGGGAGCACTGGGTGATTCGATCGATCCAGTCTTCAGAAGGAGCGGCGGTGCGGGTGAAGAAGAGACGTGCCCAGTCTGAATCCCGTTTGGACCGAAGCAGATCGAGCGCGAACTCATCGTTCACGCTGTTTCGGATGACCGCCCCGCAGCCCAGACCATCGAACCACCCGGATCCGTTTCGAGAAAGGTCCTGCCAGAGCGGTATCAGCCAGGAGTGTTCGATAGCCTCGAATCCACACAGTTCATGACGATGTTTTTCAATGTCCACCCACCCAAGTCGTGTCGGGCTGATGAGACGGAAAGGGATATTCATCCGATCTGCAATCAATCGGGCAATTCGAACGTCATCGTTGGCGCGGCTTCCTATGGTCACAAGTTCGCGTGGAATGGAGTCCAATCGGTTCAATTCAAGAAGCATCATGCGTGAATCACGACCTGCAGACAGGGGCATCACGATGGAATCATCGGTTGGCACTCTACGCTTCATTGCCACCCGAAATCGTTCAATCCAACCGTCAAGTGCTTCTTCCACTGATCGTGGTTGATCAGTGGCTGGACCAACCTCACCAGAGGTGACGTGGAGTACACCAGCAGACCATTGGAGCGTGGAATTGGCTGAAGCACGTCGCACCCCCTCGTAGAGAGTGGAATCACCAAGCATGAACCCAGACCGAGCGAAGAAGCCGATAGCACGTGAATCAAACCTGCAATGACCGAGCGATGAGGCGACTTCCTGGGGCGAGTCTGACACCACAAGTTCGCCACTCACCGGATCGTGGTGGTAGTAATACGGGAGGTAGCCATATTGGTCTGTCTTCAGAATGAACGTCGACCCGTCCCAGCTCCAGGAACCGTGCACTCCACATTCGGCACCGACTTCGTCCTTGACCGATGAACCCGATTGATGCACCAGATCGCCGGTGGCGAGTGACTCACCATTGGAAGATGTCATTCTGATCAGGGAGAACATGGAGACTCCGTACACCGATCAAATCCACCAGGATTCACGTGAACCCCGGGCAAGGGTGTCAGCCAAGCGTACCGCGAAGCCGGCCAAGAGTCAGCGAAGACACCACCAGAAGACTTGCAAGGCCAATTGCACCACCCCAAACCACTCGAGCCAGGTCCTGTGGATGGCTTGCCTGATCGATGAGGTAGAGACAGCCCATCAGCAATCCCCCGGACACCAGCATCGGTACCGTTGATCGTGCCAACAGACTCAGGGTTCCACCCGTTATTCCCAGTGCACTGGGAACTGCCAGCGCAAGTGCCCCCGCCAAGCCGACTACGAGGGACCAGGCAAGTCCTATCTCAGCGTATTGCGCCACGAGGAAGACCCCGAACAAATAGACCAGTACTAATCTGATTCCTTGCATGGAACGGTCAATACCTGGTCTGCCGACTCCCCAGAACAGAGGGCCGGTCACTGAAAGCAATGCACTTAGAAATCCAATCAGGGCAAGTACGGGCATGATTCCTGACCCAGGAACAAATCGCTCTCCCCAGACGACGCGAGGTAGTGAATCACCCATCCATGCGATGCTGATGGATATTGGCAAGGCAAACATGCCGATCAACTCCCATGCCTGCAACCAGGCTGATCGCAGAAGACCTTTGTCATTCTGAAGTCTGCTGTAGGCAGGGACCAGAACCGCTCCAACTACCGTGAGTGTGAGATACACGGGAAGTTCGGCAAGACGATAGGCAAGGGTGAATGTACCCAGGGCGGCGAGTGAGTCCATTCGGCCCAGCAGCACAGCTGGCGCTTGAGAGACCAGCATGATCAGCACCGCAGTCCCAAGCGCTCCGCGGGCAAACGTCTTCAGTTCAGTCCATGAGGCAGGGTCGATCTTGAAAGAAGGTCGGATAGGAGCCAACACCCACGAACCGACGGTAATCATTCCGACTCCCACCAACTGACCTGCAAGCAATGCCCAGGGAGTCGGGTCACTCCAGGCGAGCAGAAGCGAAACAACCGCACCAAGCCCTGTTCCAAGCAGACGGTTCATCGAAACTCGAGCGTAGTTCAGATCTCGCTCGAGGAGGAAGATTCCGGGACTGAACGCGCCTGCAAGAAGGGGTTGAATTGCCGCGACCATGAAAAAAGGAGTGAGTTCAGGTCGTTCGAAATACGAGGCCAAGAACGGTGACAGAGCCAGGACCGCGAGGGACAGGACCAAACCACGCAGAACACCGTAGAGGAAGACGGTAGTCAGGTGACCGGATCGCCTGCCATGCTTCGACTGGATAATGAAAGGACCGCAGGCGATGTGGGTGATCGAATCCAGGGCGACCAACGGGAGGAGAATCGCCGCAAAGGTTCCGAAGTCATCAGGGGAGAGAAGACGCGCCAGGACGACGTTGACGCCGAATCGAATGAAACGCTCGGAGATTCGCCCCGCACCCTGCCAGGCGAACGCGCCAATCACTTCGGAACGAACACTGCGCTGTACCGGATCGGATGACGTACTCATCAATCACCCTCGACTGGTGGGAGAGAAAGGATCTTGTCCGTGAACTCGGACAACCTGGTGGCCAGGTGGGCCCGATCGAATCTTTGAAGAAATGATGGATCACGAGGTACCGGACCGCTGAGAACTCCAGACGACCACTCGGCGTGCAGTGCACGCAAGGCGGAAGCAATCGACTCACTGGAACATGGGAGACAGGGATGATTCCCACCAGCTTCCATGATGAGATCAAGCGCATCGCCCGGATGCAGTGCGCCAACGATGGGTCGGGCTGAGGCAAGGTACTCATAGGTCTTGCCGGGAACAATCAGTTCTCGTACCGATTCACCAAGTTGACCGCAGGGGAGAAACAGAGCAGTTGATGACCTGAGGTATTCAATCATCGTGGAGTGAGGCTGATAGCCGGAAAGCTCGACTTTTTCAGGACAAGGCGATCGATCGATGCATGCGCGCAGATTGTTGTCGACATGCCCGACGAATCTGAAGCGAAGCGCGTCGAAGATCTCTGGATCGGACTTTGCAAGCAATCCTGCAGCCTCGAGCAGGTAGTACGGGGTTCGCCCAGTTCGATCTACCGGACCCCGGGAATGAAGACAGACTTTTTGCTTGAAGCGTTTGAGAAGAGACTTCCGGGACTTGAGTTGCTCACAGAGAAATGTTCCGCAATGCGTGATCAGCAAATGATCGGTGTACGGCTTCACAGAACCCTCGAAATCATTCCGGGTGAAACCGTTTTCGATCACGGTTGATCGATCTTCAAGGTCCTTCGGCAACTGAGGGCCCAGAACAGAGAGAAGCTCCTTGCGGGCTTGATTTGTATTGAGAATCACACCATCAGCCTGAGCAAGACTCTGCAGCATCAAGGAATGTTGAGTCCGGGCATAGCGACGAGAAATGGTTGGCCAGTAATCCAAAGCCCACGGATCCCTGAGATCAAGAATGATTCGGGACTTTGAAGTGGCACGCAACCGGGGAATGACCGATGAAAGCATGAAGGGACTCATGCTGATGAGGACAACCGAAGGCTGCTCCTGCTCCACTCGCGTGCACAACTGACTGCAGAATGGACCGGCCTTTGAATTGATGTACTTCTCGGCATACCCATCAAGTCCATCAGTGGGGCCCGTTTCCTGAACACGAAACACTGGCACCTGGGGGTTTGACTCGGCCAGAAGACCATCATCACGGCTCTCAAGCCGAGAACGCGAGTGATCTTTCCTACGGGTGAAGACCGAAAGGTCCCAACCAAGTGATGGAAGGTAGGTGGCAAATGAATGGGGCCGTTGCGACCCCGCACCTCCATCGGGAGGGAAATACCAAGCAACCAGCAACATGGATCGATCAGTCATGTCGATATCAAGATCGGCATTCGACAAGAGGCGGCATCACCGCGGAGCAAATAAGCGATGTTCTTTCTTGATTTTCATGGGTTCATGGCGATGGAAGGTAGTGATACTCTTCATTTGCAGATGATTAGGCAGACACCCTCAGGAGTCGGACGCGTTGCTTATGTGGTTGATAATTATTGGAGTGTTGCTCGGGGCTGCCTCCCTGCTGTGTCTGCTTTGGCTGGGTGTCCCATTGATGCTCCGAATCCTGCAAAGTCGTGCTCTGGTCTCGCGTTGTGGGCATGAGCAACTGGTTGCGCTCACCTTCGATGACGGGCCAACTCCGGAATTGACACCACGAGTGCTTGACCTGCTGGACGAACTTGAAGTGAAGGCGACCTTCTTCATGATCGGACAACGGGTCCTCAGTCACCCTGAAATCGCCCGTGAGGTCTCGAAAAGAGGGCATGAGGTGGCCGCACACTCCATGAAGCACCTGGACACCTGGAAAGTGGGTCCGCTGAAAGGAATCCGCGACGTGTCCGAGGGGGTCAAGTTGATGAATGAACAGTCACTGAGCCCGAATCTCTTCCGGCCACCACGAGGAAGAGCCACGCTAGGAACGATATTTCAGGCCCTCCGATGCGGTTGTAGTCCATTCTGGTGGACACATGATTCAGGTGATTCGGGGTTCACACCAGGACGATGCAAGCTGGGTCTCCGGAGATTCATCAGACATGGTCGCCATTCCCCTTTGACCGAGCAACAGATCGAGGGCATGCTTCAGAAGTCGACACGAGCGGACTGGATAGATGAGGTCTCTGAAGTAGGCGGGGTGGTCTTGTTCCATGATGCGCCAGGTGACCAACCAAGTCTGGTTGAGCTCACCCTGAGCGCCACTCGTGAACTGGTGCTCAATGCACGAGAGCGCGGAACCCGATTCGTACTTGCGAGCGAACTGAGATGATTTCCAAAAGGTGGCTGGCGGATAGTTCGTGATTGCACTCATCGCACAACTTGCAGGCAATGATCTCAAGAGGATCAACAAGGAACAGGCTTCTGAGTTCCTTCGATACTCCGACACCAATATCGTGCATCCGCTGGCGTTGGTGATCTTCCTTGCTGCAGCAGCTTGGTTGTTCCTGGGACCAAGAGGAAAAATGTCATGGTCATTGCTGACTATCGCCTGCTTGATCTCAACGGCCCAACGGTTTGCAATCGTCACGCTTGATTTTGGATTCATCCGTGCGATTGGCACGCTGGCCTTGATTAGAATCCTGACGTATGGAGAACTCAGATCCATACGACCTCATTACGCAGACAAAGCCATGCTGGGATACATCGTGGCAACGATATTGTTCACTGTGATTCGTGAAGGAGTCGGTGGTGCAACACAAACAGCAGGGTTTGGCCTTGCATGCTTCAGCGTGTATTGGATCGGCCGATCATCAATACGATCGGGGTACGACCTGCGAATGATGATGGTTGCGATCGGAGTACTGGCAATCCCGGTCTCCATCTTCATGACCATTGAGCAAGTGACCGGTCGGAACACTTTCAGCATCTTTGGCGGGATCTCAGAGTTCACAGCAATCCGAGATGGAAAACTGCGATCCCAGGGCTCGTTCTGCCACCCGATCATCGCAGGGGTTTTTTATGCCAGTTTCGCCCCCCTCGCGATAGGCGTGGTTCTGTCCAAGTCCAAGGGAATGATGGCGTTGCTCAGTGGTTGGGTGTGTCTGGCGCTGTGCGTGGTGATCATTCTGGCCACCAACAGCAGCACTCCAATAGCGGGTTTACTTTTGGGGGTCGTTGCTTGGTGCGCTTTCAAATTCAGGCGGAATCTGAAGATCTTCCTCTACATCGTGATTCTGCTGATGATCGTCGGCCACTTCACATCGACACTCGGCATTCACCATGTGATCTTCAACAAGATTGACTTCACTGGGTCATCCACCGGCATGCACCGTTACTTTCTGATCGATGGAATGATCAACAACTTGTCTCAGTGGATGATTGTGGGTGACACGAGTCACGGTTACAACAAGGCATTTCGAGACATCACCAACATGTATGTCATGGCAGGTCTCACGGGTGGACTTGTCGCACTGACCCTTCTGATCATCTTGGTTGTGGCAGCCTTCAAGGGTTGTACGAAAGCGGTTCGCAACGCTGGAAATCGTCAAGACAGAATGATTTCCTATGGGCTGGGGTGTGCGCTGTTTGTAATGTGCGTGTCCTACACAGCAGTCCACTGTTATGGGGAAGGGGTGGTTCCCTTCTTCATGTTGATAGGGGCTGCAATTTCCATTGGTCAGGCACCTCCGGGAACAAATCAATTCAGAGAAGTTGCTCCTTCGCCGGAACCGTACCGACAAAAACCCCCTGTAAACAGGCCGGAAGCTCAACCAGCAAGGACATGAGCAGGAAAATTCCGGTCTGAGCAACAGAAGTGCTCATTATGAAACGAGCACTTGACGGTTATCGGAGCACTATGAATTGAGAGCCATGAGGTTCCTTAAATCTTAGGGGCGGCGAGCCAGAGTCCCATAAATTCAGGAACTGAGTGAAGCGCATTCAATTGGTCAAAAATGTGGCGTGAGAAGATCAATTGAACCACTCTTGCGTGTACATTTGCAACTCGTTGTTTGCGCGCAGGGAGGTGCGCAATCACGGCCAATGTCTGAAGAAGCTGTTTTCAAGCAGATTTGGTCAGATCAATTAAGGGATATGAAGAGCTCGAACTGATTGTGAGAAAGAGCATGAAGAAGATTTTCTTTTCTACCTGTATTGCAGCTGCCGCAGCAACGACTGCCAGTGCTGACAACATCATCACGATGACCCTGGACTCGATGCCAAACTATGAGGCCTATTCAGTCGCACTGAATACGCGTCTGAGCTGGGACAGTTCGGAATCCGTGACGTTCACTTCCCCGTCAATTATCGCCGGGGAACGACAATGGACCAACCAGTATGGCCGTGAGGTCATCAGCTACTGCGTTCAGCTCTATCAGAGTGCAGTTGTCGGCGAAACCATTGAATACCACCAGACCAGAGACCTGACCAACGTGCCCGGCGCTGAAACTGCCCCTGGACCTATGAGTCAGATCCAGGTCGGTATGGTCGAAGACATGTACGCCCGATTCATCGATAAGCGAACCGGAATGCTCGCAGAGAACACCTCCTTGACTGACGGGTTCGATTACGCGACCGCTTCCGCAGCCTTCCAGCTGGTGCTCTGGGAAATCTCCCACGAAGACATCACCGGAAGTTCCCTTGACGAGGCACGCGATCAGCTTTCGATGGAAGTCGGAGCATTCCGAGCCGCTGAAGCATCCAGTGCAACCGAATTGATCATCAGCTCCCTCGGTGAGGATGGCTGGGAATCAATGAACGGACTGGTCGGCCTCCAGAGCGCAACCGCTCAGGATCAGCTGATGGTGGTTCCGCTGCCAGCACCGATCCTCCTGGCCGGAATCGGCCTGATTGGCGTCGCGGCCGTCCGCCGCAAAATGCGCTGATCTACCGCACCACTCACAATCAAAGAATGCCGCCTGAATTTCGGGCGGCATTTTTTTCTTGGGTGGTGAGTTACCACGTTGATATGCCGATGAAGGGGATCAAGCCGGATCAGATCGAGGTCACCTCGGCAAACACAAGCTGGTACCGAACCCATGAAGCCGCCATTAAAGCCAAAAAGAGTGCTTGCCATCAGTTCTGGAGGGGGACATTGGACGCAGCTGGGACGGATACGCAAGGCCTTTGAAGGGCATGAGATCACCTGGGCTACGGTCATGATCGATGGAAGTGCCCCGCTTCAGAAAGAGTCCGATAAAATTATCAGCATTCCGGACGCCACACGCTGGAACAAATTCGGCTTGCTGCGATTGATGTTGAAGGTCCTCTACTGCGTGATCCGGGTACGACCCCACGTCATCATCAGCACAGGCGCAGCTCCGGGCTACTTTGCACTGGTGCTTGGTCGCCTCTTGCGAATCAAGACCTGCTGGATTGATTCAATTGCCAACGTCGAAGAGATGTCACTCTCTGGGCAGAAGGCGCAAAAGTGGGCGACTTTGTGGCTTACACAGTGGAAGCATTTGGAAACTCCGAATGGACCCCTGTACAGCGGAAGTGTGGTTCCAGGACTGGTTGTTCCAAAGGGAGAAGAAACCCCTGGAGACCAGAGCACCGAACACGATCAAGACAAAGAACCGGAAAAGCCTGACTCGAAAACCAAAGTCATTGCAATCAGTTCTGGTGGCGGACACTGGGTAGAACTACTCAGATTAAACGAGGCACTCGCCGGATTCAATGTGCATTGGGTCACCGTGCGCAAGATGAATCAATCAGACATGCCCGTGGGATACCACACTTTTCATAAGATCAATGATGCAACCAGATGGAACAAGGTTGCACTTCTAGCACTCACAATCAAGATTACCTGGCTCATCCTGAGAATCCGCCCGAAAGTGATCATCACCACAGGCGCCGCCCCAGGTTACCTCGCCGTCATGATCGGATCGTGGATTGGGTGCAAGACATGTTGGATAGATTCCTTGGCAAACGTGGATGAACTGTCGTTGTCAGGGAAGAGTGCGCGCAGGTGGACCACACTCTGGTTGACGCAGTGGGAACACCTTGCCACGGAAAATGGACCTGATTATTCAGGAATGCTGTGTCCCGAACTGACGTCGAGCAATCCGGAACACGACACAAATTCAGCACAAGGGGAACAATCATGATTTTTGTGAGCGTTGGGATGCAGATGCCATTTGACCGGTTGTGCAAGATTGTGGATGAGTGGGCGGGTGAAAACGGTCGCACAGATGTCTTCATGCAGATCGGGGAGACAGAATGGAAACCGGAAAATTGTGAATACGAAAAGATGATTTCACCTCCTGAATTTCGCAAGCGCATACAAGAATCGACATTGCTTGTGATGCACGCGGGGATCGGTAGCATCGTGACCGGCATGGAGTGTGGAACACCAATGGTTCTTTTGCCAAGAATCGCCAAACTCAAAGAGACCCGGAACGAGCACCAGAGTGCCACACTCAAGCGGATGGAGCACCTGACCGGCATCACCGCTGCGTGGAATGAACAGGAGTTGATTCAGGCCCTCGAAAACCTCGACTCCAATGAAAAACCACAAACCATGGGGTCGGATGCATCACCAGAGCTGATTCGTCGGATCAAGGAATTCATAGAGAGTGCTTGAGGACCCCCGGGTCAGGACCAACGGTCGAAACTGACTAGGTCCGTCGTTGGTTATCACTGTCGATACAAGGCGCAGGTTGGCCGATAAACCACACAAGCACAAAGGATCAAGACTTCTCGTGGCTGTCTCTTTGAAGATCGCGGCGAGGAGTTAAAATTTGAAGGCGAGAAACCCGTCTGGCTAAGAGACACAGAGCATCGCGGTGAATGAAGGATGAGGGCGGTCCGTGCAGGATCGCAATCGCACAAAGGCATAGTGACAAGAGCATGTACCCATGGCGCTGAACCAGATTAATGCAGTGATACTTGTCGGTGGACCCGGCCAGTCGTCCCTTCGGGAGATAGCAGGTCATCCTGTCTCCTTGCTGCCGATCCCGGGAGCGCCGCATTTTCTCTATGCGTGGCTTGAGGCGCTGATGAAAGTCGACGCCGTGAACAAGGTGGATGTTTTAACTGGGCGCCCGGAAGATATCAGAGTGCTTATGGCTGCAACTGCACAGTGGGACGCAGACCACCTTGGGCAGACGGGTGTCTACGCTGATCACGAGGATCACCGAGGCACGGCGGGGGCGCTCAAGGATTTCAGCAACTCGCTTGAATACACGGGTGACTTGTTGGTGATCGAGGGAAACAGGATCCCACCACACAATCCGAACCTCCTCTTCCATCCTGACTACGATCGAGAGGATGTGATCGGATCGTTGGGCAGGACTTCTGATTTCGGTCCGTCCGGAATGATCCTCATGAAGAAAAGAATGCTGGACCTGGTTCCGGAAATTGGTTTCTTCGACCTCAAGGAACAGTTGATTCCCAGAGCCTTGGAGCGAGGGGAAAGAATCATAGTTCGGGAAATAGGTGGTGAAGGAGACAGGCTTTCCGATGCCGATTCCTACAGGGACTGCGTGAGACAAATGGGCAAGAGAGTGGGGGGTGAAAACGCTCTTGGGCCATGGATCAGCGCTGAATCCACGATCCACCCGACGTCACTGGTAGGAAAGGGAACTCTGATCGCTGGCAATGCCAGAATCGAACAGAACGCGGTCACAGAAAACTCAGTGATCCTCGATGGTGTGGTAATCGGCCGTGATTCTCTCATAGTGGATTCGATCATCAAGCAAGGATCGAGCATCCCGCCCGAAACAAAGGTCATTCGCGGGACCGTCTACAAGGATCATGAAGCGCTCATCAAGAATGGGTCAAGCTCATGATGTTCGGTGAGCGACGAGGGTGGATGAACCGTGATTATGTCATGCTGGCAGGTCTTCTTTTAGCTGCGGTCTGGTTCTCACGAGAAGCATGGATGGATGTGTTTAACCGCGCGGTGATAGATCCGGAAAACGGACACGCCCTCTTTGCACCTGTGGTTGCGCTTTATCTGTTCTGGTTGAGAAGATCACGTCTGCAGTTTATCCGCTACCGCCCGAGCTTCATCGGCACCCTGCTGGTCGGGTTCAGCATATTCATGCTGTACTGGGGACTTGACAAGAACATACTAGCGGTATGGCATCTGGGAGCGGTTCTGCTCTTGATTGGTTGTCTAGTGACCATGACGGGAATCGAAGTCATAAGGCAATTCGCCCCGGCCATACTCTGTCTGTTCTTTCTGATACCGACCCCTGGCTATGTCCGAATTACACTCGCCGCACCACTGCAAGATCTCGCAACCAGCCTCACCATCACGATACTCGAGGCATCGAACATCGATGCGGTTCGGGACGGGATGGTGATACAGATCGGAAACCCTCCAAAGAACGTGGCGATCGGCGAAGCATGCAACGGTATGCGAATGGTGTTCGCACTCTTCCTTGTCATGTTCGGCTTTGCGTTCAGTGCCCCGTTCAGGATAGAGACCAGACTACTGCTGCTGGCGTCTTGCCCGATTATTGCTCTTACTTGCAACGTCGTGCGCCTGGTACCGACGAGTCTGGTGTACGGACACGCAAGTGAGGAATTCGCCGATCAATTCCACTGGTATGCCGGTTTGTGCATGCTTCCCCTGGCACTTCTGATGATGATGGGACTGATCAAGCTTCTGAATTGGCTGGACATACCGACTATGAAGTGGAGGTTGGTCCCACAATGAAGATGAACTCCACCAGAAACATGAGAGCGAACCGTCTCGCACCACCCGCCAGCTTGCTGGTACTGGTGGTCTCTGCGATATTGGTCGCCAGTCCAAGAACAAATGCCCCGGAAGTCTCGCGTCATCACCAGGTGATCTCGAAGCTACTTGACGAATTTCCCTACCGACTGGGATCGTGGGTAGGAGTGGATGTCGTACTCCCGTCGGCGGCCACGGCCATCCTCAGACCAAACGGTTATGTCAACCGTCGGTATTCACAGATAGGCAAGTCGAACGACGTAGTCCTGGGGATCATCCACTGTGAAGATATTCGGGACATGGACGGTCATTATCCACCAAGATGCTATCCAGCAGCTGGGTGGTCGCAGACCGGGGAAGACGACATAGCACTGCGGATTGAAGACAGTCAAGCGACCATGAAGCTGTACCGCTTTCAACGAGCAACCCAGATGGGACTCGTTGAAAGCAAGTCGGTTGTAAGTGTCTTTGTGGCACCCGACGTGGGAATTCTGACTTCAATGGACAGTCTCAAGAAGATTGGTGACACCAGCCTGAATACTTCTGCGCTGGGCGTGGCACAAATACAGTTGGTGTTTGCGGATGAATTGCCAACAGGCATCATCCAGGATCAAGCAAACGACATATTCAGCGAGTTTCCAGAAAACACGATCGCGAACTTCATGATCAACCCCCTGCGAATCGTGTACCCGAAAGAAGCCACTCTCAATTGAGAAAGCAACACCCATGAGTGACAACTATCCAAACTCAGGTAACACGGCTGACACCACGAACGCTCAGAATGAGCAGCAGATGAACCCCGTGGACATGGTTCGAGATCGCCTTGCGGGAAGGTGGCCGCTTGCCATCGCACTCGGCCTCCTGACTGGGATCGTCGCTGCAACCGTTTGCTGGATAGTCATTCCGGAGAAATTCGAGTCAGCAGGCATCATCGAGGTCGATGCACAACGGGCAGTGGTGATGGCTCGCCTTCCAGAAGAGAACGAGACCACGAAAACGTTCGGCATGTACCTGCAGAATCAGATCAACCTCATCAAGTCGGAAGACGTTTTGAGTGCCGCCATAGAATCCGACAGACTGCAGGATCTGAGATTGACCCGAAGTGGTGGTGCATTACTCAACGCGATTGAACAGAATCTCTCAGTTCTGATTCCGAGAAACTCATGGCAGCTCCAGGTTCGGTATTCAGACGAGGACCAAAATGCGGCAATGGACGTCACCAATGCTGTGATGGAGTCCTACATCATGATCCACGGCAATGTTGCTGGATCCGAGATTGCCGAGACATCCAGAAACATCCGACTCGAGGAACAGGAGAATCGGCGCAGGGTCCAGACCAAGCAGGAACAGCTTCAGGAGTTGATTCGACGAAGCAAAGATGGAATGGGTGATGTCTCAGGACTTATATCCTCCTTGTCCGAAACCCGGCAGGCGATGCTTGCGGCCTTGGAACAGTACGAAGAGACCATTCGTACCCTGGAAAAAGAAGTAGAGGATGCAGGTGGCTCCGTTGCTGAAATGACTGGCAAGGAAATGCTGAAACCGACTCCGGAACAGCTGGTGATGTTTGATCCTCGACTGGTGCAGATCAGGGAAGAGATTCAGAGAGATCGCAGCACTCTGGACAAGATCAGACCTCGATTGAAGGACACCCACCGACTGGTTAAGAAGTTGGTCTCAAGCATCGAGGCACAGGAGGCCAATCGTCAGGTCGTGATTGCGGAAACCGAGAAGCGTTGGTACGAAGAACAAGGCAAGAAGGTTTCCTACGGCAAGTTGAAGGAAGAAATTGAGAAGTTGCAGGACCGACTCGTAGTCAAACGGGATCGAATGCAGCAGCTTCACAGCCATCAGCAATCCTACGAGACGCTCACCACTGATCTTGACTTTCTGGAAAGTGACTTCCAGAGTCTCCAGGACAGACTTCAAAGTATTGAAAGAGAAGCGCCATTCATTGGTGACCGGATACAGATCGTCCAAAACGCGACAGAATCGGCGCCGGCCAAGTCAAAGCGAATACAAATCGCCGGTGGCGCATTTTTCGCCGGACTGTTTGGAGTCATTGGCGTGTTCTTCTTGATAGGTACCGTTGACCAGAGAGCATTTGCCCTTCGACAACTCAAAACCGACCGCGGCAAGTTTCACTGCCTTGGCGTCATACCAGACACGACAAAATCGATTGATGACCCCGACATTCTCAACATCGCAATGAACTGTGTACACAGACTCAGGAACAAGATCGAATCAATACGACTAAGACTGAGTGGCGGTTACGTGGCACTGGTTTCAAGTCCTTTCCAGGGAGACGGAAAAACCACTCTGGTGACATTGCTTGGTCACTCCTACGCCGCGGCGGGGTTCAAGACGTGTCTGGTCGACTGTGACTTCATTGGCCGATCCCTCTCCCACCACTTTGAAAAATTGAGCGACAGCGGGCTCAAGGAGGTCATCAGTGGGGCGAAGTTGGCTGATACGGTGATCCCCCTCGATGCTGAGAACCTCTTCCTACTCTCGATCGGTATCGATGAGCGCGTAAATGCTGAACGGATGCAGGTTGGAGTGGTGACCGATCTGCTTGCGAAGCTGCGGGAGGAGTTCGACTTCGTGATCATTGACACCGGACCACTTTCCGGATCGATCGAATCGACCCCGATTGCATCGAATGTTGACGGAGTGCTTCTGGCCCTGCGCAAAGGACGTTCCAGAATCCCACTGCGAAGGTGCGTTCGGGATCTGCATGAGTTGAGTGCGCCTTATCTGGGAGTGGTACTCAACTATGCCGACAAATCCGACTATCGAGAAGTGGCCTCAGTATCGAAGTCCATCGACCAAGTGATCAAGGAAGAGTCCACTGGGATGCGTCAGAAGAATGCACTCGCGGAATCGCTCAAACGTGGTAACCAGGGAACTCGAAATTAGTGGAATCTCATCGATATGGCTCGTGTTTTTGAAATGAAATCTGAAGCAGCCGGAACGTCGGTCGATCACGAAGAATTTCGTGTGTGGGGTCACACGATGCTGGAACTCCACGATGCATATTGGAGGTCGCAGGGTGTGCAATGTGTGCGCCGATCGGAAGACCTCGAACTGCAGACTGGAAGCGATCTCTACATGCTTCTGGAGCCAGGACAATGTGCGGTCTTCGAATTATCTTCTCTGGCAAACGCAATAGTCTGGAACCGAGCGCCCCTGTCCAGGATTCGAGTTCTGAGCACTGATCGGAGGTACATAGAAAAAGTCATCGTGAATACAAACAACGAGCTCGTGAAGATCGCTCGAGAATACGGGGGACTGAACAACGGGTCGTGCCGGGTTCTCCTGACCAGAAGAGCGAGCCTCGCTCAGGTTTGGTCAAAGAGTTCCACACGACGGACCGCCTGGACAGAACTCAGGAGAATCATCGACTGGACGAAAACCGATCACTACCGAACCGAGGGACTCCTTTCAAAGGAAGGTCACCCTGAGCAATCGGAGTTGATGCTGAGGAAGCTGGTTGAGACCTGGAAGGACCCTTCGATTGCGATCGAAGGAATCACTCAGATCCAACCCGGTGTGTGGGGTGTCGATTCAAGACAGTTGACTTCCACAACTCACGTCATTTCTCCCGTTTGGCTTGGTTTCGACGGCAGTAGTACGAATGACCCCGTGATCATCGGGCCGCAGGCCAGATGCGATGACCCGGCATCCCGTGGGCGTGGCAAAATCAAGCTGCTCAACATTGACGAAATCTGGTCTGGATCGACCAGCACGGAACGGAAGCGAAGTAACGCGGAACAGGATGTAACGACCTACCAACTGGTCAAGCGAACCATCGATATCATGGTGTCTCTGGCAATCTTGATCTGCGTCTCACCAATCCTGTTCGTGGTCGCACTTGCTGTGGCCCTCGACAATGGTTTCCCACTCTTCTTCGGCCACACTCGACAAAGCCTCGGAGGCCGGGATTTCAAGTGCTGGAAGTTCCGTACGATGATGAAGAACGCCGAATCCATGGTTCAGGATCTCCAATCTGACAACCTCGCGGATGGACCCCAGGTATTCATCAAGGATGATCCAAGAATTACCCGGGTCGGGAGGGTGTTGCGAAGGTTTCATCTTGACGAACTTCCGCAATTCTGGAATGTCCTGGTCGGTGACATGAGCCTGGTGGGGCCGCGACCAAGCCCAGATAAAGAAAATCAATTCTGCCCTGCATGGAGAGAGTCGCGACTCAGCGTACGCCCTGGAATTACTGGGTTATGGCAAGTGGAAAGAACACGGGCGCCAGGCCTCGATTTCCAGGAATGGATTCGATACGACATCGAATACGTGAACCGTGCAAGCCTGATGCTTGATGCAAAGATCTGTTTCAAGACGCTGTATCGAATAGTGTCAGGTTAAGCGTGAACGTGCACATAAAACCGCATTTGGAATTGAGGATCAGATGAACCGGAGGGTCAAGCGTAGATTGTGGCTGCTGAGCATACTGACTGTCGCATGCAGTTCGGCGATTGTGCTATGGGTCATTTTCGCAGCCTGGAATCGAGAACGGAGAGTTCAGACATCCATCACTGATGGAACGGCTGCTTATGAGCGAGGCGATTACGTCAACGCATTGAACATCCTGCGATACGCAATCATCCACCGAAAAAACGATCACGAACTCCTGCTGGTATTTGCGGATGCACGCCTCAGAAATGTGGACCCAAGGGGCAAGAAGGGCCACATTCAAAGTGCAATCAGGCATTACGAAAAAGTCCTTGAACTCAATACGGATAACCAACAAGCACTCACCGCGCTTTTCGATATTTACAGTGACAGTGGCAGATTTCAAGACGCTCTACAAGTCGCAAAACGACTGCCAGAACTCAATGACGAAATGCTGATCAAGAAAGCTCGGATTGAAGAGCGTTCCGGACGTGTCAACGACGCACTCAATAGTATTCAAGAACTCAGAGAGCGGGATACTTCGTCAAGTCAATGGGCCATCAATGAGTTCGGTATGCGTCAGAGAAGTGGTGAAGATCTGAATGAGAACTTGGATGTCTTCGATACCTACGCTCTCGCTTATCCGGAAAACAGATCAATAGACCTCATACGGATCATTCTTCTGAGAGAATTGAACAGGAACGCGGAAGCGCGAGAGTTGGCCATGGATATGGCCAACAACGTGGAGATAGATCCTGTCTTGCTCATCGACCTTCGCTTTCAGTTGAACAGACTTGGTCTGTCCGATCAGTTTGATGAAATCAACAGGCGAATCGGTGAAGTGGCTGAGACTGACCCCGAGCTGGCATTCAATCTCATTCAACTTGACTGGCGCAGAGGTGCGATTGACCAGGCAAGGATGATGGCCATCCAGAGTTCCGCCAATTTCCCAGATGATCTGCGATTCCCACGAAGTGCGATTCTTCTAGATGAACTTGCTCCCTCATCTGATGGGGTTCAGGCAGATCTGGCAGAGAAATTGATCGAGGAATCAACGGCACGCGATACTGCAGGAGCACTCCTCGACGAAGCGATCATCAACCTCGTGAACTCACTTGGTGATGACAGTGAAGTCGGCCCACAGGCAAGTCTGGGTTTACTTGCCAGGGTCCGAGCACTTGATGACAGTCAAACCTACACCCAGTTCCTGTTGATATTCGAGGGATTGCTTCTGGAGGAGATGGGGAGGACACGCTCCGCGATTAATTCCTATAAATCCTCATTCGAAGCCACTAATTCGAGGCTGACCGGGAAACTCTTGGTGGAAGCCTATCTCAGAGATCAGGAATACCAACAGGCGGTAGATGTTTCCAAGAGAATGAGTTCTCTCTTTCCTTCAGTGGACTCGACCGAACTGGAGTGCCGGAGTCTGCTGATGCTGGCAAAGACCGGACAAAGCACAATTACGATCGATGTGATGATCAATCAAGCTGGTTCACTTACCGAAGTTGTGAAGCAGAATCATCAGCTCTGGACGAATCGAGGCGAAAACGCAAGTCAACTGCTGCCGATCCTCGCAGAAGCCGCGGTGATAGAGAATGAACGGGAAGCACTTGCCTACGCTCAAGAGCAGGCTCTGACGAGCAATCAGATTGCGCCTGAAGATCTGCTGGAGATTATTGAAGTCAGCCCTGCAGGCGAAACTGCGATACGTGAACGCCTGCTGCAGTATGTCACTGAACGCGGTGGATCTGAGTTTGATGTCGTTCTGGCACGAGTGCTTGAATCCGGGAACATCGTGGACAGAGTGAGAGGTCTGATCGAAGTTGAGAGCCTGGCCCGCGCTATGCCAGAGAAGTCTGAAAAGCGCAAAACGGCTTTCCGAAAACTACTCGTTCAACATGCCATGGTGCCAGTGGAATGGGAGACGAAGATCAAGGCAATCAGTGCACTTCATGCAGAGCTGCTGACTGATCTTCCAACTGCTCGTTTCATCCTGGGCATTCCGGATATCTGGATACGTGATCCGAAACTGGCCACTCAATCACTTGAGCTTCTCAAAACGACCGTTGGAGAGGATTCGCCGGTCTACGTGCTGACCAATGCACGTCGCGTCCTTCAGGACCCAGAAATCGACCCACGTGAGCGGGCCTTGGTGATGGTAGCGGTCGACAAGGTGATCAAGAACTCGAGCGCCTCGATTGAGCCCTGCTTGATTATGGCGAGTCTCCTTCAGAGTGGGACGGACCCGGACCTCGTGCAGGCCACCATCTACTTGCGGCGTGCCCTTGATCTCAGGCCGGATCTGGTCTCTCTGTATCCGACGGCGATCAATCTGCTCCAACAAACCGGTGACGGTGCTCTGGCGCTGGATTACCTCAAGCAATACCGGGAATTGACCATTGAGGATGAAGCAATTGCTCGTATCAGAGCAACGATACTGGCCAAGCAGGGAGATGTAGACAACGCTGTTTCTGAATTCGACCGACTGATCACCCAGTCAGACAACCTCATGGACCGGATCTATCTGGGCGGCTTGCTTGCTCAGGTCGAGATGAATGACGCAGCCATCAAGCAATATCAGATAGTGCTCGATGAAGAACCGGGAAATATCCTGGCTTTGCTCCGCATGGCGACGACCCTGGCAGCGATGGGACGTTCGGATGAGGGCATCGAAGTCATCCAGGACTGTGAAACCATCACCCCGGAAGAACGAATCCGATATGAAATTCTGGTGTATCGAGCAGCAGGAGACGCGCCCAGTGCACTGACCAGGGCTGAAGAACTCGTCGAGCTCGCTCCCAACGATGCGAAATCTTGGTTAACCATGTACGAGATTCTGCTGGGTCCCGAAAATGCACAACGCAGAATACAAGCACTCAATCAAGTCGTTGCAGTCGATCCGGAAAACATTGATGGATTGACAAATCTGGCGAGAGAGTACATGCAGATGCAGGGCATGGTCGACGAGTCACGCCAGGTCATCGACGCTCTGTCGGAAATACTTCCAGGTCGGTCTCGGATAATGAGTATCAAACTAGACGCAATGAACCCGGTATCCGGTGTACTGGAACCAACCACCGAACAATTGTCGGAAGCAGTTGAACTAATTAAGGACATGCCGACAAATCAAGATGCAAACCGACTCGCCTGGGAACTCCACCGAGCGGCAGGTAATCACAACAAGGCCTTGTTGATTGCAAAGAATGCAGTAACCTCAATTCCTGCCTCGATTCAACCTCACCAATGGGCAATTGAAAGTGCATTAGCCGCACGCTATTGGGACGATGCGATTGAACTAGCTGAAATATCCCGAGCGGGTCTTGCGCCAAGCGACCGAGCGATGCATGACCTGAAGACTGCGGAACTGTGTCTGGCACTTGGCTACGACAGCCGGGCAGTTCGGAACATCGAACGGTTCATACCGGTCATCGGTGATCGGGACCTGATTTTTGAGGAAGCGGGGTCCACAACCCGAGTACCTGAAAACTTTCCCGAAATGCTGCGCATGACCACCCTGAAGTCGCTGCTTGCAGCAGATCGGTCAGACCAGGCCATCGAAGCCTTTCAACCTCTGATGGACCAGGATCCCGAAATACTAGACCTTTGGGTGCTGGCCAGCTCCACTACGGATCCTTTTGAATCAAGCAGGGCGATCAAGCAAGTCGAGCCCATGCTGCGCAGTACAGCCGAAGGACGCATGAAACTGGTCAAGTCACTGGTTTCCATAGCGGAAAGATCCGGCAATAACGAAGACATTGAATCTGCAATGGATGCAATCGATGAAATTCGTATCGACCTGAATCAAATCGATCAGAATTACATGGCGCTTTACGAAGCCACACTGTTGGCCAGAGCAGAGGAGTATGAAAAGTCGATTGACCTCTTACGGTCAGTCATCGACGGCTTCGATGCCAGAAATTCCAACTCACTTTCTCAGGCAGCTTTCAGCGAAGCGTTGAGAGAGAGCGGAGAGCTCGACCTCTATGTCACCGCATTGAACAATCTTGCGTATCTATATGCCAACCATCGAGACGATGAAGGCAATGAAGCCATGGAAGCCGTGACTCGAGCTTTGAAAGTGGCACCACGACAATTTCAGGCACCACTCCTGGATACCCGGGCATTGATCGAGTCCAAGAACGGAAACTGCATGACAGCTGAATCAACCATCCAGGAGGCAATCAAGCTTCGACCAGGAAATATCAGCTACCAGATGCGGCTTGCCGAGGTCCTCCTTGAATGCGACCAGTACGACAAAGCGGAAGTTGTTTCCGAAAATATCCAGGGAGCTCTTTTGGCGGCCCCGGAAACCGATATCAAGAAGCTGGACACTATCACGGAGTTACTCGATGAAATCCGCTTGCAGAGGAATGCTGCGCCGGCAGGGAGCAGGTCATGAAACATAGAAAAGGGATTGTTCTGGCTGGCGGCTCGGGTACCAGGCTCTATCCGCTGACCAGAGGTGTCAGCAAACAGTTGATGCCGGTATACGACAAGCCGATGATCTACTACCCACTTTCGACCCTCATGCTGGCCGGAATTCAGGATATTCTGATCATCACCACCCCGGAAGACCAAGAGTCATTCCAGAAACTGCTTGGGGACGGATCCTCGATCGGAATCAATGCGACATGGGCCGTGCAACCGAGTCCAGATGGCCTGGCACAGGCATTCATCATCGGCGAAAATTTCATTGGAGACTCCGATTGCGCCCTGGTTCTTGGTGACAACATCTTCTACGGGGCTCAGCTGCAACAGACCTTGAAAGCAGCTTCAAGCAGAGACGCCGGAGCGACCGTTTTCGCTTATCGAGTCAGCAATCCCCGGGATTACGGGGTCGTTGAATTCGATGATCAGCTGAATGCCATGAGCATCGAGGAGAAACCAGCTGATCCCAAATCCAACTATGCGGTCACTGGACTTTACTTCTATGACTCACAAGTTGTCCAAGTGGCCAAATCGGTGAAACCTTCGGACCGTGGGGAATTGGAAATCACCAGTGTGAATGATGCCTACCTGACCCAAGGCCAACTCAATGTGGAACTACTTGGGCGTGGAGCCGCATGGCTGGATACGGGTTCGTTCGAGACTCTGCAACAAGCAGGGCATTTTGTGCAGACTATCCAGGAACGACAAGGCCTTGCAATCTCATGTCCGGAAGAAATTGCCTGGCGACAGGGTTGGATCAGTAACGATCAGCTCGAACGAATGGGCAGCGAACTCAAGAAAAACGCCTACGGCCAGTATTTACTCGACCTTCTTGAGTCAGAATAAACGATTCACAATGAAGCCGATCAAGACGAACCTCATTGACTGCCTGGTACTGGAACCCGTGGTTCATGGTGATGATCGAGGTTTTTTCATTGAGAGCTGGAATTCGAGGACATTCGATGAACTAGGTCTCCAGCTGGACTTTGTACAAGACAATCACAGCCGTTCATCACAAGGGGTGCTGCGCGGTCTTCATTTTCAAGTGAATACACCTCAAGGCAAACTCGTCAGAGTAACTCAGGGTTCGGTTTTCGACGTTGCCGTCGATCTCCGAAGGGGCTCGGCCACCTTCGGGGAGTGGTTTGGAACCGAACTCTCTGAAAGCAACAAGAGAATGCTCTGGGTCCCACCAGGTTTTGCGCATGGTTTTCTGGTGCTGTCCGAATTTGCAGATTTCCAGTACAAGTGCACTGAGTATTACTCTCAGAAGGATGACCGGGGAATCCGCTGGGACGACCCGCAAATAGGAATTGATTGGCCCATACCAAGTGGCCGAATTCCACTTCTGTCGGACAAGGACCGGAATGCCCCCGGAATAGCTCGATCGGAGACGTTCGAATGAAGGTTCTGGTGACAGGACAGGGGGGTCAGTTGGCATCCTCCCTAATTGATCTGGCACCTTCGGGCACCGAAGTGCGTTCATTGTCTGCGGATGAACTCGACATCACAGATAAAGATCAAGTGCTGCAGTTGATCACTACCCTCCGACCCGATGCCATCATCAACGGTTCAGCCTACACCGCCGTTGACAAGGCGGAAAGTGAATCAGAGATCGCACACCGAGTGAATGCACTTGGTCCGTTGCATCTTTCGGTGGCAGCGAGCGAGGTTGGCAGTTGGCTCATTCAGCCATCGACCGATTTCATCTTTGATGGAAATCAAGAGACGCCCTGGAAGACCGACTCGACACCGAATCCACTCTCGGTGTACGGGCGCACGAAATACGAAGGGGAGCAAGCGGTGATTGAACGATGCCGGGCACCCTGGACGATCGTGAGAACCGCCTGGGTCTATTCAACGACCGGAAGTAACTTCTTACTCTCCATGCTGCGATTCATGAAAGAAGGCAGAGCTCTTCGGATCATCGATGACCAGTATGGAACACCCACTTGGTCCGGATCGCTGGCAAGCGCGATTTGGTGTCTCATAGACCGAAAAATTGCGGGTGTACAGCACTGGACAGACGATGGATCGACAACCTGGTTCGGATTTGCAAGTGCCATCGGGGAGTTAGGCGTGGAGACAGGTATGCTTCAGTCGATGCCAGAAATCACACCAATTCCCACTTCCGAGTACCCAACGCCCGCAACACGGCCAGCATTCTCGGTACTTGACAAGAACGATACCTGGTCACTTCTGGACGGGGCGAAGTGCATGCCGCCGGTCCACTGGCGTGAAAATCTACGAAACGTGATGATGGAGTTGAAGCATGGCTAATCTTCTGGTGACAGGTGGCGCAGGATTCATTGGTGTGAATCTGGTCCGATGGTGGAAAGAAAGAAACCCCGATGATGCACTGACGGTGCTTGATTCGCTCACCTACGCAGGTAATGCGAACAGCCTAGATGGACTCGTGGGCACCGAAGGGTTCGAGTTCATACACGGCGACATCCGTGATACTGATATGGTCACGGACATCATCAGCGACAAGGGAATCGATGTTCTAGTACATCTCGCTGCGGAGAGTCATGTCGACAGATCCATCGAGGGACCGGATGCATTCATCGATACCAATGTCGTCGGCACTCACAGTCTGCTCAAAGCTGCTCGGAAGGTTTGGTTCACGAACGACCGCTGGGCTCCACACCGATTTCACCATGTTTCCACCGACGAAGTCTATGGTTCCCTGGCAATGGATGACCCGGCTTTCAACGAGGAGACTCCCTATGCGCCCAACTCGCCGTATTCGGCGAGCAAGGCCGGATCTGACCATCTGGTGCGGGCGTACCACCACACCTTCGGTATGGAAGTCACCACCACCAACTGTTCGAACAACTACGGTGGCTACCAGTTTCCAGAAAAACTGATTCCGCTCGTGCTCATCAACACCCTCCACGGAAAACCGTTGCCCATATACGGTGACGGCATGAATGTTCGAGACTGGCTGCACGTCAGTGACCATTGCCGAGGTATCGAACTTGCCATCCGCAAGGGCGATCCGGGAGAGACCTACTGCATAGGTGGTCGGAACGAAGCACCCAACATTGAGATCGTGAAGATGATCTGTCGACTACTGGGTGAACGATTTGCAGCCGATCCGGAGTTGTCATCGAGGTTCCCCGAGTGTCCCGCAGCTTCAGGTCGAGACAACCAGGAACTGATTACCTATGTGAAAGATCGACCCGGACATGATCGGCGCTACGCCATTGATCCAACAAAGGCTTCAAGTGAACTCGGTTACGAGCCCGAAATGACATTTGAATCAGGGATCGCCAATACCATCGACTGGTACCTGGCAAACGAGCCCTGGTGGAAAGCGGTCACCGATGGCAGCTACCGAGATTGGATCGATACCAACTATGGGGCCAGGCAGAGCTGAGGGTACTCAACCCCAGGAAGCCAGCAACACAGCAAGATCACGACCATCTACGAAACCGTCACCGGTGATGTCGTTCTGCCAGCTGCCCATCGACTGCAGCAGGATGGTCAGATCGATTCGACCAACCATTCCGTCCTGATTGAGATCAGCCACGTTGAAGCGCGTATCGGGGTTTGTGCTACGTGAGAGATCCAAATCCATTGGGTCATAGTAGAAATGATCTTGATCTTGCTGGCCGCTCGAGGCCCCCTGGACCCGATTGCCAAGTTCCCAATTCGAGATCTGATGCGGATGCAGGACAAATGTGGGTATGAACTCACCAGATCCGTCGGAAGAAATGCCGACTGGAGGTGAAGGTGCTGACCAGTTTACCGGTCCGTGGGTAGCCCAAGAGGGAGAACCTGCGTGCTCGACTGTGAAGTGGACATTGTCGATGATTGTCGTGGATGGATGGAACGTACTTGATACATCATTGCCTCGATACTTGTACGTGTGCAGATTGCGTAGAAGTACTCGCTTGTTGTAGTTCATGAAGTCGACAGAACAACTACGAAAAGTGCAGTCCACCATGACCAGATGGTCAAAGTCTGGATTGAAGTTGAGTGACTGCGACGAGTACCGGGCATCGATCAGCCAGCGCACAAAAGCGAAATTCTTGAGCTTGGAGGCCCACTCAAGGTGACCGATCTGTGCATAGTCGTTGGTCGCAGTGATGTCCGCGAAGATTCTATTCTCTATGAAATCACCGTTGACGTGAAAATGGATGATGTCGGGGTGCATCGAGTGATTGGCGTTGTAGTGGTCATGCTTGTCGATGGTGCAGTCGATCACGGCACCAGGGCTCTGCCCCCAACAATCCTTGGATGAACGATTGAAGGTGGTGTGTTTCGCAAGGTAGACCGTGCTGATACCGCCGGGAAAGTTTTCGAAGTCGATGTTCTTCACCCACATGCCGCCAGTCCAGTTGGTAAGCACCTTGGTGACTTCCGGGAGAGTTCCTGAAGCCCAGCCGTCTGGGTCTTCCGCACTCGTAATGAAAACATCTTCGAGGAAGAGTCTGTTGTCGTTGCCACCCACTCCTTTGAGAATCACCCCGTTGGCATTGGCACTGGACGGTATTTCCTCAGCAAGGATCGTGAGTCCCTTGAGGTGAATGGAGAGGTGCCGGGACCCGACGTTTTCGGTTGAATGTCCCCGAAGAGTGATTCGATCCCTGGAAACACCAGGAGCGGCACAGATTGTGAGTACCCGGTCATGAATTGTGTTGTTTAAATCGAAGTGACCATTGCTTATCCAAGAGTAATCACCAGGCTTCAGTTCGATACGTCCGTTGACGATGTCTGGCCCCAGTGCCGCGAGTGCATCGTCAATCGTGGTGTACTGAAGGTTCGGACCAACTCTGACTTTTTGAGGGCTGGGGTCGTAGTTGAACCAGAAACTTTGATTGCCGTTGTTCAGCATGTGAATATCTGAGGTGTCATGAACACCCTGGAGTACGCGAGGTTTGCCGTGATTTGGATAGATGATTGCACGGATCTCGTGGCGTCCGATTGTGAGATCAGAAACATCGATCTTGGCGATGTACTCCGCGTAACCTGTTTCCGGATGAGCCTGAACTGTGTCGGTCACCAAAGGATCACCGCCATCGAGAATGAACTCGACACGATCAATGTCGGTCATGTGAAAAGCGCTGATCGTGACGTAGAAATCCTGGGAGCGAGTGACGAATGGAAATTCCGTCCACCGCGCAATGGCCTTGGCACCATAGCCAGGGGAAAGTGAGCTGCCGACGCGGCCGGGTTGTGGTGTTTGGGAATCGAATCCTGATCCTGGGTCCAGAGTATTGATGGTCAATCCGCTGGATTCAAGAACATCAACGCTGGAGGTAAAAATCGCGCAGCAGAAGAGCAGTGATGCAACAAGACCCATGGGGAGACTCCAATATGGTGGCGGTTCTGATTTGGGTGTTATATGGCAGAATCGACATGTGAAGAATGCCAAACCAAAATAACAGTTCCAACACGACTCAGATCAGGGCAACTCAAATCGGTTGGTACTACAGCAGCTACCGACCTGAAATCTGTTGGCACGTATCAGAATGGACTAGATAAGGCTCTGAGGGTCAGTCCCTTGGCGGTGGATATTCACCGGAGAGCTGTGGGGAAGAGTGAGGAAACTTCTGATGAACCGCCCCAAATGAAGAGCCTGATACTAAAAAAAACAGGCCATATTTCAAGTGTTAATTCTGAATTACGACAACTCTGTAGAAAAGCGAGGCCCCCATAAGG
>NHEC01000004.1 GCA_002171655.1 Planctomycetes bacterium TMED75
GATCGTCCTGAACCTGAACCACTACAAGGATGTTGGCCACTACGGTCCCGAAATCAACCGATGGATGGCGAGAGCCATCAGAGACCGCACGCACCTGCTGACGCCGGAGCGGATCGACACCTACCAAAGACGTCGTCTCGAGTTCATCAAGCAGGTCATCGAAGATGCTCGCGCAGGGAGATTGGAAATCAGTGGCGGGGCTGAACTTCCGGTGCCGGCATCGTGATGTGCACGCAGTTGTCGGCGTTCTCCACGCCCTTGACATCCATATCCGCTGGCACGGGAATGACATGTTCGGCAAGCACCGCCTTGGGGTCGGCCATGAAGCGTTGCTTCACCGTGTCGTCCATCGGCATGACACGACGTACCACTGGTCTGCTGAGCTCGAATCAAACATCAGCAGAGTACAACGGGCCATCAAGCCATTTTGAAAGGAGTACGGATTGTTCTGACCAGCTCTTGAAGCGACCGCCCTCATGTTTTCCACTCCGGATCGCTTTTTGAACCGTCGGTATGAATTCACTTCGGACTCTCGCGGTGAATATGGCATTGGGATAAAGGTTCGATGAAAGAACGTTTATGGAAGCCATCGGAACACCAATGGCCAATACTTCCCGCAGTTTGATCGGTTCCACGCCAAGCATCCAATCGGTGTCCTTGTAGGGCATCAGGGCCACATCGAGTGCTGCCCATGCAGTGGGCATCATGTCATGTGGTCTCTGTGGCAGAAAGTGAATGTTTGAAATCCCATCAAGAACATCGGCTCGGTCTGACCGGTCTCCCATGATCAGGATGCTTGCATCAGGCATTGCCTTCGCGACTTCGCTGATGAGTTCGAGATCAAGGCTGTGACCACGTAACGAACCAAAGAAACCGATCCGAGGATTCGGATAGGTCAGGATCTTTTTGTCTGGAATTCGTTCGGGGTTGAACAGGGAAGGATCAACTGCATGTTCAAGCATACGCCCCCTGTCGCCCACCAGGTCGGACTCCGCCTTCATGAGATCGGTCGAGGAGTAGGCGACGATGGGGGCGTTCTCAAGGAGCTTCTTCTCACTGCTTGCCACTGATGGGTGTGCTTCGTTGAATGCACTGTGTCGGTCCGAACGATAATAGACCACACGTGAGCCAACGATTTTTCTTGCCAATTTCTCCGCAGTTGGAACCGTGACAATCGATTCTTTCAATCTCCAGCCGAGAAAAAAGGACACCAACTTTATTTGAACATAGGCAATCAGCAAGAGAACTGGAGTGAGTCTTCCAACTGGAACTGGTGGCGTGACGAGAGTCATCACCGCGAGGTTTGGCAACGCGGGATCCGGTCGTTTGAGTCCACGCGCGATGCTTCCCAGCTTGCGTAGGATTTTTCGCCCCGATCGTTGTGTCTTTCCCGGTACCGGAACCCGCATTCCAATGCTGTTCACAAAGAGTACGGGTCTATCCTCGGCCAGTTTCTTGGCAAGCTGAAAATCTGAGTGTCCATGGCTCGAAGTCCACCAGTCGAAGATCGAGAACCAGATGACCGCTTTCTTCTTCATGTCTTTGCGACTTCTTCTCGGGGTGCGAAGAGATCTCTGCGAACTGATCCCTCCATGTTTTCCGGGGGCGTCACTCCATTCAATGAAAGCCACAATGGCGCCAGGTCAACTAGGCTCACCGGATCGATCGACGACTTTCGAGCAATGTCGGGTCCCGCAGCAATGAACGTACCTCTGGGCCGATGAGAACCTGACGTTGGCCAGGACATGTACTCACGGTATCGTTCACCAAACAGGGGTTCGTTCTCGTGGTCACGTTCCGTCGGCATGTAGGCCGTATCACGCCATTCGATTACGAGATCCGGAGCGGCTTCTATATGTGGCCCGCTGTACAGGTCCTCCCGCCGATGCACGGCGATGACCGGTGCCGCGCCTTCTGGGGTGCGCAAAGCCATGAGCATCTCGGTCAATTCTTTGATGAGAGAGTCTCTTTCCTCGGGTAGGACGATGCCCTCAGGATCCCTTCCTGCGATGTTCAAGTAGATATTTCCTTCGCCCTTTCCTCGATGAAACGCACGTGTTCTGGACCAGTCGATTCCCTGTGTTGCGAGTCTTTTAAGTATCCACTTTCTAAGAAAGGACCGGTTGGCCGCGTAAAAAAGTGATTTGGGAAGGTATCTCTGTGCCGCAGAGCGGATTGTTGAGAGCACTTTTCGTTCCGCCAGTCTCCCCTTGACTCGCACCGAGTCCGCTTGTCCGTGGTAGGCAAGGAAGCCAGCATCGTGAAGGGCGGCATTCAGGTTCACTCCAGTCGCCAGCGGTCCGGCTCCGCATTCTGACATCACCACGACGTTGATCGGTTCATCCCCCGCTGCCTTGATCACTCCTGAAAGCATTCGATCCGCCGCAACAAGGTTCTGCTTGACGACGTCCGAATGGTCGGAACCTTCTTCACCGCTCGCCATGTCGGACCAGTAGTAATGCTGCGCCATTGCGACGCCGGATGTGTATAGGACCAGGCAATCCCAATCCTGTTCCCTCGTGATCCAGTCGAAGACTTCTGCCTGGCGACTCATTTCTCGATTCAGGATCAGTGCATATTGGGAACGGTCCTGCCCACCGGGAAACATGTCCTTGAGATGGTAGCGGCCGAATGCCCCTGTGATATCTCGGTAGAGTTTTTCGGGGCGCATGATCGAAGGATGTGAACCAGGTGCATCCTGACCGGAGATCATGAACGACGCATTGTGATCTGGAGGATATGTCAATGGGAGGTTCACAACTCCGACTCGGCGTCCTGCATTGACCAGTGCACTCCACCACATGTCACCCAATACGTCGCCACCCTTGGTTTCGTGGAACTCACCGTCTTCGTTTCGCTGTCGATAGTCAAACAATCCATGTGTTCCCGGTCTGACGCCCGTATTGATCGTCGCCCACATCTGCGGTGTCAGATAGTAGGGAACGTCGTATTCGGTATGACCGCAGACACCTTTTTTCGACAGATTGCTGAAAGTGGGAAGGTCGTCCTTCCACCTTTCCACCAGATCGGGTGCCATCTCTGAAACACAAAATACAATCGTTCGAGTCATTGTTCAGTCCTTCATCTGTTGATCACGTTTCGGACCCCCCGGACCGTTTAAACGCTCTGCTTTTATTTCTCGCCAGATCAATCGCTTCTCGTGTTCGCATTGCCGTCTTCACGACGTCGTATCTCGCGTGGAGCTGTTTCCGCTGGCTGTTTCGTCGTTCATCCTTCATTCGATCATGTTGCAATAGATTCGACATCTCGATCGACAACGATTCCGAGCTACCGGAATCGAACCAGCGAATTGAATCAACCTCAAAGTGGTTTGAAGGAATATTTGAGAAGAGGCATTCACAGCCATATGAAAGCGCCTCCAGTGCGGAGAATGACATGCCTTCATGAGTCGAGGCATTCACAAAGATGGCTGCACCCCCGTACAGGGTTGGGAGGTCCGAGCGTGGCACAGTACCCAGAAGTACGACCCCTGCAACGTCACGCGAATACCGTCGAACAGTCGGTTTGAAACTTTCCTTGCCGATCATGGATCCAGCTATCGCTAGTTTGAATCCCCGTTGATTTAGGTCAGCCTCTTCGTACGCCTTGATCAATTCAAGAATTCCCTTTTCCTGGGAGATTCGTGATACCGAAAGGATATATTTCCCAGACTCAATCCCATGTTCACTCAACACTTTCGTGTCTTGGGAGGGATCGATCTTAGGGACGGCATTTGGAATGACGACCACTGACCCGCGAGGATTTCTACGATCCCTGAACTCCTCTGCCTGTTCAACGCTGAGGCACACCACCACGTGCGCCCACCGTGCCGCGAATTTTTCGGAGATCTTGAGAGCCGTTACTCCAAACCTTCCCCATTTTGGCCGTTCCCAGTCCGCGCCCACATGACGAACCAGAACTCCTTTGCCTGCTAAGCGAACCAACGGGGCAAGAAGGCACGGTCCAATCGCTTGAAAATGAACCACGTCTATACGATCTATTAGAATTGCCCGTAACACGGCGAGCACGCTGTATGAAAGTGTTTCGAGCCCCTTGAAATTCAGCGATGCCAGTGACACCACCTTCTGTCCCATCCATGTGCTCTTTCCGCCATATTTCTTCCGACTGTAAAACGTGACCTCGTGATCCTGGTCGATGATCACGGGGTAGACGTAGTTGCAAAACGACTCTATGCCGCCCTCCATCTGCAAACTACGAAGTCCTATGACACCGATCTTCATTTTGAAGCCCCAATGAAACATGGTCGTGTTCTGTGATCACAGAACACATTACAAACTACTGAATTCCACTTCGGGAGTCACTGTATTTATTCGATTGAAGATATTGCTTGGTGTACGCACCACCGCCTTGGCCGACGCTGGAATTCACTTCGTTTCGATTTTTTTCTGGAAACCCGCTCTTTATTCCCGCTTACGCGTGACTCATACACCTTTGGCGCCCTCATTCCTGGCATACCCCTCTCGTACCCATCTACTTCTTCCTGGTTGGTCGGAGTTTTCATGCGAAAAAAAATTCGAGTTGAGGTCTCGACCGGACATCCTCCTTTATTTGAAGTACAGGCGTGAGAAATCCGGGGTCGACAGGGTTGACGTGACCGACAGCAACGATCGGATCCTCGCCGGCGGTGGACGGTTCGAGGAGGTGCCAAGGAGCCTCCCAATTGTGTTTGACGTCTTCGAGAACGAATACACGCTTCGTGAATCAGGACAGCAGCAGATGACGACCAGAAACCAGGCGAACATCATCATCCTTCTGAAGGAAGCAGGACACCCCCTGACGCGAGAGGTGTTCTCCCGTGAACTTGACGGCGATGTATCTCACGCCACGCTGAGCTGGCATTTGAAAACACTGGAAGAGACGAATGAGATCACCACCACTGGTGCAGGTGCTCCCAAGAACCCCTTTTGCTACAAGATCACTGCAGAGCCCTTCTAGACCCCATGGTGTCAGGGCTTCACCAAGGCGCTCCTCAAAGCACTCGAGATCGAATAGGAACGTCGCGGGAACTTCTAAGCCCGCCGGACGCGATGCGTACTCCAAATCACGAACCACGACACCTTGCGCCCACAGCGCAGGGTGTTTTTCTGAGTCTGTTGCATCCAACAACGAAGCTGCGGCCCCCGGCTCCAAGCATTATTCGTGACCTCTGCCGCAGAGCCGCTGCGCCTGCCGCGAATTCACGACCGGCATCCCAAACATGAACTCCGCCCACTCAATGGCTTGTGACAGACACCAGAACAGGAATTCGGCCAAAAGGACGACGCTTTTCTGGCGTATGCCTCATTGACACTCTATCTTTGGTGAGAGGCAGACCGCGCAGTCATGGCCGCCTTAAGAGATCAACCGAAAAGACGAGAGAGATGACAAGAACAACACGACCGGTTGCATTTTGTGTCGGCATACTTGTAAGCATCACATCAGCATCAGCGGATGTCGTTGGCAACATGACCTATACCTGGAACGGAGTAGGCAGCGGAACACTCGGTGGCACGACGTTCGAGAACAGATCATTACGGATAGAGGTCATCGCATTCAGCGTTGACATCGAACAGATCACGAATCCACTCTACCCCCCGGGCGAACAGATCCTGGTCAGTGCGTCAAACCCCTACACAGGCTTCAACTTCCATGTCGACGGCCTTGAAGTCGCGATTGCAGAACAGGACCTCTGGATGGCCACAGCGACTGGCAACGGTCTCTTTGGTGTTGGATTCAACAACAAATCCGTCAACGACTCAGACTACGAAGACTCGGCGAATTCCCTTTGGGGGACAGCAACCCCGACCGATTACTATCTCTCACTTGCAGATTCCTACAGAGAACAAAGTGTCGAGACGGTCTTCGTGTTTCCCGAGGATCTGAGTGTCGCAACCAGTTCCGGCGCGATCAACATCAGTTCATTCTCAGGCACCTTCGAAGCCATCAACGCGCATTCGGTCCCTGGGGCCCCAGGCGTCTTTCTGTTGGCGGGCTGCATTCGAACGCGCCGCAGACGTCACTGAAACAACCACACGAAACGACACGAGTGCTGCATGCCTGCCCATCTCCCACATCGCCGCTTCCGCACAGGCCGACCTTGATTTTTTAGTTTGCGAACCTGACCATCCCCGCTCTCGAGACGCTTGCGCTGATGGCGCGTTGCCTTGGCGGGGTCCGACGTCGACGCATCGGTTGAGCCCCACGTGGTCGAGCAGACTCCGCACAGCAATCCGCACTTCTCCGAACGACCAACGCGCGTTCTGACCAGTCGTCCCTGTTCGGTCACGACATGCGTGCAGCGTGCGTGAGTTGATGTGCTCACGGTCCGGTCGGACCCTGGTCTCTTGACGACTGTCATCAAGCGGTGTACGAGACTGCCGACCCCTCTGCTGACAGGTCTGTGAAAACTCAAAGCACGGCCCAGGAACGCTGGCTGATAGGATCCGAATCCTGTCATGATCTTCAGCTCACCAGGATTCATATTCGCCTTCCTGCCACCGGTCTTCTTGGTCGCGGTCGTGCTGAGACGAATCAGGTCGGGGGCTGCCGTGGTGTTCTCCGTCACCCCAGAGGACATCACTTCAAGCGGAGGGCAAAAAACGCATCCGTTGCTGGGCAGGATGGACTTTGAAACACCCTCCGACTGCACTCGTGGAGAGGCAGCCGAAGGGTGGATACATGAAGATCACCAAGAACTCCGCGAGCCGTTGTTTGCTCAACCGCCGCAAGGACCCCAGGATGACAGGAAGATCGTCAAATCACGACCATCGACGACACCGTCCTGGTTGAGGTCGCCGGGGCACTCATCGCCAAGGCAACCCCAGTCAGTCAGCATGAGCGTGAGGTCCGCACCACCGACAATGGAATCTCCGTCAAGATCCGCGGGGCAGCCCGGCTCCAGTCCGCAGTCACCACAACGTGAACTGATGCAGTTGTCACCACCGTTGATGAATCCGTTTTCAGTTTGACCCACGCTGTTTCCACAGACCGTGGAGCCCGAGAGCGTGTATGCACACTGACCCGTACCGCCGCAACCTTGGGGAGAACCACTCCCCGGTCCGCCGGACTGGTAGAACAAGATGCCGCCCACACCATTCTCAGCACTGCATTCGACCACGGAGCATCCAGTGATCGTACTCTCACCGCGATTCGTGCAGGACATCCCACCACCTGCACCAGTGGCGAAGTTGGATGACAAGTCACACAACGTGAACGCCGCTGGTTCGAGACCGCTCACATAGACACCACCACCGTCACCATCGGCGGTGTTGCCAGTCAACTCCGTGTTACTGAGATCCAACGCACTCGACTGGATGTACAGTCCCCCACCATGACTGCTGCCCTCATCGCGCGAGTTCTCTGCGCGGTTGTTCGTGAAGGTACACCCTTCGATTTCCGTGGAACTGCCATCGTGGAGGAGACCACCACCACTGGACGATGAGTTGGCATCGAAGGTGGAACCCACGATGAAAACCACCGGAACCAGATTGGAGGATACCGCGCCGCCGCCCACACCTGCCTCGTTCTCCACAAACGTGCAGGACACGATGGAGACACTGAGTGGCGTTCCCTTGCACGGTTCTTGGAAGTAGGCGTGGCACAGTGCACCACCGTCTTCTGCGGCCGTGTTGCCGTAGAATTCACACTCTGTGTACGTCCGACTCCTTTGCTTGGTCGCGTAGACGGCTCCTCCAGATCCGCTCGGGAAGGCACTCGACAACGAACCGGCGTGGTTCCCCGTGAAGACGCACCGCTCATACGTGCCGGTCACGGAGCTTTGGTAGCTTCCGCCGCCGTTACCATCGGACAGGTTGCCGGTGAACTGGCAATCCGCCAGCGTCACCAGGAAGGGATCGTCGCAGTCTTCACCATAGGGCGAATCGGAGAACATTCCACCTCCGACATCGGTGGCCTGGTTGCCCTCGAACGTGCAACGAAAGAACTCTGAAGAGAAAGTTGAACCCAAAGAGCCACCGTAGTTCGCCACGCCCCCTCCGGACGATGCCGTGTTGCCCGTGAACGTGCAATTCGTCACGGTCGCATAGCTCTCTTTGCAGTACATCCCGCCGCCCTGGCTGGTGTTGCTGCTCGGACTGCTGGCCTCGTTTCCATCAAATGAACTGTTGTTGAGTTCCAGAGTGCTGTTGGTGCAGTACAACCCACCGCCCCGAGATCGCGATCGGTTCCCGTCAACCGCGCAGTGGATGAGTGTCAGAGTGCTGTCGGCGCAGTACAAACCACCGCCATGACCAGTCCCTTGAAGAAATGAGCCATTGGTGATCCGAACATTCTCCAAAATGACTTCCGAACCGCCCTCGCACTCAATGACGCGGATGCTGCCCTGGCCATTGATGGAGGAAGCGGGTGAACCCTTCACCAAGGATGCTCCGCGAAGCGTCAGGTTCTTACCATCGAAGGAGATCGTCTCGTCGGGCAGGTACTCCCCCGGATCAAGTTGAATGATATCTCCGTCGAGTGCACTGTCGATTGCATCCTGGATATCGCCACCAGCAGGGACAATGATCACGCCCGCTTGAACCGCTGAAGTGATTCCCGAACAGACGAGCAGGGCCGAAGCGACAAGCACGGCACGAGGCGCGTGCCTCCATGCAGACAAAATCTCTATTTTATTCATGTATGTATTCCCGGAATAAGAATTGAAATCCAGCGGCAGTCCTCTAGGTGACCCGAACCGCTCAGAATGAATGAACTACCCGAACGTACGGACCCCAAAACACGAATCTGATTTCCTGTGACAAATTTCGTGTCGATTTATACTTTTTATCCAACCACTCACAACGATTCGCGGTGTTTGGATCCAGACCGATGATGTTCCTCGAACTCACCCAAGATGTGGGCCGCCAGCCTTCGGGCAAGGACCGGCTGCCGGAACTCTTTCGAGAACGCACGATCGTACGGGGCCGTCGCGGGACCTTCATGAGGTTGACACTCAGCGAATTCCCGGTGGAGAACACGACCAGTTCACGACATGCGCGCAGTGGTCCACGTCCGTCGACGCCGTGAGCAGCCAGTCAGGGTCGATTGTTCTTTGTGAACAAGCAACCAATCAGCAGGCTGTGCTGCTCGGTCGCTCATCACACGAGGCTTCGACTGCGAGACCCCGATCATGACTGATGAACAACCAAAGACATGATCATGGCCCGAATTGATCTCGTTCGCTTTCCCCTGGTCCTGCTCGCCCGCCGCGGAACGCAGTTCATCATCGCTCCGATCCATGGGTCCGATGCTCGGAGCCTACATCGTGATGTGCAGGTGCTGACCGGTGTTCTCGACCACCATCACGTTCAGCTCATCGGGAACATTCAGGCCTTATTCGGCAAGGACCGCCTTGGGGTCGGTCATGAAGCGAGTCTTGAGGGCCGCGTCCTTCCAGCAGGCAGCAAAGCGGTCGCCGAGTCGGATTTGTTCCCCAGTCAATCGCCACAGCGACCGCATTCGCCATTTTCGGTCCAAAGAGTGATGGCACTGGTATCCAGGCAATTTGTGCCCCCCGCAGCGTTACCCAACTCATCATCCGAAAGCATCGTGGCGCCGCTGGGCGTCGCCGGCATCGTGATGTGCACGGTGGTTTCGGTGTTCTCGACGACGTTCACGTCCATGCCATCGGGGACGGGCATCCCGTATTCGGCCAGCACCGCCTTGGGATCGGCCATGAAGCGCTGCTTGAGGGCCTCGTCCTTCCAGCAGGCAGCAAAGAGCTTGGCGAGTTGATTTCGTTCTTCAGTCATGTCTTTTTCTCCAGTGAGCAGGGTTGGGGTCATCCGTCACTGAGCACACGCTGACGAAGTTTCTTGTGCTCCGACCACGCGTACCCGCACACCCTAGATACTAAATCCATGATTTCGAGTGAAGACACAAAGTGCGTGCATTTTCGATAAAACAAGCGTATTGCCAACGTACATGTTGGGCGTTCGCATCACGGTACCCGCTTTGAAGAGATCGCTCTTGGCCAATGACGGGTGCACTGTTCGTTGATCGTGCGTTGATTCTCCGCCAGGGGAGTGGCGCTCAGCAGTCATCGCTCAGTCAGGAGCGGATTCATACTTGGAGCCTTCCGCCCGCAGCGTTGTTCAACTCGTCATCCGAAAGATCTGTGGTGCCGCTGGGCGGTGCAGGCAGCAAAGAGGTCCGCGAGTTGGTTTCGTTCTTCATTCATTGATCGTTTCTCCGATACAACACATGTTTGCATTCGTGTTCGAACAACCGTGGAGCCTTGCGAGTCGGCGATACCCTCTCCCGGCCCCGATCATCAACCCCAGTGGTGCAGCCAGGGGTCACCCCCGATTCGCCGCCGCCCGAGGATGGCACCAGTCTGTCCCCATCCACCTCGCCCCCCAGGATCCCCGTGCCTAGGATTGGCCGTGACCCTACCGATTCAGAACGATCTCTCGACGCGTTGCTACGACGCACTCATGGGACCAGGCACCGACTCCGCCTGCAAGCGCGGTGCGCTGTGGTTCGCACTCATCGGGTTCGCCTTTCACCTTCTCATGTGGGGCCTGGTCAGATCCGGCGTGGTGACCGCCCCCCCGGGCATCGAATCGCTGTTGAGCTCACCCCTGCTGGCGCTCTACACCCCGTTCTCGATCCTGCTGGTCTACGAGGTCTATCAGCTGATCCAGGCGATCCCGCAGTCATTTTCAGCCGCGATGACCAAGCAGTTCGAGGTGATCGCCCTGATCGTGGTTCGGGATGCGCTTGCCTACCTTGCGGAAACCGATTCGATGGAGCAGTCGTTCGAACCCGGCTGGTACCTGCTCCTGCTTGCCAAGTGCGTGACCTTCCTCATGCTGCTTCTGGTGACGCTCGGATTCACCCGCATGGAGCACCGGCGCTCGCCAGCTCCGAAACCCTCCGGCTCGCTCGAGACCTACGTCCGCACCAAGCGAATCATCTCGATTCTTCTGTTTGGCTGCTTTGTCGTCATGGCGACCAGGGCATTGGTGGGCTGGCTGGGAGAGGTGGCGAGCGGGAACCCGGTCGAACTCAATACCGGCATCTTCTTTGCCGACTTCTTCACGCTCCTGATCATCGCGGACATCGCGATCCTGCTGATCTCCTATCGATATACCAGTGAGTTCGGCAGCCTCGCTCGGAACACCGGATTCGTACTGGCCACGATCCTGATCCGCCTGGCGATCGATGCCCCTGGGTACGGCGCCCCTCTGCTCTTCCTGCTCTCGGGGGTGGTGGGGTTCGGGGTTCTGTGGATCACCAGCAGGTTCGAGACTTCAGTACGCACCCCCGATCCCGATGATGAGGACGACTCCCCAGTCCATGTCGTCTGACCCCGGGGGCGTTCGCGAGTGAACCGTGCCATGCTGGATCATGACGTCCTGGGGATTGCCACATGATGACCACGCAGGCCGAAAGACCACACAGTTCGTCGAAGATGCCTGCCATCTGGAGTCCTGAGGACTCGCGGTGGAGGTGGGCGAAGCCAGAGCGATCCACGGTGGTGCGCGAACGCTGGGCAGGCGCCTTCAAACTCAGCGGCGCGACGACCAACCTCGGAGCGCCTCGTACAGCGGCTTCAGTCGTGCCGCCTCGCGACCGATCGCAGGTACCTCGGCCACGATCCGGGCCTTGCGGTCCGTGTCACTTCGGAACGATGCCTCGGGCTGCTTGCTGTCGGCGATCGCTGTCGCGAGCATGCGTTCGCGAAGGGTCGAATCGACCTGATAGCCGAAATACTCCGGCAGATCTCCGTCGACCAGGCGTTCGATCAGATCGGGGTACTCGACACAGCGGACTCGGCCCGCTTCGGCGAGACGCAGTCCACTTCGCATCAGTGCCTCGAGGAAGCGACCGTTTCCCTCGTCGGGATCGATGGGCCCCTCCAGATCCCGCATCGATTCGGGTAACCGGTCATGCCATGACTGACCGTGGAGGGACGCGAGCACCTCGCCGGGAGTCCGGTGGATGAAGAGTGCTGGCGCGTTTCCAGCGCTCTCGAGGATGCGTTCACCGTGGCAGAGGTTCGAACTGGTGCATTTGATGAGGGCTCGTTGTCTGCGGTGTTGGGCAACGTCCTGATAGGCCGAGAGGATCCCGCCCAGGGACCTCGATGGAAGCTCAAGGGCCATATTGACCACGCCGGGTTCCGAATGCACCATCAGATCAGGTACCGCCATGAGCATTCGAGCAGCGAGGGTGCTGCCGCAACGGGCGACATGAAAGATCAGTCCACCGAACCGGGGGCCGTCTACCTCGTCGCTCGGCCGATCTGCGGGCCAACCGGTGACGAACCACGTACGAGACGCTTCGGTACGAATCAGATCCTCCATTTGGAACGGGCGTTCGAAGCCCAACCCCTCGACGTTCATCCACACCACGCGATCCGGTCGTCCGTCCCGAGCCGGATGGCAGACGACCGGCAGATATTCGCCGGGGGAGCACTCGAGCAGACGAAGGCCCTCTTCGTGTGAAAGTTGTCTCGATCGATCGAGCATATCTGGTATTTTATCGTCTAGAAAGCCGTGTGTTGAGCGTGCTTCAACCTCAAGGGAAAACAAGCCATGGAATTCTCATCACCGCCGGCGCAGTCCATCAAGACCAGCGCATCGCTCCTCGATCCGATCGGAGTTGATGCCTTCATTGGTCGCCATCTCGAGCGAGAGGTTCTTCACATTGAGCGTCGCGACCCCTCTTTGGTCGAGGGCATCTTCGATCTCGATTCGATCGGTCAGTGCCTTCAGTACATGCAACCTCAGTCCAGTGGGCGGGTGCGGGTGGTCGGACCCGACGGTGAAGGTGAACGGTCCGCGGAGTTGCGAGGGACGATCCAGTCGATGTCGGATCACGGAATCGCAAGCCTCCGAGCCCAGTTCACCAATCGGCATACCCTCATCTTCACCGGAGCCGAGGACTACTGGCCGCCGGTCGAACAAATCGTGATGGACCTTCGCCGGGTCCTCCGGTCCAATGTCCGCTGCAACGTCTACTGCACTCCGCCCGCGTCCCAGGGCTTCGATACGCATGTCGACGGTCATGACGTGCTGGTACTTCAGACCAGTGGGTCGAAGACGTGGCGCATCCACGAGACCCAGACGTCGCTCCCCTTGGAGAGTTCTCCGATCCTCACCGAGATGCTTCCGCGACTCTCAAGTGCAGCACCCGACTACGGCGAACCGAACCGCGAGGTCGTCCTGCACCCCGGGGACGTGCTGTACCTTCCCCGTGGAGTACCGCATTCCGCGGCCTCGACTGACGAGCACTCGGTGCACCTGACGATCGGTCTCTATCCGATGCGCATGCACGAGTTCGTCGGTCAGGTGGTCGACCTCGTTGCGAACGAATCGGTGGAACTCCGTCGTCGAGTACCGATCGAATTTCATTCGAAGACAGGTGCTGACATTCCCTCCGCCGGGGACCTGCTCCGGCAAGTCGCGGCGATGGCCGACGCGGTCGAGCCACCGATTGACCTCCGTCAGCTGGCTCAGATCACCGAGGATGCGTACGCCCCGCCGGCCAGCCCAACGGGAAGCTTCTCCTCGGCCCTCGCCTCGAAGACCATTGATCTGGAGACCGTTCTCGAACGCCCCACGGGCGTGGCCTGGCGAACGCGCCGCGGTCCCAGTGAGCTTCGGGTCTCGTGCGGTCGAACGATCAGCCTTCCTCTGAAGCTGGAACCGATCCTGGGATTCTTTGAGCAGCACCCGAGATTCCGGGTGCGGGACATGCCCTCGATCCTTACCGACGACGCAAAGATGACGCTGGCGCGCACCTTGCTCACCGAAGACCTGCTTCGGGTGAGCGATCAGCCAGCACCCGAGCTTGCGACCGGTTCGGAGGTGCGCTCAGCCGGACCCGACCTCTCCTGGTTGCAGCCGAACCTTCCCGCAATGTGAGCAGAGACGTCGTTTCCGGGCGGTATTCGTCGCTCAGTCATGGTTCGTTGCTGCCGGGGGAGTGCGCTCAGGTCATCAGCAAGTCAGCTTCGTGATTCGCAGTGCTTCAGCAGAAGGAGATTACTTCCGTCGTCTTCAATCATGGTCATGGCAGCCCAGATGACTCCGGCGAGCCCCTGCCACATGCCAATCCCCATGAGTGAACCGTCTTTGCCCACGGATTTCTCGAGCAGACCAGCCATAATTTTGGGATCGAGCGACTCCTCCGAAAGCCCGAGGTCCCCGTGCTGCCGTCGCAGCGCATGGTGCGCGAGTATCCGCCCGGCCTGACCGCAGCAGATGTGACCGCGTCCCCCGCTATTGAGCGAGCGAATGGACTCCGCTGCGAAATCAAGATCATCACGCAGGAATTGGGCATCTGAGATCTCAAGGGCTGCGGCACGGGTAAGTGCGATCCCCTCGGCACCTGCACACCAGGCATGCATTCCAAATCGTGCCTGGTCACGTTCCAGGGGAGTGAGCTGACGATAGTCCGGCCACCCCTGCTCCGGCGTATCACCCCGACGACGATGTTCGACCTCAAGAGCCTCAAGGCCCAGGGACCGCAGATCAGCACGATCGAGGAAACGCCCCGCTTCCAGAAGGGCAAGGCCGATGCCCGCAAGTCCATGTCCCAACCCGCAGAGTGGCATGCGCGAGGCAATCGACCGCCATCCGACTCCGTCCACATCACACACATTCGCAACCAGATGATCCGCCAGAGCGCCGACCAGATCGTCTATGCCGGGAATTGCTTCCTCACTGTGCATGTCGATCAACACGATCAGGTACCCGGCACTTCCAGCGATCACATCATACGCCTCGTCGTTGCTGAGCGCCTTATCTGAGAGGGCCAGCGCGAGGGTACGGGCCAAGTCTCGGTACTGACCATGTCCTTCATGCCGTCCAACCGCCCACGCCGAAGTCATCAACCCCGACCGAGCCAACATCCCCGAGGGTGCTTGAGTTTCCATCGCCTTGAGGACCCCCCCGGTAGGGGATTTCGCCTCCCAATCAATGGCCCCACAGGCGATTTCAAGCCACCGCGGGTTACCAAAGAGTCGGTACGCGCGCTCGTAAAGAAGTGACAGACCGCCTCTTCCGGAGTAAAGGCTGGTGTCGAGCGCAGCGGGAGTGATGGCTTCGGTTTCAACACCAAGATTGAGATCGAGCCAGTTGAGGTGGCTGCCGGAATCAATCGCCTGGCTTTCGATCAACTCGAGGGCTTCCACAACCAGTTCCCGGAGGGGACGAGTGGAAGAATCGAAAGGTGCGTTTTCTTTCGTAGTTTCAGGCGTTGCGTGCAGAATTCGAGAAAGGGTTTGAACAGATGCGGCGTACGATTCCCCCTGCAGATTCATCTGCATTGACAAGTCACGTTCACTCATCCGCTCAATCTGCGAAAGCGCACATTCGAGGGCGGACGCTTTCATCTGCGTCCCCTCGATCTTGACTGGGCTTCCAGTCTCCGAATCGATACGCCAGTGATCCACCCCGTCCCCGGGGGAGGTGAAGTACGCGATATCACCTTCGAGCAGCGCTTCTGATTCCGCCTCAACGAGATTTACCGCCACCGAACGAACCTGACCCGCTCCACCATCAGTCTCAGGTGGGGCGATGATCACACCGAGGCGTTGCAGGTGCAGCCAACGAGCCACTCCACTGGTGAGACACTCCGGCTGGCATGATTCGTACAAGAGACGAAAGTAGACGTTCGTGGCACGGTTCAGTACGCGAACCCAGCTCTTCGCGATCCTGCGGATGATGGAATCTGCACCAAGAAGCGCTTCCTGGTGCGCATATAGGCTTCGGTATGCTGATTCATACCCCTCCGAGGTAGCCGCCAGCTGCTCCTCAACGGCAAGCGCCTCGTCATTCTCGGTCCAAGCCACGGAGTCGGGACGCTCCTGGTCAGGCTTTTCTGTAACCATCACCCATCTTTGAAAGTCGGTATTGACCTGGATCAGTTTCTTGAACCGGGTTTGGTTTTGAACATCGATTGCCACATGAACGGCGCCCATGCTGCGGAGGTTGGCTCCCTTGAACCCCATGACGTTGGGTAACAACATCGTGCGAAGCACCGAGTGGCTCGCCAGAATGACGGCAAGATCGGAGATCGTATCGGGATCTTCGGTGGTACTGTCGGGAACACAGACCGTTTCCAGGTCGATGGCAACCGGAAACGCTCCGTAGGCCTTGACGTTCTCAAGATGGAAGTCGTTCCCCTGGAGCATGTGGATGACGGCCAGCAGCGAGCCGATTCGCAGGTGATACATGTGCAGTTCATCCTTGCCAGCGCACGGACTGGATGTGATGAATTCCGCCCAGCACCAGTTCCCACGATCCAACGTCCGAGGAACTCGAAGTCGTAGATCCGGCTCCATGAAATCGTTGAGGTGATCGACCACCTCCGAAAAGATGACATCGACACTGCCGTCCCGGGGCTTGTAGACAATCTTCCGATCGCCATCAAAGGTGCAGATCGCAACTGAACGACCACCGTTATGACTATCACCCGATCCGAATGCCAGCTCGACAAGCTCCCCCAGCGCCTCGCCTGAATTCAGTTCCGCTTCGAGAAGGCTTCTATCCTCATCGAGTCGCTGCACGAACTCGGTAAGGGCACGGACCCAGGCGACAACGCGTACCCCCAAGAGTCGTGCGAGGGCGGGAAACCTGCGCATCCACCCCCCCTGGCCTTGGGGGTCAATACCAAGCAGGGAGCGCACCGTTTCTATATACGCCGTTTGCGGCGGATTCGATGTCATGAAGAGCCCAAGGGCCAGATCATTCCCATGGTAATACTTGTCGCGAACTGCCTGAAATTCCTGCCCGAAGGCGAATCGTGCGAACCCCGCAAGATTACCCAGCAAACGACGTTGCTCGTTTCTGATCAACTTTTCAGAGAGGACGCGCTCGACGAGCGGACACTGTTCGACAAGCATTCGGGTCGCTACATCGACCCATGGAAGGAGTGCATGCCCGAAGGGGAGATCCTCCTCTTTCTCCTCAGGCATGAGACAAGGGGCTGTCGGAAGTCCGGCCTCATCCAATGAGCCGGTCCAACCACGCACCTCCGCACACACGTCCATCCAACGCTCGTGGGGGATCAGATCTGCGGCATCAAGTGCAATCGCACCGAAGATGTGGGGCAGATCGGATTCATCAATACCCAGGTCGACGAGTCGATCCTGAGTAGATTGCGCTTCATCACGCCCGAGCTTGGATGTCCACGTCGTGGTCGCCTCCTCAGCACGCACAGGATCTGGAGTGAATACTTCCGGCGATGTGCGATAGAGCTCGATGCGTTCAGGCAGGGTGAGGCTGTCGAGCACCATTTGCCAGTCGATTGAAGGAACCGCTGTAGAAGAGGATTGACTACTCATTGATTTCCCTTGAAAACAAATGCCGATAATCGCCCGTGCTGCCAACAATCAGTTTCCGTATGTCATCTGGGCTGGAACGTACCAATGTAGCGATCTCAATTTGCGACAAAGCCAGTAAACGTGTGAATCTTTCTGATTTGGCTGTCCCAACAAAAGCTGATGCGACAGCCTCGACGGCCTTCGCCGCTTGATGCAGAATCTCGATGAGGCGAGGCAATGCCGACTCGTCGAGATCGACCGTATACGTCAAGAGTCGCGCACCGGGGGCAAGCTGGCCTCCCTGCACTCCGAGGGCGCGGAGAAAGAGTTCTGCGTCGAACCTGCCAATCGCTTTCGTGAAACCCATCAGATCCGCGATCAGCTCATCGTGCACGTGAAGTCGATAGCTACCCAGCAGACGATGGGTGGTGTGGTGCGTGAACTCATGCTCGATTCGCAGCTGCATCGATGCCTGAAGCCAGGCATGATCATCCATGGCATCGCTGATCGAAGAGGAGGGAAGCCCGCCATAGGGTGCAGGGTGGAGCAAGATCAATCGATCATGGAAACTCGTGCCGTCGAGCTCCATCCGGCGCTGCACTTCTTCCGACCACGCCTGGGGATCGTTTCCCGAAGCAATGAAGGCCGCCTGCATCTCACCTGCGCGAACGGGATTGGGAAGCCCCCCCACGTACAACGCATGGACGTTCTGTCCGATCGGAACGGGCTCGCAACGAGCGCCCAATGCACGAAATGCAAGTTCGAAATCAGATCGGTCTTCAAACGTCACGACCGGAAGTCCGCCGGCCGGGTGGTCCACGATTTCCCAGTGGACCATGTCCGGTGCGGAAAAGATTTCTGCCGCAGACTTGGGATCCGGGACCGCTTTCCCTTGACGAATGAACCGAACGTAGTCCGAAGACCCACTCGCCCCGGATTCGATGGCGACCTGAAACTGAGTCAGGGACTCGACCAGCCCCTGAGCGGTTCCCCCGTTCTGCGCGAATCGCCCTTTCCACCAGCTGACGTGGGACTCATCTTCCAGAGGAACGGGAATGCGGGGAGGCTGGAACGCGGATTTGAGGTACTCCTTTAGGGGGAGCGACGTGTGGGAAGTCATGGAGTATTCGCTTGCTGCGGGGAATCACTGGTGCTGGGCGGTGCGTCCTTCTTGGAATCAGAGTCCGGTGCCGGGTCAGCATCAGGCGACGGCTCAGCACCATCTCCGATTCCAGGCCCGTATGAGTCCCCCATGGAATCAACTATCTCCTGCAGAGTTGAGCCACCAGACCCCAGTGAATTGCTCTCACCGGCGGGAATCCCAATCAGAGGTGGCTCGGCGGGTAACTCCAGTCGATCGCGGTCAAAGTCCCCTTCCCAGTCGACTCCCGCATGACCGAGCAAGCAGCCCGTAGCCAATGCGAGCTGGGCCAGATCGATCTGGTAGTCCACTTCCGCCGAAACCTTCTGGATCTTGGAGCTGTTGAGCACATTGAGCGCATCGATCAGGTTGATGCTGGCAAGCTGCCCTCGGTTGAAGAGCGTTTCATAGGCCTTGAAGAAACGTTGGGAAGCACGCACTTCCATTTCCGCGGTGAGAATCGAGTTCCAGCCAGCCTCGAGGCTGTCGATTGCATTGAGCACATCCTGAGTGACCAGGATCTCCTGCTGACGACGATTGGCGACGGTCTGCAGCCGCTGCAGCATGGCCGCCTGATAGTTTGCCAGAGCGATCTCGTTGCCAATCGGTATGCTGAGATTCACTCCCACCGTGAACCCGGGGGGACGACCACCATCGAACAGGTCGCGGGTCGCGGCATTGATGCTCTGACCGTTATCAAATCCATTTCCGGTCCAGGAGCTGACAAGGTCTACCCGAGGAAGCACCTCGTTCTTTTTAAGCATCACGTCGACGGTTCGGGAAAGCTGTTCAAACTCCAACTGGAGAAGGTCGGTACGGTTTTCAAGTCCCAGCACCACCAGCCGACGGGTATTGAAATCGAGCCCGACCAGGCGGGGTTTCGAAATCGGAGTCAGCGCAAGCGAACCGTCGAGGGTTAGCCCCGGTTCCTGCATGACCACCTTGACCTGCCGGACCGTTTCGCGCAACTGCAGCTCAGCCTCGATGACCTCGCCCACAACCTGCGCAACGGAAACCTCGAAGTTGTAGACGTTCGCGATCGTACCCTGTCCGGCCGCGACCTTCGTACGCTGTTCGTCCAGAAGATTACGGTTCACCCGATACAGATCCAATTGGATCTCGAGCGTTTTCCAGGCAAGGTGTAGATTCCAATAGGCGATCTCTGCTCGAATGAGCTGATTGATGACCACCCCTTGCGCCTCCGCCCGGGAGGAGCCGAGATTTGCTCCCGCGATGACGATTGATGCTTCGTTGTAGTCGAACCCGGCATCTCGGAGTAACGGCTGCTGAAGCTGGATTGAGGGCTGGCTGGCAGCATCTTCGAAGGCAGAGTTTCCGGTAGAGAGTTGTTCGTTGGTAAGCGTCCAGTCCACGGTAAGGGTGCCACCGGTCCGCAGAGGGATGTCCAGACCGGGCACTGCAGAGAATTCATCTACTTCCTCGTCAGCCACCAGACCACCCCCGGCCTCAGGCAAGAGCACTCGACTCTGCTCGACGCTGGCGACCAGAGTCCACTGGAACTTCGCCTGTTCCGCCCGAAGCTGCTGGGCCGCGATCTCAGGGAGAATCAACGAGGACTGGATGTCCAGGTTGTTTGCGAGCGTGGACCCTCGCACCTGCGCAAGGGTCAGATCCTGCGGCGCACCGGTACTCATCAGGGAAAGCAGGCCTTCCACCTTGGACACCCCATCGGGATCCGAAGCTTCCCCCGTGTCCACTGGGGATGGCTGGTACACATTCTGCTGTTCCAGGCTGTTGACGTTCCCGAGGCGGGCGTCAAGTTCGTCGATGCGACGCCAATCCGACTCCAGCGGCGGCGAACAGGATCCCAGAAAAAGAACCGCCAGAATGAACAAGATGGCGGAATGCATCCTCATGAGACTTGCCCCGCCATGAGTTCCTTGAACATGCCATCCGCAGCTGCGAGTTCCTCGAAGCCTCCCGATTGAACCACTCGACCCTGATCAAGTACATAGATTCGGTCGGCTTGTCGGATCGTACTGAGGCGATGCGCGATCACGACTCTGGTGGATCCAAGTTGGTCGATGGTCTTGGTGATCTCAGCCTGGGTGAAGTTGTCAAGGGCACTGGTTGCCTCATCGAGGAAGAGAACCTCGGGCCGATTGACCAAGGCCCTTGCGATCATGAGTCGTTGAATCTGACTCTGCGACATTGAGGTGGATGTGATCATGGTCAGCATACCCATCGGCATCTGATCGATCTCATCCTCCATTCCGACCAACCTGGCGGCCGCCCACGCCGCTTCCATGGTCTTATTTGAGCCGATCCCAAGAATCATGGACTGAACGTTGCCCGGCAGGGTCTGGCTGGATTGCATTACCACCCCGACCTGCGACCGGACGATCGCATGGTCCAGACTGTCCATCGGAACGCTGTCATAGAGAACCTGCCCGCTGGTTGGCTTCTCAAGACCGAGCAGAATACTCATCAGAGTGGATTTCCCGCACCCGGTGGCCCCCACGATCGCAATGAACTCTCCAGGCTGCGCATCGATGTCGACGCCGTCCAGAATCCGAGGCAGATTTGGGCCGTAGCTGAAGGTGATTCCCCGAGCAGCCACTGCACCATGGAGCGAAATCGCCTGGCCCCGGCCCTGGCCCTCGCCCTCGCCCTGGCTCTCGCCGTGCTCGGTGACTGCGGAGAGAATTGGTCGAATGCGGTGTATCTGAGGAATCATGCTCGCAACCGCGGTGATCGCAGGCGAGATCGACGCCACGGCTCCAAGAAACGCGACCAAGGCAGTAATGAAGGCAACGAATCCACCAGCCTCCAGCACGGTCGAGCTTGCGGGATCTCTCAGACCCGCAGTGAACTCCATGAAGACCAGTGCCAAGGCGATCGTGGAAGTCGCAGCAAGCGTCACTCCCAACCAGATGCCGAGTACGCCTGTCTGATAGGTCAAGGCGCCCACACGACCCAGACGATCGATCAGACGGGGCAGGACGCGGTCACAAGCTCCCTGCAGTTGTATCTGCCGGACTCCAACCAGCACATCCATTCCAAATCCATCAAGCTTTCCTTTCGCCACCGATGCCTGGTAGTCCAAACGTGCCATACGAATGGAGAGCCAGACCACAATGGCGAGTTCGATCGCAATGACCACGATTGCGGTCAGCCCCAGAGAGGCATCGTAAAAGAAGAGCACGCCCAGGTTGGACAGGCTGGCGAAGAGGGATATGAGCACGGAAAGCACGGACTGGGTCAGAGCCGAGCGAACCTGCTCAACCGCCATCACGCGCTGAGTAATGTCCCCGGATTCACTTCCTCGGAAAAATGAGGTCGGCAACTGCAGTATCCGATCCACCAGCGCGGCGATCACCTGATAACTGCTTCGGGTTTCGACACGCAGGAACAAGAGCCCGGCCACCACGTGCAGCAGCGCCCTTGAAACCGCGATCGAAACCAGCATTGCCCCCACGAACACCAGCTGCACATGTTCCACGTTGGGAATGACCGTACCGATGAAAAACCCGGTAAGGAGCGGAACCAACGCGACGAGGACTGAGGTCACGACCGTCATCATCACAATGAAGGCGATATCTCGGACATTGCCAATACAGACGAGTCTAAGCAGGTCCCGCAAAGTGACCGAACCGGAAGGCAGTGGCCGATAGAACATTGTGGCGGCATCACCGTACGCGGCAGCGGTCTTTGCGCTCACCGGATCGATCGTTCGGATTCCGTCCTCGTGGTACTCCTCCGCAAGGTATCCACCACGCCGAGGGATGAGCGCCACCGGAACGGTGCCTTCGAGCGTTTCGGTAACGAGCGGGCCCGCGGACTCTTTCCACCATCGCCCCTCGAGTTTTACCGAGCGATACTGCATATGCAGTTCTCTGGCCACGGAGTCCACAGGTTTCACGCCCGGCTGCAGTCTGGGCATCGAATGATTGGCTGGCAGGCTGCCAAGGTCCTCAATGACCCGGAGCATCGCCTGAACCTCCTGTGATGAGCTCTGGGTGGGGCGGGAATCAGATCTCGGCGGGCCCGCATCTGAAATCGAAAGGACCGCTTGCTGAAGTGATTCGTCATCAAATGCCTTGAGACGAAGTAGTCGAGCGTTGATCCGGGCCTGGGCCTGGGTGATTGCATCGCCCATTCGAGTGATCAGTTCAGTACTCAGAGCTTCAAGGAACTCGGCCCAACGCACTGGGGATTCAAGCCGGGCACACCAGTTTCGCAGTTCGACCGAATCTTGAAATATCGAGACCAGGGCCGGCTCAACCTCCGCGGTGGAGAGAACCTCCGAACTGCCAACCTGCAGAGGCGCCCATACGGCATCGTGGGTTGCACGAATTGACACCATGTGATCGGCTCGGTCAGGAGGAACGACCACCAGGTGGCCGGCTCCGGACTCCATGAGAACTTCAGGGGAGCTCAGCCGCCCGTTGCTCTGCACCGAACGAACCACCAACGTGACGCTTCCCGAAACGACACCGAATGCCTGCAGCGTTTTGCGATCAGGCCCAAGAGCCGCTGGTGCGGGCGGCACCTGCTCCTGGATGACTGCCCACGGATGATCGGAGACGCTTGGAGTCACGACGCCGCTCCAAATTCACTTGCGAACCATTCATTCCGGTCCAATAGCGCACCAAATGCACCGTGATCGACGATCTGACCACCACTCATGACGACGATTTCATCAACCAATTGCAGGGTAGAACCCCGACTGGTGATGATCACGACCGTGCAACCGCGAAGACGGATGCGATCGATGAGCTGGGCTTCCGTTTGACCATCGAGCGCGGAAGTCGAACCGTCGAGGATGAGGATACTGGGCCGCTTGGCCAGGCAGCGAGCGATCTCCAGCCGCTGACACTGACCTCCACTCAGGTTTCGTCCACCCTCCTCCACCACCGCATCGATCCCACCTTGACGGTTGAGCAGTTCACTGCAGTCAGCATCTTCAAAGGCGGCGGCGAGGTCCTCGTCAGCAAGAGTGGAATCCCACATACTGACATTGTCGCGAAGCGTGCCAGCGAAGATGGACGGGGACCCGCCGGAACCCGATATCGAGGCGATCCACTGCTCTGAAGTGAGTGATGAGATCGGCTTACCATCGAATTCAATGGACCCGCTCCAGGGATTCTCGAATCTCAGCAGCAGATCTGCCAGCGTCGACTTCCCACTTCCGGAAGGTCCGACCACCGCGATAACCGCGCCGGGTTCGATCAACAAAGACAACGAGTCAATCAATGGCTCCTTGTGTTGGTCGAATCCGAATGACAGATCTTTGATTTCGACCAGCCCCCCCAGGCGGACCGCCTCGGCAGGGGGCGCTTGGACCGGCTGTTCTATGACATGTGATTCATCGCGATAATCCATGACATCCAGCACCCGATTCATCTGGGCCTGGGTGTCCTGAAGCGTCCTGGCAAGCATCACGATGTCCGCGATCGGCGCGAGCAGAAGTCCGGCGATCAGTTGCATCGAAACGAGTTCACCGATGGACAATCGACCAGCCATGACCTCCCATCCACCCAGACTGAGGACCGCTCCGTAGACAATCGCACCCTGAAGCACGACGGGAGCCGCATCTAACCAGGCGTTGAGGCGTGTGATCTCCTGCTGAGCGTTCACACCCTTGGCCTGGTAGCCAGACCATTGCCCGAACGCTTCGGCCTCCCGGCTGGTGGCCTTGATCTCGCGTATGGACCGAAGCATGCCCATCAGTGCACCGTACTGACGGCCGATTTCACGCTGAACCTTGGTTGAACGATCGACCAGTGAGCGATTGGTGTACCGAACACACAGCAAGAGAACCAAGGCTCCAGCGATTGTGATCGATCCGATCAAGACGTTCATGAGCAGCAGCACGGCCGCGTACACGACCGCAGTGCCCACACTGACCAGCTGACTCAGAATTTGATTGCCGAGGTTGTTTGCAATTCCCTGATTTGAAGTCAGACGCTGCACCAGATCACCCGGGCTTCGCTGCAGGTAGAAACGCATCGGCCGATGGAGCAGCTGCTCGGCAAGTCGGGTGGCCTGCATAAGAAACATGCGCAGTACCAGCCGATTCAAGGCGTACCCCTTCAGAACCGACATCCCCTGTGCCAGGAGAAGAAGGAGCAGCATGCCGGAGACAATCCATACCGTGGAGGGCATGTCCTGGTCCTGCACCACGCGATCGATGAACGCTCCCGTGAAACCGGGGATGAGGACTCCGGGGATCGCGAACAGGAGACCGCACATGATGGCGAACAATGCGGCGATCTTGTTTCCCCGCATCCAGGCCTTGACTCCTCGCAGCAGACTTGGAGGGGAGCCGAGAGGTTTGAAGTCGGGACCGACATCAAACTCAAGGGCAATTCCAGTGAAGTACTTCGAGAATTCATCCTCGTCCACCAACCGACGACCACTGGCAGGGTCATTGATCTGGAATCGTTTTCCACGCATTCCTTCGAACACGCAGAAGTGACCGAACCCCCAGAAGAGGATCTGTGGCCGAGGACAATTCTTGCGTAGATCATCAAGTTCGAGACGCTTGCCCTTGGCTAACAGGCCGTGAGCTCTGGCGACCCTCGCCAGTTGCCCCGCATTGGATCCGTCCCGCGTGACCCCACATTCGATTCTGAGGTCCTCGAGGCTGATCCATCGGCCGTAATATGCGAGGATCATCGCCATACTCGCCGCACCGCACTCCACCGCCTCCATCTGGAGTACCGTGGGTACACGTGCTATTGAACCGGGCGACTTGGTCCTTCCCCTTCTCATCCAGACTCGTCCGCAAGTAGCTGAACCTGAGGATCAAGACCGATCAGATCCTTGATCCAAGGAATGACGAGATCGATCGGCCGACTGCGATCAACGATGATCTTCGCGCCACACAGTGCGGGAAACTGAAGAGAATGTTCGTACCCTCGACCGCTGGTCCAGCTCAGTCCAGTCGGCGTGGAGTCATCCATGCGAATCTTGACGGTGACTTCGAGCATCACTCCTATTTTTTTCGCCATCTCTTCTGCCAACTCCTGGCTGCCCAGTTTGTTGCTCGATGAGTAACTTCCACTGATGAAATCAGAAACACTCTGGACCTCCGCTTCGATATACCCGTACCTGGAAGGCTCCACAAAGACCAGGGATAACCATGCCGTCATACCCTCGCGTATTCTTCGGCCGGTTCCGTACGGAACGTACAACCGTGCGATCAGATCATCGGGGCCGGAGCCGTGCGGTCGAATCGAGGCAACGGCCATGCCGACTGACACGGACGAGCCCATGTCGACATCATTCTCGATGACTGTTCCGTCGATGGGTGCACGAACTAAGGTCGCGAATTCGAGATCGGCGTCGGCAGTCATCACGGCTGCACGAGCTTGTTCTACCTGACTGGCTCGGGTGAGGCGGTCCCGCTGAGTCGAGGTGACCAGAGAGAAATACTCCTCGTTCGCTTTGGCGATGACCGTTTCCTGCTGAGTGATCTGCTGCAAGGTTGAAAAATACTGCTGCTGGGTATCAACCAGCTCGGTTTGCGCAAGGAGCTTCGCCTTGACCAGCTCCTTCACCGCCTCAAGTTCAGATTCGTACAGCGCGCTGAGCTTCTTGGTCTGATCGGTGATCTGCTTACAGGTAGCGATCTGGCTGTCGAGTGAGGCCTTCTGGCGATCCAAGATGGTTTGCTCGGCCTGGAACATCCGCTTGTCCTGTGATTCAAGCATGTCCAGCTGAGCCTTCGCATTGGCATACTTGATTTCCAGCTGATGATTCGCGAGCTTGACCAGCGGATCCCCTTTCTTGACCTTGGTGTTTCGGGGAACAACGACCTCGACCACTCCACCCTGGCCGGACGAACTGTTGATTTGCACCGGCTCGGTACCACTAGGTACGATCACGCCTTCGCCTTCGACCATCGTGGGAAGACTGCCAAAGATCCCCCAGGTGATCGCCAAGGCAATCAGCATCGCGGAAACCACCAACAGAATCCAGGAACTGGAGCCGATCACCACCAAACGCTGGTCGAGTTGCTCACTCGAGCCCACCTGATGCACGGCCTGGCTGCGGGCGATCTTGGATAGATTCCTCTGGCTCACGTCTGTTCCTCGAGAATCACGTGTTCATTTCTCCAAGCACGCAGGATGCGCGTTTTTCCAACTCCCCCTGACCGAGCACTGCCTGAGGACCACCCGCAATCAGGGCGGACATCGCTTCTGGAGTTTCTCCATGTTTGAGGCTGCTATGATACAGACGATGAAGTCGCGATGCCAAGAAGCTGAGACCATCTCGAGAGAGGAGTGGGCACTCGATGCTGGACCCCTGAACCGCCCGGCAAAGCCGCATGCGGATCGCCGTTCAAACGCATGATTACCTCGCCCGCGAGGCCCTGGTCTTTGGTGAGCTCCGGGCCTGCGACAGGAGCATGCATCGATTGCTCCTCCCTCACCACCTTGGGTACACCACTCCTTCGGACCGTGTCGAGAGCCGCTGACCAAATGAAATCCTCTCGACCACGCTCGTACGGGATCCGCCGATCACACCGCCAGAGTGTTGGTACGCCCCAGGATCTCCATCTTTTTTGAGCGGCATGACGGTGAGTGCGCTCAAGGGCGCTTGTTACCGGCCACCGACAATTGTTCTTGGTCAACCGCGGCAGAAACACTAGTTTAGATGCCACTGGTCCTGCCACTGACAGCAGACCCCGACTGCATTTTGCCGACGAATGAAAGATGAACGACAGACGACATGCGCATCCCACGAGTTGATCTCGTTCTTTTTCCGGTCGTCCTGCTGATCGGCATTCTGGTTGGTTCAGTTCAGGTGGCTTGGATGCCCGGCGTGCCTGAACACGGAAGGTACCACCCCAGTGACATGGACGACCTGCAGGAACAACTGCTTGGACACGCGGTACTTCCGAAGCCCTACGCCGCAGCTTCCGATCATCCCGCATGGATCACGATCTGCGGGATGTACCAGACGGCCTCAGCTGCGACCGGGCTTCGTGGCATGCAACTCTGGAATCTCGTGACCCCGGGGTTGCTGGGAGTGAACCTTTGTCTCTTCATGGGGCTGGCTCGCCAACTTCGATTCACTCGCTGGCTCGCACTCAGCCTGACGGCAGTCTTCCTTGCAAGCGGTGCCACGATCACCTGGAGCGTGGTCCTCGAAACCCATGTACTCGCTCCCACCGGCCTGCTTCTGACCGCATTGATTCTCACCAATCGTCGGTTCACCTCTCAACTCTGGGGTCGGCCGACCCCGGAAGCGATCGCGATCTATGGCCTGGCAATCGCCCTGGCTGCCTCGATCACCATCACCAACCTGATGCTGGCGATCCTGGCGGTGCTGCCGGTCAACCTCTTCCGGCAGCCAAGACCCGTTCGACTTGCGCATCGGACGATGAAACGATTCCCCACCTTGATGACCGCATTCCTGGTTGGCATCGGACTGCTCGCCTTCGTTCATCTCACCGGTTGGTACCTGACCCAGGACCGGGACATGCGGCAGTTTCTCGAAGTGCTGGTCCGTGGCGGAGGCGACAGACTGATCCTGCTTCAAGGCATCCCCGGTTCCCGATGGGAGTCAATCCTGGCACTGGCGTGGATCGCACCACCCCTGAACGCCTACATCGGCTCGCCGGAGGCGCTGGACCTGCTGGTACTTGATCGCACTTGGTCGACCGCACCAGCGTACCTCTCGGGACTCATCGTGTTGCTCCTGACGATCTGCTCGCTCTGGGTGGTGTCTGCACGAACGATGTTCATACCAGCCTTCGTACTCTTTGGCGTGGTCTTGCATTCAGTCTACGGACTCGGCGAATCGTTTCTCTTCTCCGCCAACTACACGTGGGCAACCGTTCTCTCGATCGGCCTTCTTGTACGCACCGTGGCGCCTCGCCAACTCGGCTGGATCACTGTCGTACTGGCCACGGCACTGTTCATCGTGAATATCTTGATCTGGAAAGACGGCATCGCCTGGATCATCGAATACGACTACATTCTGCAGCCGGCCAACTAGGACGTACGTCACCAACTCTGACTCGGACCCACCTTGATCACGCTGACTGCCTGATCGAAACGCACTGACCAATCAACGGCGCTCGCCGCGACCACGACGCCGACGATGCCGGCAAGGCAGAATCCTCGGTGGACGCTTGGGAGACGTTGGGGTGCGGTTGGTTGGTCGGGGCGAGGTCGGAAACGGAATCACACCTCGCCACACTCCGTGGTCACCCGGAGCACACCATTCCACGACGCGCACCAACGAGGATGCAGTGCTGGAGAGTACGGGCTTTGGAATACTCTTCGATGGCCCGCATGCGGGGTACTGGAAGACGCGGTTGCCGTTCGTGGGGACTCCAGTTCAGCAGCAGACCACACTGAGTTCAGTCTTCAAGCATCGCAGGCACCCCAGGAAGCGAGCAAGATCGTGAGATCTGCACCGCTCGTGTTGCCGTCTCCATTGAGGTCGGCGTCCGGGAGGTTCCAGTAGGCAAGCATAATCGCCAGATCTGCACCGCTGACCGTGCGATCGCCATTGAGATCTCCGAGGCACACGAATCCGTCACCGGAGATCGTCATTGTGGCTGGGCCGTAGTCCGTGATCGAGAAACCACCAAGTGCGATCACATAGAGACTGCCGGCGGATGCCGTGAACTCAATCGTTGTTGTGTACACATCGCATCCGACGGTGTCATCGAGGCAGGCCACCACGTTTTCCGGAGCGCACGCTCCAGCATGAACGGACAGCCGTGTGTCCCAGGCAGCCTGGTTGCAGGTAGAAATGGTGTAGGGACCGCTTGCCGGTGCGACAAACTCATAGAACGCGGTGTTCGTGGAAGCATCGGAGCCGAACTCGCCGGGATCGCAGAATCCAGCGAGGTCGATCGTATTTCCACGACTTGCCGTGGTGTCGACTGCATTGTCGCCAAGAGAAACTGTTTGGGGTTCGCATCCGCCAACCCCCTGACCGCCGGTGACCGTGTCGAAGAAATTCCAGGCCTCGACGGTGGCGCTCACATCCATGTTTCCCCACTGGCCCGGCCAATCGTGTCCCCCCCCGTTCACCAGGTAGTACTTCAGCATTCTCTCGTTCAGTCCGGAGCTGTAGACGTCAAGTCGCACCGTACTGCCATCGTCCGGATCGGTGTTCGGCAGATAGGCCCTGTTCATGTCGGGAACCTGAAGCAGGTTCGCCCAGAAGTCCATGGTCTCCGGGATCGATCGGTACGCTCCCCATCCGCCGGTGTTCCCCATGTCCCCCTGAAAGAGTGTTGTGTCGTCCGCGGTACCGTTCATGGAGAGGATCGGACGGATGACGAGCGGAGCGCAATTGACGAAAAGGGTATCCAGCATCATGCCGGTGATCGGCGCGAAGGCTGCGAAGGTCGCCGACTCTCTGCAGGCGAGCTGAAAGCACATCTCCGCACCGTTAGAGAAACCAGTGACGAAGGCGCGAGCGGGGTCGAGATCATGCAGATCCTGGAGATGAACAGCGAGACTCGCGAGGAAGCCGTCGTCATCAACATCGAGACCTTGGTGAAAGTCGTAGCCGACGTTCCAGAAACGATTGTTCGACGGATCCCTGGTTCCGTTGGGGAATGCGACCACGAATCCCCTCTGGTCGGCCAGCTCGGTCCAGCCATAGTTGTTCTTCATGTCGTTGTTGTTCCCGCCGTACCCGTGGAGTACCAGAACCAGTGGAGCGTTCGCCTCAAGATCCTGTGGAACATGAATCCGATACCGGCGGGTGAGGCCATCATGCTCGAAGTCGATGTTCTGTGCCTGCAAGAGACCGGCGGGCGAGACCAGAAAGACGAGAGTCAGAATTGCATGGTTCATGATCCAACTGTACATGATGAATGAGGTGACCATTCAGATTTAACTACAGAATGAGTCTTTCCACTGCAACAGTCGATAAAACACCGCGACTGCTCATGGCCTGGGAAGTCTGCCAATTCTCATCGAACCCTTCCTGGATGTTTTCGCCGGTTGATCTTCAGCACCTTGGGATCTTCGAACCGGTGCAGATCGAACTCAGTTCAGCAGACCGACCGGACAGTCACGCGGAGGCAGGGGGTTGCGGGGAGCGTCTCCCCAGCGAGCAAGCAGTTCCGCCAAATCCTGGGCATCGACCACTTCGTCGAAGGTGATGTCGGCAGCGGCGTTGAGACCTTCGGTCGGGGAAGAGACGACGACCCAGGTATCAAAGCATGGACCAAGAATCGACCAACAAGTACTGCTGTCCGGCAAGACCCGAACCCACCGAGCCTCAACCGTTCCATCGGACCATGCACGCAACAGCACCGTGGTGTCGGGATGGCCGACGTCGGATGTTCCATACCAGACAATTGTTGGCTCGCCTTCGTCCTGCACGGCGCCAGCCACCGCAGGCGTGTACGCCATCGCGCGGGGTGCCTTCACGAAATGGCCAAGTCCAATCATCATCAAGCCAATGCCACACAGCGCAATGGCTCCTGCAAGTCCTGCGTTCTTCATCGTTTTTCTCCGGTACTACGTGCTTCAAGGACAACTTGACGGTAGCAGTTGAACCGAGGCCAGAGAAGACAAATACTTCGCCCTGAGCGGCCCTGAGCAGCCAGGGGTGATTCCGGAAAAAAGCCTTGCCAGTCGGTCCAGGACGCGGCGATCTGGCCTTCCGACCGTTTGCGTGGTTTTTTTCCGGTCTCCGCACGTCGCTGGTCGCCACCACACGCGGCTCAATTCAACCAGCCATGTTCAGCCATGTTCAGGCATGTTCAGGCATGTTCAGCCATGTTCAGGCATGTTCAGACATACCCAAGCCAGTTCCAGGAATGTGTCGTTACGTGGGATCGCCGTAAAAACACATGAGGACCGCGGCAACAAACACTGCAAGCAACCAGCAGAGTGCCAGGCTCACCCACATCCCGGTCGTGGCGGCAGGACCCAGCTTGCTGCCCCCACTCGAACTCCCTCCACCGAACCCCCCTCTGAGGCTGAGGCTTCCTCGCTGAGCACGCTCCGAATCGGATTCATACCCCATGGACCCCAGTGAACTCGACGTCAAGACATTCGATTGGGTTGAGAGACCGGATGCCCAGGCCACGGCCAGACTCTCCTTCAATTCCGTACGTACTGCAGGATCTGAGAAAAGTGCACTGAGCCGTGCATCAACACCAACCGGGTGCTCAGAACGTGCGTCCAGGACGACATCCACAAGCGAATCCACATCGAGCTCGGAAACCGATTTGAAATGCAGTTCTCCGAAGACATCCGTTCCCGCATTCGCTTGCGATACGATTTCCAATTCTCCTTCCCACCCGGGCCCCGGAATCAGGAGCCCCTTGTACGGAGGAGGAAGGGGCACTGATGGTACGCCCCAGAGGGCATGGACACTTGCGGTGTGATTCTGTCCCGGTTGGATCTGATTCAGATAGCCATTCGAGCGAACAGAGATACGAAAGAGTTCATCAGTCTCGTTCCACACCAACGGTGCATCCTCGGACGCCCCCTCCGCTGGACCAAAGGTGCCGAGTTGATAAGCGAATTCTCGGTTGACCACTTCAAACTCATGCGGCCAACCCAGGTAATCGGAAACACTCTGCCACACGGTGGATCTGATCGACCAACTTGCAATGATGATCACGCTCGCAATGCAAAAAGCAAGGCAGGCGGCCTCGATGATCCGGCGGGTACCACGGGGCCCCAGCGATTTCGCTCGGACCTCATCAGACGCGCGGCCGCACTCGGGACAGACCGGACCGGGCAGGCCTTCCAGTGAATACCCGCAGGCCGGACATTGCGACAACGGGACAGATCGGCGAACTCTGGACAACACACCCCAGAGAACAAAGGCCGCTATGACCAAGGACACAAACCAGGTCTCAAGCGGTTCAATCAGAAAGATGACCGACAGAACAACCGCGGCTACGCCCAGCACCGAGAGCAGAATCCACATCCACACATTGGTTGCCGCAGAGTTCATTATCGACTCCTGGTTTCGGTGATGAGTGAACAACGTTTCGAACTTTGCAATCAAGCCGTCAACCGGGAACTCATCCCAAGTGAACATGCTCGAATCAGCACCGGTTGATTTGACCTGAAGGAGGTCTCTGTTCGATCCTATAAAAATTGAACTGATAGCCCAACCAGCTCTCAGAAGATTCAAACACAACCTGCATGTGGCTGAAGCGGTTGACTCTCACTGAGGTTCGAGAAGAGGGCATGGTCAAGCTGAGGGGTGGCTGGTGGCGATTGTGCGCCCACAGGGCGCTCCGTTGAAAGCGTCTCCAGGGGTTCACGGCTGACCCGGTTTCGTGCTGGAATGGCTCCGAGGTGCTGACACGTTTGCTGAGCGTTGGGGCCCCGTTCAGGAGCCCGGACTGACCTCAGCCGTCAGCGGCCGCAGGCGCCCCAGGCAGCGAGAATGATCGTGAGGTCGGCACCGTCCACAAACCCGTCCGAGTTCAGATCGCCCTTGCAATCACTTCCAGCACATCCCCAGTATCCAAGCAGGGTCCCAAGATCAGATCCATTGACCTGGCCATCACCATTGCTGTCTTCGGGACAGTCGGGTGCGAGGTCGCAGTCGGGATCCGCGAGACAAGCCAATGTGAACGCGGCTTCCACGGCGGACCCGGCGTTGACCAGACCCAGCCCGGTCTCGAGATCCAGTCCCGGTGCAGCCATGTCCCGACAGGTTTCATGCAGGATTTCCACGAGCTCGTCGGGAGTCAGATCGGGAGCGACGTCCAGCATCAGGGATGCAACCCCGGCGACCAGCGGCCCGGCGAACGAGGTCCCCGAAACCGCGGCGTACTCAGAATCGTCGTATCCGGCGGACCCGCTCATGTCGGTGGTCAGGATCTGGGAGCCCGGACCAAAGAGGATCACCTCGGAACCGTAGTTGGAGAAGTTCGATCGATCGCCGAATCGATCGGCGGATCCAATTCCCTCGACGGTCGGCAGGGATGCCGGATACGTCTCGTCCTCGATGCCCCAGTTGCCAGCGGCCGCGAAGTGGACGATGCCATTCAGCCGAGTGGATTCGTATGCGGAGGCGATCGACTCGGGGGCCCCGGAGTAGTAATTGCTGTTGTTGGTGACTCGAACCCCCTGGTCCGCACCCCAGTTCAGTGCGTTGACCGTCCAGCTCCACTGGGCGTTCCAGGCGCCGCTGCAGTCGAGAGTGGAGATGAAGGTGCGTACACTCAGCGTCCGCGATCCGGATGCGATGCCGAGGCTTCCCAATCCGTTGTCGCGAATCGACGCCACGCAGCCGGCGACCGGCGTCCCGTGACGATCGCATTCATTTCCGATGGTCCCTCCCGGGACCCCGTCGATCACATCGGTCGTGAAGTCTCTCCCCTCGGGAAGCAACAGATCCGGATGAGACTCCTCCGCCCCGACGTCGATGACGAGCACGGCATGTTCCGTCCCACCGGTGGTGAACTCCCAGGCCTCGAGGGAGTTGAGATCGAACCCCGCAAGTCCGCCGGACTGGCCGGTGTTGTGGTGGTACCAGGAATCCGCGAAGAGCGGGTCGTCGGTGGAAACGGAAGCGGAGCTGCCCCGCACCATGAGATCCGCCTCGACGAACCGGATCGCCTCGTGTCCCCTGATCGCCTCGATCGTCTCCAGCACCTGTTCCCCGGTCCCCACATCGAGTCTCAACAGGGAGAGTCCGGGGAGATTGCGGTAGTCGTGCAGTACGTGCTCGAACTTGATACACGACAGGGAGTCACGCCGTTGGTCCGCTCGGCATCCCTCCCGCCACCGAATGAAGACCTGAGGGGTCAACCAAGCCGGCTCGCCGGTCGGAGAAACAAGTTCCTGCGAATCGAAGAGCACTTCGTCGACCGGTTGCGCGACGGGATCCCGATAGGACCACCCCGGCGGCATTGCACCGGCCTGCTGAAGATTCGCGGTGCGGATCACTCGTCGATCACCGAATCGGAATCCCCGAGGCAGCGCTTCAGCCGCGGTCGGATCAGATCCGGAACCGACCACGATGGAGTGCATACTTTGGGTTCCCGAGTCGGTCGAAACGCCAGCCGACAGCGTGTACAGCATGGTCAGAAAAATGGCCTGCATTTGCCGGCGCTCCTTGTGAAAGTAGAGAACGACATCATGAAGCTGATACAGCCGATGGTACCATCAGAACAACTTTTCACGGACATCAATGCGGAACACTGCACGAAATTCGAGGCCGCCGGCAAACACGTACCAAATCAGAAAGACGAGGAGCAGTGAACAAGAAATCCAGAGTCCGTCAGTGAGCTGGCGCCTTGGAAAAGAGATTGATGACCACGACCCCGGCGATGATGAGCGCCATTCCAACCAGGGCCCCGCGATCGGGGACTTCCTTGTAGAACACCGCGCCGCTCACCGCGATCAGGACGATCCCCACTCCAGACCAGATCGCATAGGTGACGCCCAGTGGAATCTTGTCCAGACACAACGTCAGCAGGTAGAAAGACAGCACGTAGCCGATGACCACGAGCACCGTCGGCCCGGGGCGCGTGAACGAATCAGACGCCTTAAGTGCACTGGTCGCGATGACTTCCGTGAGAATGGCAAGGCCGAGAAAGACGATATGCATGAGGAGCCTCCCTCCTGGTTTTCAGGAGAACGCATCCTAGTCATGATGTTCGACGCCATGGCGATGGGCAACGAAGCAGGGGTTTCGATCGATCATTGACAGGAACAGACCTCTTCGCCGCTGGAACACCCCCAACGGGTGGAACAGGCACCCCAGTCCCCGAGCAGGGTCGAAAGATCCGCACCATTGACGAATCCATCTCCAGTGATGTCCGCGAGTGGCTTCGTGGTGTTCCAGGCACTGAGCAAGATCGAGATGTCCGCACCATCGACGAAGCCATCAGCATTCAGGTCACCGGGACAATCCGATTCGACACAGGGATCATCCAGGGGTGCGCAATCGCTGCACGAATCCTCGATGCAGTTCGCGTCTAGAGTGCTGGAACCGTCTGTCTGAGTGGCGGTGTTCCCGCAGATTCTCGACTCGCTGAGGGTGTACGCACCCCCCCCAAACGGGCTGGGATCGAAGGCGATACCCCCGCCGAAACCAGCAGTGCACCCCGTCACATTGCACCGGATGATGCTGCCCTGGTTCGCGCAGAACATCCCACCACCCCGATCTGAGGCGGAATTGCAGGAAAAATCACATCCAAAGAACGCCTTGGCTCCACTCCCCTGTTCCGAAGTAAAGACTCCACCACCAAAGCCCTTGGCATTCTGGGACAGCGTCGTATCAACAACGTTTCCACTGAACGAGCTGCAGCTGACCGTTGCCTCACCCTCCAAATACAACCCACCGCCGCCAAAGTTACCGAATACGCCACTTTCCGAAGGAATCGTCACCAGATTCGACTCGAACGCACACGACTCGACGAGGGTGGATTGACCCGAACAGAACGCCCCACCACCACTGCCGTTATTGGCACTGTTCTCCGCGAACTGACACCCACGGATCTCGGAGTTGGTTCCAGAGCTGTAGACACCACCCCCCTCCCTTGCCGCGGAGTTGGAAGTGAACTCGCAGTCCTCCAGCTCGAGCAGCGTGATGATGGTGTTGTAGAGACCACCCCCTCGCTGACCAGCGGAATTTCCGGTGAACCTGCATCGAGTGAGCGATATGGCGAACTCGAATCCTTCACTCGTGCACCCTTCCTGTTGCCAGTTGTGCCCCGCGCCACCACCAGAATCACTTGCTTCGTTGTCAGTGAAATCACAGTCGACATACGTCACGTCGCTGTCCTTGTTGGCAAAGGAACCCCCTCCACTCCCTCCGGCGGTGTTGCCGTCGAACACGCATCCGGTGTAGCTGATTATCGCGGCCCCGGACCAGCTCCCGCCACCGTCCACCGACGCTTTGTTGTTCCGAAACGTGCAGTTCTCAAGTGATGGGTAGATGAATCTGGAGCAGAAGTTCGAGGACTCCGACTGAGCGTAGAATCCAGCCCCACGACCAGATTCGTTTTCAAGGAACATGCAGTTCCTGAACACCGGATTGATCTCATTTCCGACGTTGTACACGGCGCCCCCTTCACCATTCGATGCGCGGTTTGATTCAAAGGTACAACTCTCCAGAGTTGGAGCACCGCGCCGGTTAAACAGGGCACCACCAGATTGGGAATCGGCCACCGAGTTGTCACGGAACACACATGATTCCAGAACCGGACTGGCTTCGAAGCAGTGCACCGCGCCACCACCACGAGCTCCGGTGCCACCTCCCGAGGAGGTATTTTGCACGAACCGGCAATTTTTCACGGTCGGACTGGTTCCACTGCAGTACATCCCACCACCTTGGCCTTGGGACGTCGATCCGGACGCGCTTCCATTCCGGATCTCCAGGTTTTCAAACACCGTTCCTGGACCTTCGCCGGATATACACAGAATCAACTGGGTCCGACCTTGACCGTCGAGAACCGTCGCAGGTGATCCGTCAGGATGAACCGCACCACGAATGGTGATCGCCTTGCCATCGGTGGTGAGCGGGGATGTGATCACGTACTCACCGGCCTCGATGCAGATGACGTCTCCGTTCGTGGCAGATCCGATCGCCGACTGGATGTCGAAGAAGTCACAGCACGTGGCACGGTCATCGTCGCCATCCGGGCACGCACACGTCACCGGACTCCAGTCGGAGAGCGGGCCCTCAGCATCGGGGTGGCACACCCTGAGGGTGTCCGCGGAAGCGAGGGCTGAGCAGCCAACCAACGCAGACACTGCAACGACGAAGGACACGCCACGGTCGGCCGAATCTCTATTTCTGAACATGATGTATTCCCGGAAAAACAAGCGCAGAGGTTTCCGCACGGCGTGCAGCAACCGCTTTCATTTCAGACTAAAGGACCATGGGCGGTAGAAAAGCAAATACTGCTTCTTTTGCTCAGTTTTCCGGGACGAACCGAAACCAGGTGGAGCAGATGCCAGAGCAGAAGCCTCAAAAAGGGAGATGAGATCAAATCAGACCAGATCAGACCGAATCAGACCTGATCCAGGCAGCTCGGTGCAGCAACGATTCAGGCCCGAAGGAGTTCACGGCAGCGGGCACCAATCGCACGGAAGCCGGGTGGGGGGAATACTGGATGAGATTGCAGGGCTGGCGCAGATTCTTGGACCCAAATGACACTCGTGCCTGGTACGGACAGTAAAAAACAAGTTCAATCGACTGCTTGAACATTTCATTCTGAATCACGCGTCGATACATTCAAAGAGAACGAACAAGCGCATTTCACGCGCCGTGCCTTTGCTCCCAGTGATTGCCAGGAACTCAACCTGAACCGAGAACCAAACCGAACCTCGAGAAAGATGACACGGTATGAAGGACCATTCACACAGGATTTGGAAAACTGTACTTGCACGGCCGACCAGCCTGCTGGCACCCCTCGTACTCTCGGTTGCAAGCCAACCCCTGCATGGACAGGACTCGCCATGCGACAGTACCGGCGACCATACGCCCTGGATCTTTCCCGATGGTCGCGAACTCACGGTGGCTACCACTGAAGTGGTGTGGGCCGGTCATTTCTGGAACGGGTTCATTGCACTCAACTGGCCGCAGTCCTACGAGATCGGGGCGCAACCCGGTGAACCCGACCCCAGTACCAGCATCTGCGACCCCGTGGTGCAACAGCCCGTGTTTCTCCAGTGGGCGCAGAAGTCTCAGCTGCTCCCGTCGGACCTCACCGATCCAGACTTCCAGTACCCGGCGTGGGATGAACTCGGTGACCCGGAGTTTGCCTTGGAATACAAGGGCCTTCCATTGATAGGATCCGTGGGCAAGGCGGACACTGCCGCGCTTGCCGGTGAGTTTCAGGAAGCCTTCAGCCAGCGCCCTCTCTACGATCAGAACGGCAACTTCGTACTGTTCCAGATCTTTGCGAACAAGTCAGAACTGGAGTACATGGCCCAGACCGGCTACTACGACTCCGAAGCCCAGTACCAGGCGTTCGCCAGCACGACCCCCACCTTTCAGTTCATGCCCGCGACCGGGGACCCGAGTGAATTCGATCCCCCCGTCTTTCTCGAGGACTGGGCGCGACAGGGCGCGATCGAGCTCAAGACCTCGTGGAAGCAGCTGACCGAAGAGGAGATCCTGAGCAACCGCTTCCTCATGCAGGATGTCTACTTCGGAGAGAACCGAGAAGACGCGGCAGAACCCTGCGGCCCGGTCACCGTCGGCCTGGTGGGGATGCACATCCTGCAGCTCACGGAGAACACCCGCGAGACGTGGGCCTGGGCGACCTTCCAGCAGGTGGACAATCTGGAAGCGGGACCAGACCATCCCACCGGGGCCGCTTCGTTCAATCCCGGTCCGGACGGCAGTTGCCCACCCCCTTATGTCAAGGGCTACACCTGCGACACGCCGCGTGCCGAGTGCGTGGATCCTGATCCCTTAGGCACTGAATGCCCTCCGGCCGCACCCACCCTTGATTCTCCACTGGTGTGCGACACCTACCCGGATCGAGTGGTCAACGTGTCTCAGATCCCCGAGATGGCACCCGCCTCCTACATCACGCTGCTGAACGAGGAGTATCAGTCGCAACTCCCTGCACCGTGGCGCTACTACGAGCTGGTGGGCACCCTCCAACCGGAAAACGACGGCCCCTGCTGTGTCGCACCCAACAACGTCCCGGTCAATACGTGCTTCATGACGAACATCACGATGGAGACCTACACCCAGTATCGAGGGGATTTCGCCAAGGTGGGCTGCAATGCCTCAACGCAGATAAAAGGCATGAGCTGCGTGGACTGCCATGCGACGGCAGGCCCCCAGGGCGGTCCGACGACCGAGTACCCAACGCTCGGTGGCTCAACGAAACCGTATCCAGAACCTCCTTACCAGATGTTTAGTTTCATGTTCTCCAATGCCAGTTCGTCATGCCCGGCCGACCTGAACCACGATCAGATCGTCGATGGCACTGACCTGGCGATCTTGCTTGGCGCCTGGGGTTCTTCCGACCGGCACATCAAACTCGACGACGACATCGTGGTGGATGCCACCGACCTGTCGATCCTTCTGGCCAACTGGGGTGGATGCCCCACTCCCGCGGGATCCGGCCGAACGGGCAACATCGAGGACGACCCACTCGGGCCAAACGGAGCAGCCTTCGCAACATTCATGCAGCGGGTGAGTCGCTGAGTGGACGACCTCGAAGGGATTCGGCTTCACCGCACCGCTCACCAGTCCCGCGAAAAGCTGGAGATAATGCTTGATGAGATCCCTGCGCAGGCGTAGGTTCGAACGACCATGCCCCCGATGGTCTCCGCCAGGATCGGCCATGCCCTCGGCCACATCCGCAGCCTCCACTCGACAGGTCGACGACGATGTCATGCAAACTTGAATACCTTGGCACACTCCTGACACTCCTCGCAGTCGCGGCAGTCGATGCGGACACGATCGAGGTCTGCGCCTCCTGCAAAGTGACCAGCATCCGGAGTGCGATCGACGCTGCCGACGACGGCGACATCATCCAGCTGCACGACGAGGTCTATGCGGAGTCCGATCGGATCGACACTCGCAACAAGGCGATCACCATCCGCGGGGCGATCGATGCCGACGGCGCTCCCCGCTCGAGGATCGACGGCTCCGGAAACCGCGGGGTGTTCAGGATCACCCGGGGCGAGGGGCCGGACACCCGCCTCGAGAATCTGATCATCCAGAACGGAGACCGCGACGAAGGTGGCGGTGTCGAGATCGACGGGGACAGCGACCCGACCTTCGTGAACTGCATCTTTCAGGACAATCAGGGCAAGAAGGGTGCCGGCGTCTACATCAACTCCGCCAGCGCCACCTTTCAGCTCTGCGTGTTTCGACGCAACGACGCCGAGGACGAAGGCGGCGCCCTCCACCTCAACTCCGCTGAAGCCGGGGTCCTCCTCGAGGACTGTCAGGTCACCGAAAACGACGCGAAGCTCGGCGCCGGACTCTGGTGCAACTCCGCCGACGTGCAGCTCACTCGATGCACGGTGACGAAGAACGATGCCGAC
>NHEC01000005.1 GCA_002171655.1 Planctomycetes bacterium TMED75
CGACCAGGACCGCCTTGCACAAGTCGAGCAATCGGATCTCGGCGAAAGCCAGCTCAATGAGGAGTTCGTCGACTGGCTGAAGAAATGGGGCAACCAGATCCTGCTGGTGATCCTGGTGATCGCGCTGCTGGGCGTGGGGTGGCAATGGCTGGTCCGCACCAAGATGGAAACTCGCGATGCGGCCTGGGCCACGCTCGACACCGCACAACTTCCAGCCTCCCTCGAGGAAGTCGCCCAGAACGCCAAGGGCGTGGATTCGATCGCACCCCTTGCACTCATCCAGGCCGGTGACCAGTACCTGCGCAGCGTGCAGACGGGCACTCGCTTCGACCGCGAAGCGACCGCCGAGGACTTCGCACTCGACGACGACACCCGCACACTTTTCCTGCAACGAGCCAATGCCCTCTACAGCGAGGCGATCCTTGCGGTGGGCACCGACTACGAACGCGTCTTCGCGAAGAAACTGCTGGTGATCAGCGCCCTCTTCGGGCAGGCCGCAGTCGCCGAAAGTCGTGAAGATTCCGCCGAGGCCAAGACCCTGCTCGGGCGCATCGAAACGATCGCCCTGCCGGAATACCCCGACCTCGCCGCCCAGGCCAAGGCTCGCACGGAAAGCCAGGCGATCGTGAGCACCAAAGTCAGCTTTCCCTTGGCCGCCGATCTGCCTCAGCCAGCACCGGCGGAGGCGCTCCCAGACACCAGTGAGCTGCTGGGAACCACCCCCACCGAGCTCCCCACCGAGCCCACCTCCGACGAGACTGGCGACACCGAATCAGACAGCGCTTCCAACCTGATTCTCGAAGGTGGCGCAGGAACCACCGAGGCACCGGGTGACGGAAGCGAGTGAACCGGCTCCCGAGGACCCCGAGGTCATCGAGGACGAGACCGGCGAGTCGTCGGCAAACCTGATCGCGCGTGGCGGAAAAGTCGATCGCGAGGCTCTGTTCGCCTTTTATCAGGCGGCGGATGACGGCGACAGCGAATCACAAGCCAGGGTGCACTTTCGACTCACTCGAGATCTGCAGAAACGACTGGATCGCTACCTGGTGGACAAGGTCCCCTTCATGTCGCGCACCACTCTGCAGAAACTGATTTCGGAACAGGCGGTGACCGTCAACGGACGCCATGCCAAGGCCTCGACCAGACTTCGCAAGGGCGACCTGGTCGAGACCACGCTGCCGCCCCCCCCGAGCAACGCGATCCCACCCGAGGAACTCCCACTGGACATCCTCCATGAGGACGACGACCTCATCGTCATCAACAAGCAACCCGACATGATCGTCCACCCCGCCCGAGGCAATCGGTCCGGCACCCTGATCAATGCCCTCAGCTGGCATTTTCAGAACCGGACCAGCGGCGAACTCTCCACCGTGGGCGAGGCCAACTGCCGACCGGGCGTGGTGCATCGACTCGATCGACACACCAGCGGCGTGATGGTCGCCGCGAAGAGCGACACCGCACACTGGCGGCTGGGGCGACAGTTCGAACAGCGACAGACCCGCAAGCGCTACCTCGCGGTGGTGCACGGTGAGGTCACACCGTACGCAGATCGGATCGACCATCCCCTGGGCAAGCACCCCACGGTGCGCGAACTCTACGCGGTCCGCTACGACGAACTCGCCAAGGACGCCCTGACCATCTACCGGGTGCGCGAGGCCTACGAGGGCTTCACCCTGGTGGAGCTGGAACTGCACACCGGACGCACTCACCAGATCCGGGTGCACCTTGCCTACCTGGGCTTTCCGATCGTGGGCGACGACATGTACGGTGGTCGCCACCTCCTCGAGGAGGACCTCGATCCCTCGCTGGGATCCGAACCGCTGATCCGTCGCCAGGCCCTGCACGCGACCACCCTGGGCTTCACGCATCCCATCACGGAGCAACCGGTGCTGCACACCGCGCCGTTGCGCGAGGACATGGCGCGTCTGGTGACGTTGTTGCGGGAACATCGCATGAAGAAGCTAGTCGATGCCCCCGGAGCCACCATCGACCTCGATCAGGTGCTCTGAATCAGCGCAGCTTGAGACTGGCCAGGGCGACCATCGCGAGGATGATCGCGATCAACCAGAATCGCAGCACCACCTGGTGTTCGCTCCAGCCGCCCAGATGGAAGTGGTGGTGGATCGGCGAACAGCGAAAGATGCGACGACCGCGGGTGAGCTTGAAGTAGCCGACCTGAAGCACCACGCTGCCGATCTCCATGAGGAAGACTCCCCCGATCACCAGCAGCAGGAATTCCTGCCGCGCGACCATCGCGATGTAGGCAAGCAGTCCACCCAACGGCAGAGAACCGGTGTCGCCCATGAAGACACTGGACGGCGAGACGTTGAACCAGAGAAACCCGATGCAGGCCCCGGTCATCGCCCCCGCGACCACCATCAGTTCCTGAGACCCTTCGACGTAGGGCACCATCAGGAAGGAACTGGCTCGGGGTTCTCCGGAGATCCAGACCAGGATCATCATGCCGATGCTCGCGATCGCGACCGTGCCTCCGGCCAGTCCGTCCATCCCGTCGGTGATGTTCACTGCATTGGAACTGCCCGCGATCAAGAGCATCCCCAGCACCACGAAGACCACCCCAGGCAGGACGAACACGCCCGGCGAGAGGGTCATCGGCAATTGGAGGACGTCGTCCAGCTGCGCCGGGGGATAGGTCCGTTGGAACGGCAGGTTGAGCACGTGTGCGTCCGGAGACCCCGCTTCGAGGTAGACGAACAACGCCGCCATGAATCCGATCCCCAGCTGGAAGAGCAGTTTCTCCCAGGCCAGCAGGCCCTCCCGGGAACCGGGGTTGCGCCGAGCGGCGGTGAGCTTCAGCCAGTCGTCGCTGACCCCGAGCAGGCCCAGCCAGACCAGGACCACCAGACCCAGCACCACGTATCGATTGCCCATGTCCGCCAGAAGCAGGGAACTGACCAGGATCGCGCCACAGATCAGGATGCCACCCATGGTGGGCGTTCCGCTGCGCGAGCGCATCAGTTCGTTGAGGTCGGCGTTGTAGAACTCCGGAGAGTCCCCCACCTTCATCCGGACCAGCCAGGCGATCGTCCGCCGGGCGAAGAGCATCACCAGGGTGAAGGAAAGCAACAGCGCCGCCAGCGCGCGGAACTCCTCCTGGTAGAGCACCTGCAGGTATGACCAGAGCCCGAGGGACTCGATGCGATTCTGAAAGTGGTCGAGAAGGTTGAAGAGCATCTGCTGAATTCGCCGGGGTGGTGCAACTGCAGAATCATCGGCAGATCACCGGGCGAGGCAACACGATCGATTCAACTCAGACGGTGGTGGTCAGTTCACCGGTCTCCACATCCACCCGGGCCCGGATCGCCTCGGCCACCCGTTCCAGGTGCATCGAACGCGATCCCTTGACCAGAACCGTGTCTCCAGTGGAGATCAGGGAACTGATCGACTCGACCAGTCCATCATCCAGTTCCGTCATCATGGCCACCAGGTTGCCGAAATTCAGGGCCTCCAGACGATCCCCACAATGACGCATCAGGGGGCCGATCAGCACCACCACGTCGATCGGAGTCTTGTGGTGAACGGCCATCAGCTGGTCCGCGAATGCCGCGTGCAGGGCTGGGGCCTCCGCCCCAAGCTCCATCATGTCCCCGACGATGACGACTCGACGCGGGGCGTCGGCGGTCAACTCTCCAAAGGTTTCGAGCGCCGCGTGCAGGGCGTCGGGATTCGAGTTGTAGGCGTCGTTGTAAAGCATGGTGCCTGAACCTCCCAGAGCTTCACTTGAAAAACGCATGGAGTCGGGAATCAATTCTGAAAGTGCTTCCATGATCACTCCATCGGCAATTTCCAAGGATCTCGCCAACCCGAGTGCCACCAGGGCATTCATTGAATTATAGGCGCCCGGAAGGCGCAGTCGGGCAGTGAAGCCATCGCTGAGGGTGAATTCCTGAAGCCCGGAGGCCTCGAGGCAGTGGCGCTTGACCAGGGCCAGGGCGCCGGAATCAACGCCAAAATCAACGATTTGGACACCCTGGGGCAGGGAACGCTCCACCGCCGGCCGCAGCGGCCCCCCATCGTCGGCGGGCACGATCGCGGTGGCGTCGGGTGCCAGGAAGCTCAACAGCGAAGCCTTTTCGTCGGCAACGCCCTCCAGCGACCCCAGACCCTCCAGGTGTGCGTGGGCAATGTTGGTGATCGCCGCGAGGTCCGGTCGGACCAGAGCGCCCAGTCGCGCCAGTTCACCGGTTTCGTTGGTGCCGACCTCGAGCACCAGAAATCGGTCACTCTGCCGGGCGCGAAGGATCGTCAACGGCACGCCCAGTTCGTTGTTGAAGGACTTCTCCGAGGCGGTCACCCCACCGGTGGCAGAGCGTTCGTCGGCACGTTCGAGGATCGCCTGCAGCATGCGCCGAACCGTGGTCTTGCCGGCACTGCCGGTGATCGCAACCACCGTCGCCTGGAGTTGACTGCGCCAGTACTCCGCAAGCGACCACAACGCGACCCGAGTGTCCTCGACCAGCAACACCGGACAGTCACCGGGTACCGAATCGGGGCATCGATCCGCTTGAAGGACCAGCATCGAAGCGCCGCCGTCGATCGCCTGCTGAAGGCAGTCGTGGGCATCGTATCGCTCGCCCGCAAGCGCGAGAAAACAGCGTCCCGCGACCCCCCTTCGAGTGTCGGTGGAGATGCCGTGGGGTTCAATCACTGCCTGGTGGGGTGAGCGCATCCAGCGCCCTGCGAGGATCGTGCCGATCTGTTCCGTGCTCAGAAAGCCCATCAAGCACCTCCTTCGGCGGCCAATGCCGAACGTGCAATGAGTCGGTCGTCGAAGGCGCGTCGTCGAGTCCCGATGATCTGATAGTCCTCGTGTCCCTTGCCGGCAATGAGCACGATCTCGCCGGGGGTGGCTTCGCTGAGCGCACGACGGATCGCTCGATCTCGATCAACTTCAGAAACGACTCGACCAGCCGCCTCGGCGGGCACTCCAGCCAGGACCTCTTCGAGAATTCGGTGCGGGTCCTCGGTACGCGGATTGTCCGAGGTCACGACGATCCGATCGGCGATCGAAGCGGCCACCGCCGCCATGCGCGGTCGCTTGCTCCGGTCGCGGTCTCCACCGCATCCGAAGACCACCGTGAGTCGGCTGGTTTCGGGAACCAGGGGACGAACCGCGGAGAGGACGTTGTGCAACGCGTCGTCGGTGTGTGCGTAGTCGACCAGGACGCTGAAGGGCGCATCGGGCTCAGTCACCGGTTCCAGTCGTCCCGGCGGTGCGGGCAGCTGCGAAAGCGCTGAGCGCAGACGCATCGGATCGATTCCCAGCGCCTGAATCGCCGTGAGCGCAAGCACCAGATTTTCTGCGTTGTGTCGCCCCACCAGGGGGACGCGCACCGAAAGACTTCCGCAGGCTCCCTCGAAGCAGAGATCGGTTCCAGCTCGATCGATCGCAGCAATTCGCACCCGGGCGTCCGCGGCACGATCGGTGGTGGTGCAGCGCAGGATTCGGGCGGAGGTGCCTCGAACCATGCGTTGGTGTGCAGGATCGTCGGCATTGACCACCGCGCATCCGTCGGGTCCGAGCTGGCTGAAGAGCGTTGCCTTGGCCGAGGCATAGTCCGCCAGGGTGCCGTGGTAGTCCAGGTGGTCGCCGCTGAGGTTGGTGAAGATCGCGATCTTCGGAACCACCCCAAGCAGGCGGCCCTGGTGGAGCGCGTGACTGGAGGCCTCGAGCACCACCGAATCGCATCCATTGGCGACCATTCGCCCGAGGGCTGCGGCGAGTTCACACGCGGAGGGCGTGGTCAGCCGTGCCGGTGCACGCTCTCGTCCATCGTCGGTCTCGATCGTTCCCACCAGCCCGCAGGAACGCCCGGCGGCGTGCAGCAGCGCCCGAATGAACCAGGCGACCGTGGTCTTTCCGTTGGTGCCGGTGATCGCGAGCACATCGAGCGACTGCGCGGGACTGCCGTGAAACCGATGGGCCAGTCGGGCGCCGACCGTCGCGGGGTCGGTGGTGTGCACCACCGCGCGCAAGCGGGGATCTCCCGCGAATGGAGCGATCGCCGGCTCGGTGGCGAGTACGCCGGCCGCTCCCGCTTCGAGGGCCTGATCGATGAAGCGTGCGCCGTCCTCGACAGTTCCGCAACGGGCGATGAACAACGCACCCGGACGCACCTGGCGAGAATCCTCCACCACGTCGGCCGGACGCCAACTGCCATCACCCACGCACCCAGACACCCCGGCAAGGCCGGTGCGCAACGAGTCGATCGTGGGGTTGGTTTCCGTCATCACCACATCCTTCTATCGGCAGAATCCAGCGGAAGCGTTCGCTTTCTCCCAAAGCAGAGCGTCACTTATCTGATCAGCATTGCATCACCATAGGAATAGAAACGGTAGCGATGTGCAATTGCCTGGGTGTACACATCCATCAGGCGATCCAGGCCGACCAGTGCAGCCACCAGAGCCAGCAGGGTCGAACGGGGCAGATGAAAGTTGGTCATCAGTCCGTCGACGTGGCGAAACCGGTGCCCGGGGGCGATCAGAAGGTCGGTCTCGGTGGCGATGGTCTCCCCGGAGAGCACCTCCGGAAGAGATTCGAGTGCCCGGCAGGAAGTGGTTCCCACGGCGATGATCCGCCCCCCCCCGGTTCGAACCGACTGCAGCCGACGGCGTGCCTCCGCTTCGACCACGAATCGCTCGCGGTGCATCGGATGGTCCTCGAGGCGCGTGGTGGTCACCGGCTTGAAGGTCCCGGGCCCGACCTCGAGTTGCAGACGCACCAACTCCACCCCCTCTGCCACCAGACGATCGAGCAAGGACTGCGTGAAGTGCAGACCGGCCGTGGGCGCGGCCACCGACATCTGCCCCCCCGCCGCCTGGTAGACGGTTCGGTACCACGCTCGATCCCGTCGATCGAGTTCCAATGCATCGGACTCACCACGGTCGCGGCGCGCGCCGAGAATGTAGGGCGGGAGCGGCACCTGCCCCGCCGCCTCCAGCAGGGCGCCGAGTGATTCCCCCTCGACCAGTCTCAGCCTGACTTCTTCACCCTCGCGTCCAAGTACTTCCAGAATCCCCACTGCGTGCTCGGCATCATCTCGTACTTCAAGCCGATCACCTGCATGCAGTCGCTTCGCGCCCTTGACGTAGCAACCGATGTGCTCCGGATCATGTGAGGGAAGCACCAGCGCCTCGAAACCGCCCCCCGTCGAAGGACGGTGCAAGTGCACGCGAGCGGGCACCACTCGGGTTTCATTGAGGACCAGCGCATCCCCCTGCTGCACCAACTCGGGCAATGCGTGCACTTGATGGTGCTCGAGCGGTCCAGGAGTTCGCTCGAGCACCAACAGTCGCGCCGCGTCCCGGGGCTCCACCGGCCGGGTGGCCAGGAGTTCGGGATCAAGTTGGTAGTCGAGGTCCTCGGTTCGCATGCCCTACACGCTAACGAACCGCTCCCGCGGTGTCCTTATCGGTCATGCCGGAACGTGTGAAATACCGCTCGCGGGCGCCGGGTCCGGTGGCACGTTCTTCCTACAGAGATGACGTATTCAACCGCAGATCCGCTGAGCCTGGGTGCCGTCCTGGCACCCCACCCCTTCCTGGTCGATGACTGCCCGGGGCACGCGGTCACCCCTGCGCGAGCCGCGGAGCGGTACAACATCGTCCAAGAGCGACTCCACAACGACGAAGTGCTGCTGACCCGTCAGGCCCGGGAGATCGCCGCCCTGGAAGGCATCATCGGTCGACTGGAAAATGAACTGGACCAGACCGAACATCGGCTGGGGGAACTCGCCGCGCGGCCGCTTACGGAACCGACTCTGGTGGTTGAAGCCCCAAAGCCGCTTGCTTCGATGGATTCGCCCGCTCCGGTCTACGAGGTGGTCAACCAGACCACGGTTGTCCAGCCCACCGTCTACACCAATCTGGGGTCACTGCTGGACGTCTTTGCCTGATTGGACGCCGCGTCCGGTCCCGACTCGAACACCCCGGGTGGTGCCCAGGGGACCAATTCGGCGGGCAGTCGTTTCAATCCTCGCCGAACCGCCTTGGCCACCGCGTAGCGGAGAGCGTCGTCGCGACGAGTCAGTACCCGGTCCGTCACAGAGAATCCCCGTTCGCGCATCTCATCGAGTCCCCATCGCCAGGCGTGGTATTCCTCGAGACAGCGTGGGCGGTAGCGATGCAGACCAATCGCATGGTGCCCGACCTCGTGCATGAACACCGCACAGCTCATCGGTCCTCGGGGGTACGGAGATTCGATCAGTCTCGAGACCCGGCCATCGGCGTAGTGCACTTCCCAGGCACACCCCGAGGTCCGGCTGCGCCACTTGTTGACCCGAAGTCGATGAATCGACTTCATCTCCCGGACCAGTTCGTCGTAGCGAACCTGCTGGGGCGTGGTCGAACGAGTCGGGGTGCGTACGGTGGTGGACGGCGGAGGCTTCGCCTGGGCTGGCGCCTTCAATCGTGGGATCAGATCCCAGAGCAGCTTGGGAAAGTCGTTGAACATCAGCTGATCGATTCCGCCAGGGTGCCCGGAGGAATGGAACGCCCGTTGCGGTAGGCCTCGAAAGTCATCGGTTTCTTGCCCTGGGGTTGAACCTCAAGCAGTTCCAGGGTGCCGGGGGCGCACGCGATGGCACCATCCTCCAGCAGGGTGCCGGGGGGTGCCCCGACGGCATCGGCACGATCTCGAACCCGCAGCAACCGCAGTCGGTTCCCCCCGAGGGTCACGTCGCACCCCGGCCAGGGGGTGAGCCCGTGGATGCGGGCGCGTACCCGGTGTGCTGGTGCATCGAATTCGACCGTCGCCTCCGCCCGAGAGAGTTTCGGGGCCGGGCAGGCGGCCTGCTCATCCTGAACCGTGCCTTCAAGGCGACCTTCTGCGAGGGCGGTGAGCACCGAGGACATCGATTCCGGTCCCAGCTCGGCCAACTGGTCGTGGAGAACGCCCGCCGTGGCACCAGGATCAATGGGAATCGTACGCCGGGCGTACACCACCCCGGCATCCATTCGTTGGGCGAGGGCGATCACCGAGACGCCGGTCTCATCGCAACCGTCGATCATGGCGCGGTTGATCGGAGCCGCCCCGCGGTACGCCGGCAGCAATGAGGCGTGGAGGTTGAATGCAGGCAGGTCCTCGAGCAGCGATGACCCAAGCTTCTGACCGAAGGCGATCACGACCAGCGCGTCAGGCCGGGTCCCGCGAATTTCGGTGACCGAGTCGGGGGTGTTGACGTCTTCCGGGCGGCGCACGGGAAGTCCCTGCGCTTGAGCCCACTGCGCAATCGGCGTCGCGGTCAGTCGTCGGGAACGTCCCGCGGGTCGATCAGGCTGGGAGACGACCAGGAGCACCTCGTGCTCCGAGGCCAGGGCACGCAGGGTGGGAAGACCGAAGGATCCGGAACCAAGAAAGACCAGGCGCATGCATCAGGCTCCATGGGGCGGGTAAGGCCGGGGTTCATTGCTGACTCGAACGGGCGACCAGATCCTTGAGGGTTCGGCGAGCGGCCAGCCGATCGATCGGTCGCATCCGATCGATGATCAGAACCCCTTGCAAGTGGTCGAATTCGTGCTGCCAGATCCGGGCGGGAAACTCATCGGATTCCACTTCGAAGAAGGTGCCGTCCAGATTCTGGGCACGCAGGCGAACCCGAGTGGGGCGACGAACCCGACCGTGGATTCCGGGAAGACTCAGACAGCCCTCTTCGGCCCATTCGGGGGTTCCGTCGGCCTCGATGATCTCGGGGTTGATGAAGACCGAATCCGGTTCGTTCTCGGTCCCGGCATTGCAGACGAAGATCTGCAGCGGGTGCCCTGCCTGAGGCGCGGCCAGCCCGACTCCTTCGCTTTCGTGCATGATCCGAATCATTTCCGAAACCAGCGTGGCCAGCGACTCATCGAAGGTTTCGACGGCCTGGGCCTTCTGGCGAAGGACGGGATCCGGATGCAGGACGAGGTGGCAGGGTGCGGGGGGCATGCCCTCAGTCTACCCGAGGACTGCACGAGTACGAGGCGTTGTATTGCCTCGATCGCTGCCCTCGCGTAGGGTATTCCTCTCGGGCAGTGGTTTCAGGATGACACCAAGACCCGGGATCAGGATGAACGCACTGCCGGCAGGCTCACCCTGCCGACGGAGGATACTGAGGAGCATCGCTTGGCACTGTTCGGCAAGAAGAACCAGGACACCCCCGAGGACGGTGGCGAGGACGAGGGTTTCGTTGCGCGACCGCAGAAAGCACAGCGCTGGGTGAGTCAGGCTCGGCAGATTGCTGACACCGGCAATTACACCTACGCCCTGACCTGCTACGCCTCCGCAATCAAGCTCGATCCCCACGACCTCAACACCCACAAGCTGATGTTCGAGGCCGCGGTTGGACACTTCTCCTCCGGAGGCAAGCCCGCGAGCCGCAAGGAGCTCAAGGACGTCGAAGGTCCCTACCCCACCGACAAGTTCGCGGTTGCGGAACTGGCCTGGATGCGGGACGTGAACAACTACGCACTGGCGATGAAGCTGCTGGATGCCTCCAACAAGGCCGAGCTCACGGAGTTCTCGGGGTGGCTCGCGCCCAAGGCGTTCAACATGCTCAAGAAGTCCAAGAAGCAGACCAAGTCTGAGTACGTGAAGGCGCGCAACCTCTTCGCCGCCTCCAATGCCTGGGATGAAGCGTTCGAAGCGGGCCAGATCGCGGCCAAGCTCGATCCCAGCGACACCAACCTCGTCCAGGAGCTCAAGCAGCTGACCGCCCAACGGGCGATCATCGCCGGAGGCTACGAAAAGGCCGCCAGCGAGAAGGGCTCATTCCGCTCCGCGGTCAAGGACATCGACGAGCAACAACGCCTTGAAGATGAATCCTCGCTCACCGGAGGCTCCGCCGACGATCGGGCAGTGGAGTCCGCGCGAGCACAGATGGCGGAGAACCCCGAATCTCCCGAGGCCGTCAACAAGTTTGCCAAACTGCTGCTGAGACTCAACACCGAAGCCTCCCGCCAGGAGGCCGTGGACGTCTTCATGGAAGCCTTCGAGCGGCTTGGCCAGTACCAGTTCAAGATGTCCGCGGGTGACCTTCGAATCGCCGATGCCGAGCAGCGAGTCCGGACTGCAGCCACCCGCATTGAGAGCCCACCCGACGACGTGCCCGCCGCGGACCTCGCCAAGGAACTCGAGGAGTCCGAAGAAGCACTCATCCTCCTCAAGGAGGCCGAATACAGCGAGCGCTCGGAGAAGTACCCCACCGACCGCGGCATCAAGTTCCAGCTGGGGAACATCCAGATCGACCGTGGCGACTTCGAAGGGGCGATGGCCAACTTCCAGGACTGCAAGGACGAACCCAAGTACCGGGTCCATTCCGCACATCGCCTGGGCAATTGTTTCGCCGAGGAAGGCTGGTTCAAGGAAGCCTCCTCCGAATACAAGGAAGCGCTGGACTCGATCGACGCCACCAACAAGGAACTCGAACTCCCGATCAAGTACGACATGATGGTCGCGCTCATTCAACTGGCCCGCGAACAGAACTCCAAGGAGTTGGCCGAGGAGGCCGCCGAGATCTGTTCGGAGATCGTGCGCAAGAACATCAAGTACCGGGACATTCGGGATCGTCGGCGGGAGATCGACGAACTCTCGAAATCAATGCCGTGAGCGCCACCTCGGGAAAGCCCGAC
>NHEC01000006.1 GCA_002171655.1 Planctomycetes bacterium TMED75
ACTCACCACCTCGCGGTCGAGGATACGCAGCACCGCGGATTCCCCGAACATGGTGGGCAGGATCGACACACGAAGGTCGCGGCCCATCATCTCGATGCGACCGTCCTGGGGCAGTCGACGTTCGGCGATGTCGAGATTCGCCATGACCTTGACGCGACTGATGATCGCCATCGCAAGATGCTTGCGGACCGGGGCCATCTCGTAGAGCACGCCGTCGATTCGCTGACGAATGCGCAGCTGATCTTCGAAGGGTTCGAAGTGGATGTCGGAAGCCTGTTCCTGGATACCGATTCGAAGCACGAGGTCCAGGAGTTCGATGATCTGGTTGTCGGCAGCGGCTTCCTCGATCACGCCGAGGTCGATTGATTCTCCGCGGGATGAAAGGGCTCCAAGCGCGTTGGAGTCCTCAGCCTTCGCAAGCACCTGCCCGAGATCCGTGGCACCGGAAAAGTGTTCCTTGATCAAGGCGTCGACTTGCTCGGCGGGCGCGACCACCGCCTGAACCTTGAAGTCCATCAGCTGGGAAAGGTCGTCAATCGCGCGCAGATTGTCTGGGGTCTTCATCGCGATGAGGATGCGGCGGGAGCCGGGGTCGTACTTCAGGGGGACGACTCCGTAGGCACGGACGGTCTCCGGGGGGATCGAAGACAGAACGTCTTCCTCGATCGTTCGACCCTCGAGGTTGACCATCTGGAAGCCGCGCTGCAAGGAGAGCGCCTCGGTGATCTGCATCTGAGTGCAGTGGCCGAGCTCAAGCAACAACTCACCCACTCGACCCTTGCGTTCCTTTTGGAGATGCAGAGCCTCGTAGACCTGCTCACGGGAGCAACGACCCAGTCGTCGAAGAATTCGACCGAGTCGCTCACCTTTGAATACCTTGGGATCGATCTTCGCCATCGCGTCCTACTTCACCCAGGCCGGGTGGTCAGTCCAAGGCGCAAACGGCAGGTGACTCACCCGGCACGTTGCGCCACGGAGGCTCCAGAAACCACTGGGAATTCGATTCTCAACGAGGAACCCGCTCCGCAGTGTTCCGACCATGATCTGACCTTTCCATGTCCTTCGCAAGCGCCTGAGGGCCACTCTTGGTTACGACATCTGGATTTTTACTCGGTTCACCTTGATAGATACGGATGAACCGCTCGATCGCTCGCAGTCATTTTCAAATTCCAACGCAATTCACCACCGAACAAACGCGGTAAATCAGGATTCCACTTTTATGACACCTGGATTTAGGAGCTCACTCCGTGCTGTGGAGCGCCTCAGAACCGGCCTCGGAGCACATTCCATTGTGGCATGGAACAACCACCGTGTCGCGATACGAGACAGCGATGCAGGATGTCGCCAGAGTTGTGCGGGGCCCAAAGAGGGATCAGCCCTCGTCGCCCTCGGTTTCGCCGTCCAGCTCCGCCCGCCCAACGGAACCGCCAAGCTTGTGGACCTTGGCAGTGAGACCGGAAGGATCGCGGCACTTGTCGATCATGTCTTCGGCGGAAATCATGCCGCGGGAGAACAGTGACCAGAGGTGGTCGTCGAGCAGCTGCATGCCGAACTTCTTGCCGGTCTGGATGGCGGAATCGATGCGGAAGGTCTTGGCTTCACGGATCAGGTTCGCGATCGCGGGCGTGACCACCAGGAACTCATACCCCGCCACACGGCCGGGCTGGTCGACTCGACCCAGGAGCACCTGACTCAGGACGGCGATAAGGCTGGTCGAGAGCTGAACTCGAATCTGCTCCTGCTGATCCACGGGGAAGGCGTCGATGACTCGGTTGATGGTGCCGGCGGCGCCGGTGGTGTGCAAGGTGGCGAAGACCAGGTGACCGGTTTCCGCGGCCCGAATCGCGGCCTCGATGGTTTCGAGGTCTCGCATTTCACCAACCAGAATCACATCGGGGTCCGCACGAAGCGCGCGCCGCAGTGCCTCGGAGAAGCTCGAGACATCGATGCCGAGCTCTCGCTGATTGATGATCGACTTCTTGTGGTCGTGGTAGTACTCGATCGGATCCTCGACCGTGATGATGTGGTGGTCGTGGTTCATGTTGATGTGATCGATCATCGTCGCCAGCGACGTGGTCTTACCCGAACCCGTGGGTCCGGTCACGATGAAGAGGCCTCGGGGACGCCGAATCAGCTCACGGCAGATCTCCGGCAGACCGATCTGGTCGAAGGTCAGCAAGCGGTTGGGAATCAGACGAAGGACCATCGCGATGTCACCGCGCTGCTTGAAGACTGCGACACGAAAACGAGCCGCTTCGCCGTAGGCGAAACCGAAGTCGGTGGACCCCCCTTCCTGAAGCTCCTGTTGGTTCTTCTCGGGCGTGACGGCCTTCATCAGCACCGTCATGTCCTCATTGTCCAGCACCTTGGTTTCCAAGGTCCGAAGCCGTCCGTTGAGACGGACCGTTGGCTGGCGGCCGGTGGTCAGGTGAAGGTCGGACGCGTCTTCGCGAACCACGGTCTCAAGGAGACGATCGATCTGCATCGTTGACATCGGTTAGGCCATTCCTTCTCTGAAAAACGCTTTCGCGGGTCTGCCGGCCGGGACGCCGTACACGACGCCGCGAGCCGAGGGGGGGCTAGGAAATCTCATTGGGGTTGAAGCCTTCGATCTGAGCGAAACGGGCGACTTCGTCGGGGGTGGTGTCGCCTCGAAGGATCTTGACCTTTCCATCCTCGAGCAGACTGCGCATACCGCCACGAATCGCGGCTTCACGAATCTTGGAGATCTGGGCTCGTTCGAAGGCCAGCTCCCGAACCTCAGCGTTCATCCGCATCAGTTCGAAGATCGCCTTACGGCCTCGATAGCCGGTTCCACCACAGTTCGGACACCCGACCCCCTTCTTGATGCTGCCCGCAGCCACCTCTTCGGGAGAGATGTTCACGAGCTTGAGCAGCTTGGAATCAGGGCTGTCATCGAGTTGAGCACACTTGGGACAGAGCATGCGAATCAGGCGCTGGGCCATGATCGCCTGAATGGAACTCGCCACCAGGAACGGCTTCACCCCGATGTCGATCAATCGAGTGATCGCGGAGGGAGCATCGTTGGTGTGCAAGGTGGAGAACACCAGGTGTCCGGTGAGCGACGCCTGAATCGCGATGTCCGCGACTTCACGGTCTCGAATTTCACCGATCAGGATCACGTTGGGCGCCTGACGCAACATCGCCCTCAGGATTGCCGTGAAGTTGAGTCCGATCGACTCTCGAACCTGAACCTGATTGATCCCGGCAAACCCGTATTCCACCGGGTCTTCCGCAGTGATGATCTTGCGATTCGGGGTGTTCAGCGTGTCCAGGGCGGAATACAGCGTGGTGGTCTTGCCACTACCGGTCGGGCCGGTCACCAGGAAGATGCCGTTGGGCCTCTGGATGATGCGTTCGAAGATCTTGAGGTTGTCAGGCTCGAAGCCCAGGTTCACCAGACCGATGCGAACCGCGTCGGGACGAAGCACACGAAGCACCACGCTCTCCCCGTGGTAGGCGGGGCAGAAACTCACTCGGAAGTCGATGTCCACCGCTTCGCCACCGGACTCCTCGGCGATCGGCATCTTGATGCGGCCATCCTGGGGAATGCGACGCTCCGCGACGTTGACGCCGGCCATCAGCTTCAATCGTGCAAGCAACGAGGCCTGCAGACTCTTGGCGATGTCGTGGCGCTCGTGGCACACGCCGTCGATGCGATAACGCAGTCGCACTCGGTCGACCATCGGCTCGAAGTGGATGTCACTGGAGCGACCTCGAACCGCTTCCTTGATGATCTTGTTGGCCAGAGCAACGATCTTCGAATCGCCGTCGACGTCGACGTCGACTGAAGCATCGATCGAGTCCACGGTCATCTCGCGGTCGACGGATCGGTCATCAGACTTGTCGATCGTGGAGTCTTCGGCGCTGGAGATCCGCTCGACGTTGCCACCGAGTTCATCAATGTAGGTCTTGATCTGGGTCCGGGCACCGATCGCGAGGTCGATGTCCTTGCCCAGCCGGAAGCTCAGGGTGTCGATCAGCCCCAGGTCCGCGGGATCGTGCACCAGCAACCGGATTCGGCCCCCGGATTCCCCCAGCGGCAGGACCAAATGCTTGCGGATGATGTCGCCGTCGACCAGTTCCACGTCGATGCTCGAGAGGCCTTCCGCGGTGGTGAGGTCCACGAAGTCGATGCCGAACTGGGCGGCGACGGACGCAGCGATCTGTTCTTCACTGGCGATACCTTCTTCGATCAGGACCTCGCCGAGCTTCTTGCCGGTCGCCGAAGCAGTCTCCAGAGCCGAGTCGACCTGATCGCTGGAGGCGATGCTGGACTCAATGAGGATGTCGCCGAGTTTCTTTCGTGACTTTAACGCCAAGTGCGTCTCCAAGATTGCCCCACAGGGCGTGCCTCGTGACCCGAGGGTCGCCTCTGGAATCCTGTCGGGAATGTCCCAAGGTACCCGCTGGGGACGTAGTATGGAAGTCCCGGACGGACCCTTGAACAAACAGAGGATTCATCGGCTTCACCCCCGATCCGGCCGCAGCGACCGAATAACCGAACTTCACACTGAGAGCCCCCATGAGCGATGCGCCCAGAGTACTGATCAGTGCCGGACCCACCTACGAGCCGATTGATGCCGTTCGATACCTGGGCAACCGATCCTCGGGTCGACTGGGAAGCGCTCTGGCCACGGCGGCGGTTGCCGCAGGTTGTCAGAGCACACTGCTGCTGGGACCGACGTCCTACCCCGCACCAAAGGATTCGAGCATCTCCACCCAACGGTTCCAATCCTGCGCGGACCTTCAGTCACTTCTCGAGGAGCACTGGCCCAACCACGACCTGCTGCTGATGGCGGCGGCGGTCGCCGACTACCGACCGTGCACCGTTCGAACGGACGAAAAATTGCGAAGGGCAGCGGGAAGGCTCTCGCTGGAACTCGAAGCGACGCCGGACCTCCTGGCGGAGCTTGCTGCACGCAGTCGTCCCGACCAGACCCGCATCGGCTGGGCACTCGAACCGCGGGATCGGCTCGTGGAAAGCGCTCGCGCCAAATTGGAACGCAAGCAGCTGGATGCAATCGTGGCCAATCCGCTGGAAACCCTGGATTCCGATGAGATCGAACCGATGCTGGTTCTGGCCGATGGATCGATGCACACCCCTGCACCCAAACGCCTCGCGAAAAGTGATTTTGCGGCTTGGCTGCTCGTAAAGTCCCTGGAATTGCACCGCAAGGCATGACTCAGCATGAGCCTCGGGGGTCCGCTATAGTCGGAGCTCGCCGAGGAGGCGTGAAGAAAGATCCAGACACCACATACAAATCAGGGATTACGCAATGCAGCTTGGAATGATCGGACTTGGACGTATGGGCGCGAACATGGTTCGCAGACTCATGAAAGATGGACACGAGTGCGTTGTGTTCGATGTCAATCAGGATGCGGTGAAAGAACTTGCCGGTGAAGGAGCCATTGGTGCGGCAAGCATCGAAGAGCTCTGCTCCAAGCTTTCCGCTCCGAGAAACGTCTGGATGATGGTCCCGGCCGCGCTGGTCGATGGCGTCATCGAACAGGTGGTTCCCCACCTGGAAGCAGACGACACCCTGATCGACGGCGGTAATTCCTACTACAAGGATGACCTGCGCCGATCCAAGGACCTCCGTGGCAAGAAGATTCACTACATCGACGTCGGGGTTTCCGGTGGAGTCTGGGGCCTCGAGCGCGGCTACTGCCACATGATCGGCGGAGACGACTCCGCGGTCGATCGCATGAAGTCGATCTTCGTCTCGCTCGCTCCCGGCATGGACTGCGCACCCCGCACGCCCCACTACGCCGACAACGCCACCGGGCCGGCAAAGGACGCCGAGCTGGGCTTCCTCCACTGCGGCCCCTGCGGAGCAGGACACTTCGTCAAGATGGTCCACAACGGAATTGAATACGGTGTGATGGCCGCTTATGCCGAGGGCCTGAACATCCTCAAGCACGCCAACATTGGAAAGTCCAAGCGAGAAGAGGATGCGGAAACCACCCCGTTGCGCAACCCCGAGGATTACATGTACGACATCGACTGCGGTGCGGTCGCCGAAATGTGGCGACGCGGCAGTGTGATCGGATCCTGGCTCCTGGACCTCACCGCGTCTGCCCTGGCCGAGAACCCCGACCTCTCCAACTTCCACGGACGGGTCAGTGATTCGGGCGAAGGTCGCTGGACGAACCTCGCGGCGATCGACATGGGCGTCCCCGCCCACGTGCTCAGTGCCGCGGTCTTCGAACGGTTCGAATCCCGGGGCGAAGCGGAATTCGCGAACAAGCTGCTCAGCGCGATGCGCTTCGAATTCGGTGGCCACCTCGAGAAGAGCGCTTCCGCCAGCTCCTGAGCTGCTGATTCCAACCTACGAATCCACTCCTCACCGCACGGTGCCTCGCACCGTGCGGTGAGTGTTTGTACAGTCTTTGCATCCCCCGGACCTGTGGCGGAATTGGCAGACGCAGCGGACTTAAAATCCGCGGCTCCTTGGAGCATGTGGGTTCGAGTCCCACCGGGTCCATTCGACTGCTCCCCGCCGGAGAATCACGGACTCAGTTCGGCCCGGCAGGCTCGGTCACCTCGACCACCCGCGAGGGGGCTGCGCACGCCCGCCAGTCCTCGACTGACATGATGATTGACTCTTCGAGCGAACCGGCGTTGAACGCAATACGCTCGTTCTCGAGCACCGACTGATCAACGAGCAAAGGCAGGGGCAGCAAGGGCGTACCGAAGGGCGGTACGCTTCCGGGGACCAGCCCGGTGAGTTCGTGCAGCTCTTCTCGACTGGCGAAACGGACCTTGCGTGCGCCCAGGGTCTTGCGAAGGCGCTTGGAATCGAGTTTCCGTGCCGCACTGAGGACCAGCAGGATGAAGGCCTCGTCGACCTTGAGCACCAGGGCTTTGCCTCCGACTTCGAGCGGTTCACCGCGGACGCGCGCACTGTCCTCGGAAGTGGGCGTGGGCGCATGGTGGAGGTGGCGGTGCGCACACCCCTGCTCAGTGATCAATGCGCGAAGCCGAGTTGAGAGGGCACTGGAAGTATGATTTGAATCAGACATTGAGCAGGGCGTGTCTCGGGTCAGGGTGGCCCCGCGGGCACGGGGAAAGAACCTCAGATCCTAGCCGTGATTCCGCCCGAAACCCCCTGGTGAGACCAGATCCGCGGCGGAATCCCATGAAAGCCCCCTGCGGCACAGATCGACTGGAGCCGCTCCTGAAAAATTATGCAAGAGGAATGAGAAGCCACCCCGGGGAGGCTGCTATCCTTGGGTGCCCTTTAGACCACAGGAGCCCCTCATTGACGATTGCCACACCCCACGGAAGTGACCTCCCCGATGTCCAGAGCGCCCCAGATTCAAGGGCGATCTCGATCGATCGCGTCGGAGTCAGTGATGCCCGCCCCCCCGCGACGATCGTCGATGTCGACGGGAGCAGCCAGTCGGTTTCAGCGACTTTCAAGATGACCGTGGCCCTGCCATCGGACGTCAAAGGCACCCACATGAGCCGCTTCCTGGAAGTCCTGGGCACCCACCACCAACAACTGGGACCGGGCAGGATGGACGCCTTCATGAAGGACCTCCGAAAAACCCTGGGTGCCGATCAGGCACAGGTGGAACTGAGCTTCCCCTGGTTCGTTCGCAAGGCCGCTCCGATCAGTGGCGGCATCGGGCTGCTGGAATACGGGGTTCGGATCGAAGTCGAAATTGGAGCGGGAAATCGGATCGAGGAAGTTCTCGAAGTGACCGCTCCGGCGACCAGCCTCTGCCCCTGCTCGAAGGAGATCTCGGAATACGGCGCGCACAACCAGCGCTGCGAACTGTCGGCACGGGTCACCTGCTCAGAGCCCGTCGGGATCGCGCCTCTGGGCGAACGCATCGAGTCCGCCGCTTCCTGCGAGGTCTATCCGGTGCTCAAGCGTCCGGATGAGAAGTTCGTCACGGAAGCCGCTTTCGACAATCCGAAATTCGTCGAGGACATCATTCGAGACCTGGCGCTCGGCATGGACGCGGATGAGCGGATCAGGGCCTATCGAATCACCAGTGAGAATTTTGAATCCATCCACGGCCACAACGCCTGGGCCGAGATCAGTCGGACCAAATGACCCTTCAGGGCGCCCAAACCGGGGCACCCCCACAAGAGCGAACCTGCTCACTGCTTCTGAAGTACTAGATCGGGACTTCGAACAGAACCCCCCAGAGGGAGGTCACAAATGACCAGGAATTCATTGCTCACGTTTCCCGCACTGCTAGCCGCGGCCTGTCTGGGCCTGGGCTGTCCCGCAGACGATCGTAACCTCGCCATCCCGAGTGGAGTAACCCCCGTGGCCGAATCAAACGAGCAGAAGTTGTCCGACCAAGGCTATGACCTGACCCCGCCCACTCCCGAGGAAAAGGCCGAGTTGGTCGCCAAATTGACCCCGGAACAGGTTCGCATCACTCAGAAGGCGGGCACCGAGGCCGCATTCTGTGGAACCCTTCTCGACAACAAGAAGGAGGGCCTCTACACCTGCGTGGTCTGTGGCCTCCCGCTCTTCGACAGCAAGGACAAGTTCACTTCGGGAACTGGCTGGCCGAGTTTCACCAAGACCTTCGATCGCGAACACGTGACCGGCAAGGTGGATCGAGCACACGGAATGGTCCGAACCGAGATCAATTGCGGTCGCTGCGACAGCCACCTGGGTCATGTCTTCGAAGACGGCCCTGCCCCCACCGGTCTCAGATTCTGTCTGAATTCCGAATCACTTGAGTTCCTCGAGGAAGGCTCCGAAGTTCCCCCCGAATCCCGACCCACGGAAGTCGAGGAAGCTTTCTTTGCCGGAGGGTGTTTCTGGGGCGTTGAATACGCCTTCTCCGAATTGCCCGGCGTGATGTCGGTCACCAGCGGCTACCAGAACGGTGCCATGAAAAACCCCGACTACAAGTCCGTGTGCAGCGGTTCCACCGGCCATGCGGAATCAGTCCGAGTCCGGTTTGATCCGGACACCATCGATTACGAAACGTTGGTGCGCTTCTTCTTCAGAATTCACGACCCCACCACCCTCAATCGACAAGGCCCGGACATGGGCACCCAGTATCGATCAGGGATCTATACCAAGGGACCAGAACAGATGAAGGTCGCTCGCACCGTGCTTCGCGAGTTGTCCGACTCCAAGGCCTTCGGTGATCGCACGATCGTGACTGAAATCGAGGAGACCGAGCCTTTCTATGAAGCCGAAGGGTACCACCAGGACTATGTGGCTCGAACCGGACGAGCCTGCCACCCCGGGATTGGCGAGGCCGTTGAGGAATTCAAGAAGAAGCTCGCCCCCAGCGGTGCGGCAGGGTGAGCCTGCCCTTCGTGGAGTTCACCTCGGAACGATTCCTGCCGATGGGCCGGGAGTTGTCTGACCTCTCGACCCCGCATCTGGCCGTCAGCCTGCCGACGGTCCGATCGAATGTCACCCGAGTGATCGAAGCGATCGGGGATCCTTCGTGCTGGCGTCCACACCTCAAGACCACCAAGCTCCCCGAGCTCTGGTCGGTGATGCTGGAAGCCGGCCTGGAACGCTTCAAGTGTTCGACCACGCTCGAATTGGCACGACTCCTGGAGATCGCGCCGGACGTTGACTGCCTGCTCGCACACCACCTGGATGAGGCAGGGATGAGGATGCTCGGGGCCCTCGCTGGCAACTACCCTGCCGCTCGTCTGTCCACCCTCGTTGAATCACCCGAGGACATCGAGCGACTTCCTCAGGGTGTCGGAGCCTTCGTGGACGTGAACTCGGGAATGAACCGAACCGGGATCGACTACCGCAACCAGGATCGGATTCTCGAAGTGGTTCATGCCTGCGCCAACCGATGGCGTGGCCTGCACTTCTACGATGGCCATATTCGATCCGGTTCCGAAACCGCTCGACGCGACAAGGCCCATGCCGGCTACGACCTGCTCCTGAAGCTCGATGCCCTGGCGGGAGGTTCAGAGGAGCTGATCACCAGCGGCACCCCCACTTTCCTGCATGCCATGTCCCACGCGGGCCTGGTGGGCACCATGCGTCACGCGGTCTCGCCGGGAACCGTGGTGCTTCACGACGTGATCAGTCAACGATTGCCGGAAGTCGCTCGCCTCGGATTGGAACCCGCTGCGGCGGTGGTCGCCACCGTGGTCAGTCACCCCAGCGAACAGATTGCAACCGTCAACGCCGGTTCGAAGGCAATCGCGGCGGAAGTCGGTGATCCCTGCTGCATGGTGCTTGAACACCCCGAGGCGATTCCGCTGCGTCCAAGCGAAGAGCACCTTCCGATTCGGTTCAGATCGCAGGCGAAGATTCCACCCCGCGGAACGACTCTGGCCATGGTTCCTGAACACGTCTGCCCCACCGTGAACCTTGCTCGGACGGTTCTGCTGGTGGACGATGGAATCACTCGAATGGCGGACAACGTGGCGGCGGGACACACCCCGGCCCTGGATCAGGTTCCGGACCTGCAGTACTGAATCAGCCGATCTATCGACTCAGCTCTAATCGTCGTCGCCTTCCATCACCAGCATCGATCTGAGCTTGCGACGCGCCAGGCGGGTGCAGATCAACGAACAGAGAATGGCGATGATGATCGCCCACAAACCTGACTTGATCTGAGTGTGGACCATCTCCTCACCTTCGGTCACGGTGATGGCGAGGGCCATGAGGAACACGCTGAGCATCGACCATTCGCCCACGATCTTGATGAGGTCCAGCCGCTTGGCGATCTGATAGTGGGTCTTCTTGAGCATCCAGCAGTGCCCGATCAAGGCAATTTCCAGGATCGGCGCGATGCAGGTGAAGAGAATCAGGAACACGGCAAGGCCGGGATCCCCCTTTTCAAAGAGTGCCTGGATGGCGCTGTGGATGCTGTAGGACTTCGAGTAGAGAGGAATCTCGTTGATTCGGAAGAAGGGAAGCTCAATCGCAAAGACGATCGCGACCAACGACACCAGCAGCAAGAGAGGCATCGTCCAGCCGATTGCACCGGTGGAAGTCAACGGCTCCAGCACATCGGTGTCCCCACCGAATCGGGCACGATGGTTGAAGTTGATTCGCTGGTCGACCATCTCCATGAATCGACTCATGATCATGTTGCCGATGATCGCAATGATGAAGAGGAAGAGTCCGTATCGTGGCTCGGTGTTGATGAAGACCTGATTGGTCGAGATCACCATCAAGAGAGTGACCACGAAGATGTCGAACATCGACCACTTGCCCGCGGATTCGAGCCATTGAATGTATCGATTCCGCCGACGTGGCTTCATCTTTCTGAACCAGATGATGAGCAACGAGATGGTCTTGAAGAGCGGGAAGATGATTGAAAATCCGACGATCAGGAACGCGACGAGGTAGATGTGCGCGTCCCACATGAGCTTGACCGATTCGATCAGCTTGTATTCCTTGGTTCCCATGAAGCGAATGGTCAGGAAGGGAACCAGCAAGGCAGAAATGTTCGCCGCAAGGACCGTCAACAGACCAAGTGGAATCAGAACACCTTTGCGCCCTGCCGCAGTGGCAAGGCGATTCGGATGCACCTGATCTCCAAATTTGTTCCTAGAGTATTCGGTCATGAGCGATTCGATGGTATCGGATCCTGAAGAACAGAGCTGATCCGCACTCAGGATTGACTTACAGGATAGACTTGAAAGTTCCAAAAAGGAAAGCAGATGCACTACCACGCTGACTGCGATCATGTAAGTCGCGACTCACACGACGAGACAACCGGTTTTCTCAGACGCTATGCCGACCTCGGTCTTCCACTGCTTGCTGGAGCCACCCTGGCCGCGGGCTGGATTCTCGAAATAACCGAAGCGGCACCACAAGCACTGGTGCTTTCGCTTTACCTCATCACCTACCTCGCCGGGGGTCTGGAACTTTTCATTGCCAGCAGCAAGGGGCTGGCAAAGCTCAAGTTCGATGTCGATCTCCTGATGCTCATTGCCGGGATCGGAGCTGCGATTCTTGGAAAGTACGCCGAAGGTGGACTGCTGTTCTTCCTCTTCTCACTGGGCCATGCGTTGGAACACTACGCCATGGGCCGTGCCCGCAATGCGATCAGGAAACTTGGTTCGATCACGCCTCAGACCGCGGTACGAATCGAGGGCGACCAGGAAGTGACGATTCCGGTTCTGAGTCTGGCGGTGGGTGATCTGATCCGCATCCGACCCAATACCCGGATCGCGGCTGACGGAGTCATCAAGGAAGGCAATGCCTCGATCGATCAGTCTGCGATCACCGGCGAAAGCACCCCCGTGGAACGAAGTCCGGGCGAACGAGTGTTTGCCGGAAGCCTCAATGGTGAACAGGCACTGATTCTCGAGGTCGATCGACTGGCGGAAGACAGCACGATGGCGAGGATGATCAAACTCGTCGAGGAGGCCCGCAAGCACAAAGGTGCCAGCCAACGGTTCACGGATCGATTCACCAGGATCTTCGTTCCGGTGATCCTGCTGGGAACGCTTGCACTGCTGGTGGTGCCGCCACTGATGGGAGGCCTCAGCTGGTCGGAAGCATTCACCCGAAGTCTCACCGTGCTGGTGGCGTCCTCACCCTGCGCTCTGGCGATTTCAACTCCCTCGGCGGTCCTCGCAGGCATCGCGCAAGCAGCTCGCAACGGCGTGCTGATCAAGGGAGGACGCTACCTCGAGGAGCTTGGCATGGTCCGAGCCATCGGCATGGACAAGACCGGCACCATCACCCGGGGGCGCCCTGAAATCGAATCCATCATCGTGGAGCATGCTCGCGATGAGAACGAGTTGCTGGAGGTTGCGGGAGCACTGGAACACCAATCAACGCATCCGATCGCCAAGGCAATCACCCGAGCCGTGCAGGCGAGACGACTCACCTGTCCAGTGGCCAGCGAACTTCGGGACGATGCGGGATTCGGAGTCACGGCGATGCTGGACGGTGACACCGTCAAGGTGGGTGGGACGCGCTTGCTGGAAAAGTCGTCACTCGAGATCAGCGACGCTTTGACCAGGAAGATTGAAGAGGTTCAGGCCGCCGGACTCACCGTGATGCTGGTGGTACGGGCCGGCTTGTTGCTCGGCGTGATCGGCTTGTCGGACCAACCTCGGGCCGAGGCGCGAAGCGTCATCAGCCGTCTGCACAAGCAAGGGGTCAAGCTGGTGGTGATGCTGACCGGAGACAACGACCCCGTTGCACAGCGGGTGGGAAAGGAAACCGGGGTTGATGCGATTCGATCGAATCTTCTTCCCGAGGACAAGATCGAAGTGATCCAGACCCTTCGCCGTCGCAAGAAGGCGGTCGCGATGGTCGGAGACGGCGTCAACGACGCCCCGGCACTGGCCGCCGCGACAGTCGGCATTGCGATGGGCGCCAGCGGTACGGCCGTCGCACTGGAGACCGCCGACGTCGCCTTGATGGCCGATGATCTGACCAAACTGCCCTTCACGATCGGACTCAGCCGCCGGGTTCGCCGCACCATCCAGCAGAACTTCGTGGTCTCCCTCGGCGTGATTTGCGCCCTGGTCCCGGTGGCCGCACTGGGCCTCACTCCGATCTGGATAGCGGTGCTCTTTCATGAGGGCTCCACGCTGGTGGTGGTCGCCAACGCACTTCGACTGCTTGCCTACCGGGATCGATCCTGACCATGCGATGTCGCACGCCGTTCATTCTGCTTGCCGCCTTGCTGGGAGTCGGCTGCACCTCTGCCCCCTCCTCCTCGCCCAAGCAACCGATCGTCCCCTTCGAGTTTGTCGAACTGATCATGGCGTCTCCAGCGCGGTTGAAGATCTGTACCCAGGAAGAGGCGCAGGCCCGACGGGCCGCGCGCGCCGCGTTCGACCGGATGCATCAGATCGAACGCATTCTCAGCAGCTGGATGACGAATTCCCAGAGCAATCGACTGGTACGTGCCGCGCCTGAATTCATCGTGATTCCTGAAGAACTTCGAATCGCCCTCGAACGAGGACAGCAGATCCATCGGGAATCCGAAGGTGCCTTCGACCTGACCGCTGGCCCCTGCATCGAGCTTTGGCGAGAAACCCGCTCCACCGGGCGACTTCCTGAGGAACACCAGCGTGTCGCGGCTCACGCTCGACTTGGCATGGAGTCGATCCAACTCAAGGGACCACTGGCGAGAATCAATCGCCGAGGCGTGAGCCTGAACTTCGGGGGCATCGGCAAGGGAATCGCGGTGGAAGCGGCCCGAGTCGTCCTTGAACAACACGGAATCAACCGTTTCCTGATCGACTTTGATGGGGAGATCAGAGCGCAACGACCACCCCCGGACCGACCCTGGTGGGTGATCGAGGTTCAAAGCCTCGGAGACGAACCTTCCTGGCTGATCAAGACCACCATGATGAGCGTGTCCACCAGTGGTGACCTCCACCAGTTCGTCGAGATCGACGGAACCCGCTACAGCCACGTCATCGATCCCAGAACCGGCCTGGGGGTCACCACCGGGCGCCAGGTCACGGTGTTCAGCACCGAGGGCAGCGATGTCGCAGATGCCCTGGCCACCACCGGATGCGTACTGGACCCTGCTCCCTTTCAGAAACTGCTCGAGGAACACCACCCTCAGAGCTCCGCGATCGTGCTGGAACGAATTGATCAGGAAACGACGATCACGATGATCGGCGCTCCTCCCGTTTCAATTCCCGAAGCTCCATGATCGCCAGATGCTTGGCCAGTGCTTGAGAGGCGACCCCTCCGGCGGCAACCCAGCCCCGCCAGCCATCGAGGAACCCCCGACGCAACAGGAGCTGCTTGAGGAAAGCGGATGCGGGGTTGACCAGAAGATTGATTGGACGACCACCACCTCGGTAGCCTTCTGCGACCAGGGCACCGTAGCGGACACCTCGAGTGAGCATGTCGGTGGCTCCGATCCATGAATCGTGGACGAGCACACCAGGCAGCCGTTCCACACCGCCCGGGACATCAATGCGGTCGTGCACCGGGGAATCGTGGTTCACTCGACCTTTTCCTCCGCGACAGAGGCGCAACCGCCATTCAGGCTGGAACGTATGACGCAGCAGCTGCCCATGCAGCAGGGTGAGACGATTGAGCTCGAAGCCATCCACCGATTCGGACGGATCGGCAAGCGCAGATCGGATCCCGGCGACGAGTTCGGAATCCGGAGATTCATCGGAGTCCAGATTGAGCACCCACGGCGAGTCCGCACAGAGTTCCAGAGCACGGGTCTTCTGCTCGGGGAAGTTCGTCCAGTCCCGGTGAACGACTTCGGCGCCGCGTTCCCGACAGAACTCGATCGTTCCGTCGGTCGATCCAGAGTCCACGACCACGACGTGTTCAACCAGACCTTGAATCGAGTCCAATGAACGAGGCATGGTGCGCATGCTGTTCATGCATGTGAAGCAGGCCGTCAATCCGGGGATCGGATCAGATTGTTCCTGGGAGGTGCCCACGCGGGCATCCTATCAGCGCGGCCGGAATGAGGTGGTCGATCAGACCGTTCGGTTGAGCTCGGTCACGCCGGGAACCGCCACCGCATGCTCGGTACGCGCTCCGAACTCGTGCACCTCCGGCGTGAGGTCGAGAGTGCTCGACATCGCATCGTCCCAGGTGATCAACTGACCGGTGTAGGCCGCTTCGCGACCCATGATCGCACTCATCGTGGATTCCGCGATGCGCTGCCCTTCATTGAGGTGGGGACCGGTTCCACGCATGGAGGCCTGGAGATCGATGTGCTCCTGAACGTAGGGATTCACCTGGTCGCCGCTGAAGCGCCACTGGTTCGGACCGAGGATTCGGATGCCCTGCCCGGTGGTGACCCGACCTTCGCTGCCGATCACACGTTCCTCCACCCGCTGCTGGGTACCGATCTGCTGGCGACACATGCTGTGGGCCACGCGGTCGTCGGGGTAGACGTACTCAAGGGAAAAGTGATCGAAGATGTGGCCGTACTTCGGCTCGGTTCGAACCTGGCGCCCCCCCACTCCGTAGACGGAGATCGGATGCGCATCGAAGACCCAGTTGACGACGTCGATGTTGTGCACGTGCTGCTCGACGATGTGGTCCCCGCTGAGCCAGGTGTGGTAGAGCCAGTTGCGCAGCTGGTTCTCCATGTCGGATCGATCTGCCTGAGCATCGACCGACCAGAGGCCACCCTGATTCCAGTAGCACTGGGCGGAGAGCGGGGTTCCGATCGCGCCGTTTCGAATCTGTTCGATCAGCGCCAGGTACCCGGCTTGGTGTCGGCGCTGCGTGCCGGAGACCACCGAAAGCTTGCGCTCATCGGCGGCCTTCGACGCTTCAAGCACGGTTCGGATACCGGCGGGGTCGACCGCCACCGGCTTTTCCATGAAGACGTGTTTGCCCGCACCGATCGCCGCTTCGAAGTGCTGCGGGCGGAACCCCGGCGGGGTGGCGAGTATCACGTAATCGCAATCAGTCGCGAGCACTTCCTGAAAGGCATCCCACCCGACATAGCAGCGTTCTTCAGCCGGAATCGCACGGTCCCCGAAGTTTTCCGACATCGTGGAGAATCCACTGCGCGCATCCCGCACGCGATCGGGAAAGATGTCACCGATCGCGTGGATGGTGGTGTCGGGCGACGCTTCAAGCGCGTTGCGCGCAGCACCCTTCCCACGCCCCCCACACCCGATCAGACCAACGCGGATCTCCTCGGAACGAGGAACCGACAACCCACCAAATGCCCCCGCCGCCAACGGCAGTGCCGCACCGACGGAGGTGGTGGCAATGAAACGCCTGCGAGAGATCGAGGGCCGCCTGCTGGATGGATCATGATTCGTCATGGACGTCTTCCGGAGGTGCGGGTTGGGTGTTCTGTGAAGCCTTGGTCGGGGTGGGATCGTCCGGTTCGACGCAGACGAGTCGGAGTCCGACGTAGGCCGCATCGGCAAGCCACCAGATGCTCTTGGGAAACTGGGGATCACTGTCATTCCACATCGGGTCGTAGGGAACGGTGTGCACGCAGTCCAGCTGCGTGGCGGGCGATTCATACCCACCGCCCATCAACACCCCGACCGGCTTCTCCGCGGTCCCTCCGGCATGGCACCATTCCCCCACATTGCCGTAGAGGTCGTGCAGTCCCAGCTGGTCGGCCTTGCGCGAACCCACTGGATGGGTGGTCTCCCCGCTGTTGACTTCATACCAGGCGTATTCGGCGAGGTCCTCGGAGGGGATCTTCGCCGCAGTGCAGATTCGCGACCACTGCTCGACGGTTGGAATTCGGAAGGTGCGCCCGGTCTTCGCGCTCACCCATTCGGCGAACTGAAGGGCGCCCTTGAAGGACATCGAGATCGCGGGGTACCCGTCGTGACCGAATCCTCGGTCGACCGCGATGTAGGGCTTGGTCGGCCGCGTGACCGCATCGGAAGCGGAGTTGCTCTGTCCCTTCTTTTCGTCCAGGCGGAAGATGAAGATGTCGAAGAGATTCCAGGTGAGTTCGTTCTCCATCACCCACAGAGTCTCACCCGCTCCGGGAACCGGCTTCATCACCAGTTCGACGGCGGTACCCGGAACCGCCTGCACCCAGGTCTGCCCGACGGCAGGTTCGGTGGGCGGATCCTCGGAAGCAACGGAGCTGCCGGCGCACGCGAGCAGTCCACCCAGCAGCAGGACGGAGGCCGAACGGAGCAAGGCACGCGGGCGGGTGGAAGATGAAGACGAAGGGTTGCAGGTGATCGGGTGCACGTCTCGTGATTCTCCAGTCAAAGGGTGGTCATGGTGCCCTGGCGGCCACCACACATCCAGCATATCGCCTCCGTGGGGTGACACGACACAATTTGCTCGGGATGACCCACACTCCCGAGGGGAGCGGCAGGACTCAGGGGGTTGCGCCCCAGGTGGCGAGCAGTTCGGTGAGATCCGGTCCGCTGACAATGCCGTCCTGATTGATGTCCGCCAGGGGGTCGTTCGTGCCCCAGGCACCCAGGAGGATCGTCATGTCTGCGCCATCGATCGAACCATCACCATTGAGGTCCGCAGGAAGCGGACCCGCTCCGCAGATGATCGTCTCGACGGAAAAGGCGTCGACCGCCGCTTCGACCACGGAATCGGCAAGGATGTCCTCGACTCGAAATCGCACTCGCACTTCGTCGGTGGCGGAAGTCACGTAGTCGGCGATTCGGAAGGTTCGCATGAACCACTGACCGGAGGAGGCTTCATCGTCGGGACCAATCTGCTCGACCAACGTCCAGGTGGCTTGATCATCGCCGGAGATCTCGACGTACATCGAATCCTGGTTGGGCCAGGGGCCGAAGTCGTTGGCAAACCATCGGGCGTACGAGACGTAGGTCTCGGGCTCCGAAGAATCGATCACCGGGGACATGAGGATCGCTTCCCCGTCGACTTCCAGAACGCCGGGTCCGTTACCGGTCAGGAAGCAGCGGCCGGATCCGTCAGCGTCGGTAGTGGGATCACCCCAGTCACCGTTGCCGATCGGCGGGCCACGCATCCACATGCCGGAAACGACCGTCTGGGCGGAACCCAGAATCTTCCAGCCCTGCTCGGACTGAAAATCGTCGCTGAAGATCGTGGGAAACTCATCGGCAACGATCGTCTGGTAGGCAATGCTGCTGAAGAGGTCGCCTTCCAGGTTGCGTGCGGAGAACACCAGCTGAACGCTCGCGGGACAGTTGAGTGCCGGCAGGGTCGCCCGGAATCGGTTTTCGGAAATCGGTACCGCCAGCTGATCGACCGGTCCGCTCCCGTCATCGAAGGTCACAAAGACCTGAGTGGGATCCGCCGCGACCACCAGGGAGTCGAGGTCGAATTCGATTTGCGCGCCCAATGAGGGGATCGTGGTCGGGAGTGGCGAGGGCAACGAGAAGTTGATGTTCGCCAAGTCTGGCGTCATCACGAAAAGACCACGCTGAATGTCGCTGCCGATGATCGTGCCGCTGGGGTAGTACGGCCAGGTGCTCCAGAGTCCATCAAAGGCGACCGAGTCACTCTCGGGATAGGTGTCGAGGTAGCCGACTTCGACCATATTTCGTGGATCGCGGATGTCAAAGACGCGCAATCCGCTGGTGTAGTTGGCCATGTAGGCAAAATCGCCGATGGTGTACACGTTGTGGGTGATCGCAGCGTTGCCGTTGGTCCAGTGTTGTACGTAATAGGGATTGGTGATCGCTTCGACGTTGATGACGATGACCGAGGTGGGCACCGCGCCACCTTCATCGAGCTCATCGCCCAGCAGGAAGAACTTGCGATCGGGAGTGAGCCAACCCTGATGGCTGTAGGCACCATTGGGGTAGGTGAATCGTCGGACCAGGAACATGTTGGACTTGTCGGTGACATCAACGATGTCGAGACCGGTCTCCGTGCTGCCGTTGTTGAAACCCGCACAGCAGAAGGCGATTTCGCGACCCGCATACGGACCTTCGGTGTAGCTGACCACCTGGACATCGTGCACGTATCGTTCGAGCCATTCCCCGACGAAACTGGGGTTGAGCGGTTCATCGTTGAGGTCGTAGACCCGAAGACCGATGTTTGAACCTCCACCGCACCGGTAGAGATAACCACTTTCCTCGTTGATCGCCACGTTGTGAGTGGTGGCGGTGCCGCCGGAGGTGACCGACGAGGGCGAGGGGATCGATCCTGAATCGATGTTGCTGAGGTCGAAGCACTGAATACCGCCCCCACCTTCACTGACCGCATAGGCACACTGGTCGAAGATCTTGATGTCTCGCCAGGTGCTGGTGGGTCCCGTATGGAACTGCAACCACTGTGGATTTGCGGGGTTGGTGACCTCCACAAAGGCCGTCCCGCGGTTGGTACCGATCATCGCGTACTCGCGTCCACTGGAGGAGACATAGCCCCAGCAGTCGTTGCAGGCGTTGCTTGCGGAATTCAGTTCATCGATCGGCATCCAGGAACGAAGCGTGAGTCCTGAACTCTGGAACTGGCCACCGGCGAGTCCGCCGTCGGCTTCTCGCCAACCGGGCCCTCGATAGCACGGCGTCATGTCCTGGCCTTTGGGGTCGTTCTCATGAGCTGGAGCGGGAAAACTCAAGGCCACGGCACCAACACCGGCAACAACGAGAAGACGATTGAACATGGGGGAGAACTCGATTCGGGATCAATGAGGAGCGGCGAAGATCAGAGTCGGGGCGCAAGGCACACAGGGTACCCCCCCGAGACGGAGGGGGAAAGAGTCTCTCCAGGAAGCGGGTCAGGAGGGGTTCCAGCCCGCAAGGATCTGCGCGAGGTCCTGACCGCCCACCACCAAATCACCGTCGATGTCGGCAGTGCAGTTGGTACCGGTGCAGCCCCAGTCGGCCAAGAGCGCGGCAAGGTCCTGTCCGTCGACGAAGCCGTCCCGGTTGATGTCGGGGGCCGCGAAGTCGCTTTCACAGATGAGCCCGTTGATGCGGAACGCATCGACGCCCGCCTCGACCACCGAACCGGGGTCGAAGTCCGACGCGGAGAAGCGCACCCGAATGCCACTGGTGACGGTCACGTAGTCATTGACCGCGAAGGCACTCTGCGTCCAACCGGTCTGCGCACTGTTGCCCAGGGAAACACTCAGAATCGTGGTCCAGCTGTCACCGGAGTTTCCGGACAACTCGACCAGGAAGACGTCGTCGTACTCGGTGTTGTTGGCGGAGGTGTTGTCGTACCACCAGGCAAAGGAAAGCTCGGGATCGGTCAGATCGTCTGCCGGAACGTAGACGGCAGAAGTCAGTATGGTGCTCCCTCCATCGATGTCGTTCGCGCAGGCGCTGTCGGAGAAGCCGTTTCCGGTGAGCCAACAACTGCCGCTTCCATCAGAATCGAGCGACGGGGCGCTGCAGTCATTGACCGAGACGCTGTCGCCGGTGGGGACTCCGCGCTCCCAACCACCAACCGAAGCAGTGGTCTGCGTGGTCCAGCCCGCGGAGCTGTTGAAGTCGAGATCAACCACGAGCTCGAGGGAATCGGCGATCGTTCCGGTAAAGACCTGGCTCTCGTAAAGGGTGCCCTCGGTGTCCTGAATCGCGAAGTTCAAGGAAAGCTGCCCGGGGCAGGCGAGCGCGGGAAGGCTCGCGTTGTAGGCGAGGCCGTCGAAACTCAGAGGCACCTGCTGGGTGCCGGTGCCGTCGTTGAAGACCACCACGCCGGAACTGGTGTCGAGTTCCCCGCCGTTGACGGAGATCGTGACCGAGAGGTCCTCACCGGAGGAGGAGAACTGATTCGGAACGCCTCCGATCGGGTTGAACCCGACCGAGACGAAGTCACCAGAGAACACGAAGAGGCCACGCTCGATGTCGGAGACGATGATCGTGCCACTTTCGAAGTAGGGGTAGACACTCCAGGCGCCGTTGAAGCCGCCACTGTCACTCTCGGGATAGGTGTCGAAGAAGGAGATTTCAGTCGGGCTGGTGCGGTTGGAGATGTCAAAGACACGCAGGCCACTGCGGTAGTTGGCGGCGAAAAGCAGGTCGCCCTTGGCGTAGCAGTTGTGGCAGGTTGATCCGAGTCCGTTGGAGAAACGAGTGACGAAGTTGGGGTTGGTCGGATCCGAGACATCAAAGATGAAGGTCGAGGAGGCCCCACTGTAGAGCTCGTCGTTGACGTAGAAGGTGCCGTTGTCGTCACTCAGCCAGCCCTGGTGGCAGTAGGCGGAGCCGCTGTAGAAGGACTCGCCCAGCAGAACGGGGTTGGAGGGGTTGGTCACGTTGACCACCGCGACCCGGGTGGAGCCGGAGCCGTTGCCCATGCCGCCGCAGCAGAAGGCGAGGGTCTGCCCCGCGTAGGGACCGGAGGTGAAGGTTCGAAGTTGCGCGTCGTGGACGTAGATCGGGGTCCACTCACCGACGAAGGGGGGATTGGCCTTGTTCGCGGCGGCGTCGTAGAAACGAAGGCCGACGTTGTTGCCACCACCGCACCGCGCGATCAGCCCGGTCTCGGGATCCAACGCGATGTTGTGGGTGTTGTTGGTTCCACCACTGGTGATCGTGTTCACCAGAGTCACCTGACCGGCGTCGATGTTCGCGAGGGAGACGACCTGGATACCACCACCACAGTCACTGACGATGTAGCAGTGGTCCTCGAAGACCTTCACATCACGCCAGAGACAGCTGGCTCCGCTCAGATAGGAAATGATCTGAGGATTGCCGGGGTTGGTGATCTCGACGAAGTTGGTGCCGAGGGTGGTGGTCATCAGTGCGTATTCCCGACCCGAGGGCGAGGTGTAGCCCCAGCAGTCGGCGCCTTCTCCGCCACCCAGTTCACCCATGGTGATGTTGGCGGCAAGTTCGATGCCATCGCTGGGAAAGCCACCGGCCAGCGTGCCGCTGTCGACGTCGCTTCGCCAACTTGGCCCAGCCCAGGGAGTTCGCTCCTGAGTTGCCTTGGGATCGCCGTCGTGCGCCAGGGCACCAGAGGTCACGAGAAGTCCGAGCAACGCCGTTGTGTGGAGAAGACTGAAGGGCATGGGAATCAGGGTCCAATCTGAAGGCTGTCGGGGTGGGGAGACAGCGGTCTTGATGGGTGGGGAGTGGGGTTTGGTCTGGAAAAAGAACATTCCAGACTCAAACTCAAGTATAGATGGGCTCTTGGAAGTCCAAAGAAAGAAATTGGGCTTTCAGGGCAGTTCGTGACCGGGTTATGGGGCCACGACCGGCGCCTTGGCGAATTCAGGCTCAAGTGGTTGCCCATCGAGCGCTTCCAGGAACGAGACCAGATCACTGACCTCCTGATCGGACAGTCCCAGAGGCTCCAGAACCAACTCCTGGTGGTGGTCAAGCTGGACCGCACCCTCCAGTGTGGAATAGAAGCGAACCACCTCTTCCAGGGTTTCAAACCGGCCTTCGTGCATATAGGGCGCGGTCCGAGAGACCTCTCGAAGCGAGGGCGTTCGAAAACGACCCCAGTTCTCGGGAGACTCGATCAACGTACGCACCAAACGACCTCGAGCACTGTCTGGGTCATCGGAGTGCACGCCCGCCGCATTGAAGGGATCCCGTTTGACAATGCCCGCCCCGGCGAAACGACCACTGTCCGTGGGCATCCCTCCCCCGACCGGCGGGACCCCGATGTTGTGGAACTCTCCGGTGGTGATCATCGGGCCCGCGTGGCACTCCCAGCAACCGGCGACCCCGGAAAAGAGTCCGAGGCCTCGGACCTGCGCATCACTGAATCCGGACACCGGTTGGTAGGTCCCGGAGGCGGCGGATTCGACAAAGTGATCAAAGGGCGCCTCGGCGGAATTGAGTCGTCGCTGGTAGGCACCGATCGATTTGCCAAGGTTCACGAACACTTCGTTGATGCCTTCTCGAGTGGCAGACGGCAATTCGGACCAGCGACGCGCTCGCTCACTGGAACCTCCACCTCGCTCGGGGCAGGCGGCCTCCCCGACCACCGTGGAGAGCTCCGGCACCGAAAGCGGACCGAAGAGTGCTTCGTAGGTGGCTCGATAGTCGGGATCCCCGGCCACGAGACCCACGATCGACGTGCGGTCCCCGTTCATTTCAACCTCGTTTTCAAGCGGTTCCAGCGCCTGCGCCCAGAGCGAATCGGA
>NHEC01000007.1 GCA_002171655.1 Planctomycetes bacterium TMED75
ATGCACACCGTTTTTGGTGGTGCGTCCCCCCTGGGGAAATGCCGGCACCAGCAGGCTGGCGTGAAAGGGTCCAAGCTCGGCGCGGATCACGTCATGCTCCAGAGGCGTGTGACCCCTGAGGGTGGAATCACCCCGGCTAACAACAAGCCAAGGGCGTTCCAACTGATCAAGCAGAGGCCTGAGCCGGCGACACAGCAGCGTGAGCTTGATGCGGACTTCCTCAGCATCAAGGGCGCGGCTGTTGGTGAGCAGAAACAGCAACGGCGAGGGATCTGCCAAGGCGGCAGCAAGGCTGGGGCTGCTGAACTCCAGCAGCAGCGGACAACCACGCACGGTCTGGGAGCCCGTGGGGTCGTCATCAAAGACGATGATCTTGGGACTGCTCGCCATCCCCTGGCATGCCGGATCTGGCTCCACTCCTAACGCCCGGCCCCGATGAACTGCCCCAACTGGTGCGCGAGCTCAGCGCCGATGCCACTCCCTGGATTCCCAGTGGCCTGGGCCAGCATCTGCACTGGGGGGCGCCGTTGCAGGAGGGCACCACCGTGCTGAGCCTGAGGCAGCACAACCGAGTGCTTGAACACTCCGCTGGTGATTTCACCCTGGAAGTGCAGGCGGGGCTTCCGCTATCGCAGTTACAGGAAGTCCTTGCTGAAAAAGGCCAGTGGCTACCGATTGATCCGCCCGTGGCAGGTGGAAGCAGCATTGGTGGGGTTGTAGCCCGCGGAGTGAGCGGCCCGCTGCGTCATCGCTACATGGGGCTACGCGATCAATTGATCGGCCTCACCCTCCTACGCAGCGATGGCACCGCCGCTAAAGCAGGCGGTCGTGTGGTCAAAAATGTTGCCGGCTATGACCTGATGCGACTGCTCTGCGGCAGCTGGGGCAGCCTGGGGCTCATCACCAGCCTCACCCTGCGCACCCAGCCATTGCCAGCGCAGCGGCTGCAACTGCGCCTAAGCGGAGCTTGTGAAGCGTTGCAGCAGTTGCGCCAGGAACTCCTACTGCGTTGCCCCTTGGCGCTGGAACGGTTTTGCTGGCACCAGCAGGGAATCCATACAGAGCTTCTGCTCAACCTCGTCAGCCTCAACAAGGAGGCTGCCAGCCAGCAACATCAACAGCTGGTGCAACTTGGAGGCAGTGCAATCAGCATCGAAGCGCAGGAGCTACCGCAGATCTCAACACCACCACTTGCAGCTGATCAATGGCTGCTGCGCCTTGGGCTGGAGCCAAGACGCGTCCTTGAGCTGCTGGAACAGCAACACGCCGGACCCTGGCAACTCGAGCTCGGTGCCGCCAGTGGCCTTGGCCTGGCCCAGGCCAGCTTTACCGATGCCGCAGAGCATCAGGTGGCCACCCTGCGGCAGCAATGCCAGAACCTGGGGGGCTATCTGATGGTGCTTCAAGCACCCGCGGGCTGCCGCTTGCCTGCCTGGGGAGATACTCCTGCCAAGCCATTAGTTGAAGCAGTCAAACGCCAGTTCGATCCCCTACAACAGCTTTGCCGAGGACGCTTACCGGGGGTTTCCCCCAGCAAGGCCACTGAGCTCTAGAAACGCAATCCACTGCGGCACCAATCCGCGACTGGCTGAAACGGTGAGGTGGTTGGTATCGAAGTAGCGCAGCCGACCGTCACTGAGCCGATGCTGCACCCGACCTTGCTTGAGCAAAGAATCGGTCGGATCAAAAACATGAACGTTCCTCAGTCCTAAAGCCACAGCATCCAAAGCATTGCGCTGCAGCTGCTGCTGGGCTGCAGTCAAAGCTGCCGGTGGAGCACAGAGGGTTGAGGGATCAAGAGCCGGGCGCAGGTCGCTCCAGGCTTCACAGGCGGTGGGTTCCCGTCTCAGGCTTGGCACATCAACCACCAACACCAGCTGAATCCCTTGTTTTGCCATCAAGACGGCCTGCCGCCGGAGGCTGCTGATCCACTCCTGGCGAATCTGCTCGGAGCTAAGGGGGGAGCCGCCGGCATCGATACGGTTTTCAATCGGCCGGCCCCGACTGTCGATTTCTCCGAGATAGCGGTTGAACCAGTTGCCGATCACCACCACATCACCACGATTGAGACGCGAGCGCGCTCGCTCAAGCTCACCAGCTGCAAAATCCCGGCAGGTGACAAAGCGGCGCTGCCGGTAGGTCCCAATCAGATCTGGACTGATCAGGCAATTTCCCTTGAAGCTGTAACTGAGGGCCTGACCGGTGCGATCCGCTCCTCCTTCAAGCATCGGCAACAAATGCAGGGCATGGGAGTCCCCCAGCAGGAATAGCTCAGGACGGCCAGGATCACCGGAACGACCACAGCGAATGAAGTCGGTGCGGCTGCTTGGGCCGTAGGGCACCCAGGGCGGCACGGTGCAATCACCGGTTGTAAAGCGCTCCGATTGAGGTATGGAGGCCTGGCGCCGGCCCAGAAACCATTGTCCTCGCAGCGGATGCGCCAGTACCTCCAACCCAGCCCAAGTCAGACCCACAGCTGCCAAGCTGAAACCCAGCAGCAACGGAGCCGGCCAGTGGTTGCGACGCAGGGGCTGCTCCACCAATCGGTAGGCCAACCAGGCGAGCACAACAGAAAGCAGGACAGCCAGAACCAGCAACAGGGGCTCCTCAAGGCCCGTGGTCCAGCGCATCAAGGTGAGCACTGGCCAGTGCCAGAGGTAGAGCGAGTAAGAGATCAGACCGCATTGCACGAGAGGCCGTTGCAGAACGCCCCAATGGCAGCCGGCCTGCAGCAACGCGAGGGTCCCCAGCACGGCAGGAAGTGCACCCGGCAGAGGAAACCCGCGACCATGCGGTGTAGCGATCAACGCAAGAAGCAACAAACCCAGCCCCCCCCAGCGCAGGCCGCGGTTGAACTTTGAGGCAGAAAGAGAAACCCACCAGCTGCGCCGCTGTCCCAGCAAGAGCAGGACACCGGCACTGAGCTCCCAAAAGCGACTAGGCATAAGGAAAAAGGCCAGCACTGGTGCCTGCCAGGTCCACAGCAGGCTGAGCAGCACAGAGATACTCACCAAAGCCAGAAGGCCTGGCACTAACCAGCGCCCTCGCCGCCAGCGGCCCAGGAACAGGAGCATCAGGGGGAAGACCAGATAAAACTGCTCTTCCACTCCCAGCGACCAGGTGTGGGAAAGAGGGTTGAGATGGGCATCAAGCCCGAAGTAGTCAGTGGCACCCAGAGCCAGATGGTTGTTCGACCAGCCGTAGAGAGCTTTCACCGCGGTCGTGAAAAGGCTGCGGCTCTCTTCTGGAGGCACAAGCAAGGCAACTGCCAGGCTGGTCAAGGCAACGTTGCAGAGCAGGTTTGGCACCAGGCGCCGAATGCGGCGCTGATAAAAGCCCCCGAGCTGCTGCCAAAAGGGTTGCTCCCGGTGACTCAGTAACGAACCGCTAACGACATAACCCGAGATCACAAAGAACACATCCACCCCGGTGAAGCCTCCGGGCAGCCAGTGCTCATCAAGGTGATAAACAAACACCGCCAGAACGGCGATGCCGCGCAGGGCATCAATGTCAGGGCGATAACGCCAGCTGGTTTCGCCGAGCTGGTGTTGGGATGGAGCGGCGCTGGTGCTCGTCAACGCCCACTCCTCCTGCCGAGAAAGTGATTATCAACCCTGCAGTGATGACACCACGTACCGATTCCGCAGGCTGCACCGCTCCCCGGGTGCCACCTCAAGCTTGCAATCACCGCTGATCAAGCTCTGACGGGGTCCGGTCCAGGGCTCCATACAAACCATGGTGCGCGGGGGATCAGTCCAGAACACCGCAAGGTTCCAGGGATCACTGAGCTCCATGTTGAGCTTGATGCCAGCATCCTGATCCACAAGGGCAACATCACCATCAGGGCGCACCAACAGATCAATACCCTTCTCAAGAAGTTGCAGCTGCTCTGATGTAGAAGCCGGAGCCATCACGTTGTGGTTGAAGCACTCGGCGGGCATGCCTGCAAAACCTGTTCCAGCAAGGCTGCTGACATTGAAGTAGGGGTGCAGGCCAAAGCTGAAGGGCAGAGGCTGATCAGCACGGTTGTGCAACGTCATGGTCACTTCCAATGCCGAAGGCGCCAGGCGGTAATCGAGCTGCAGCAGGAAGGGGAACGGGAAAGCCGCGAGGGTCTCTGCGGTGTCACTCAGCTCGAGCCGCACGCCGAGGCCGTCCTCAAGAGCACTAAGGCTCCAGGGCATCGTGCGAGCAAAGCCATGCTGCTTGAGGCTTGCTGTTCGGCCATCAGCCAGCGGCAGGCTGTCGTCGGGGAGATTGCCACAGATAGGGAAAAGCACGGGTGCCCCACCACGCACGGACTGGCCAGGGGTGAGAAAGCGTTCAAGATCGAGATAGACCACTTCGCGGCCGTCCACCTGCCAGCCGGTGAGCAGACCGCCGCGCTCGGGTACCAGACGGATCAGATCACCATTCTCAGCAGTGAAAACCGAGTGGGCGTAGGGAGCGGTTTCCTGACGCAGCGCCATGGCTCAAGGGAGTGTGCCAAGCCATTGGAGCAGCTGCGCGTTAACAATCGATGGCACCTCATCATGGGGACAGTGCCCTGCCTCCAGCACCACCTCAGTGGTGGCCTGTGGCGAATGGTGCTGGAAACGTTCCCGGCGACCCTCGGCATTGATCCAGGGATCGCGGATGCCCCAGATCAGCAGCAGCGGTGCCTTGAGCTCAGCAAACAACTCATCGAGGGGCTGGCCGCGAGGGATGTCAAACACTGTGCGAAACACACCAAAGGCCCCTGGGTCCAGGGACGGACGACGGATGGCCTCCACCAACTCATCGTCAACGTTGGTGGGATCGATATAGACCTGCCGCAGGGTGCGTCGAATCGTGGCGGGTCGGCGCAGATTTTCAAACAACAACCGCTGCAGGATTGGGCTTTTAAACAGAGCCGAGCCAATCTTGACGCGGGCAATACGGCCCCAACCCTGTGGCGGCTTCTGCTCTTCACTAAACGGGCCAGCAGCGTTGAGCAGAACCACCCCAGCACAGTGCTCGCCTAGGGCGGCGCCAGCGGCGAGGGCCGCAAAACCACCAAGAGAATTGCCAGCAATCACCGTCGGACGGCCAATGCGTTCGCGAACGTAAGCGCAGAGCTGATCCCGCCAAAGCGCGCCGCCATAGGGCTGACCAGCGGGCTTGGCACTGCGGCCAAAGCCCAGCAGATCCAGGGCATGAACCTCATAGCTGGCAGCCAGTACAGGGATGTTGTGGCGCCAGTGATCCGTTGACGCCCCAAACCCGTGCACTAACAGAACAGCTGGTCGATCTTGGGCACCACCCTCTGGCGCACGGCTGAGGGTATGGATAGGGCTGCCTTGAAAGGTCCAGTCCGCTGACACGCGACCACCGCAGGTGTGGCAGAGATGCTAGTGATGCTGCCCCTGCAGCGGTCCGCCGTGCCCCTGTCCAGCACCGATTGGACCACTCTTCTGAGCGGAGCTGCGCTCTGGGCTCTGGCCCTCTACATCCCCCTGAGTGCACCCCTGGCTCGCCTCGAGGCCGAGCTAAGAAGCACTTCCTTAAGTGAAACCAACCAGACCACCATCCTGGTGCTCAGCAGCCTGCTACTGGCAGCCAGTGTCGGGGTGGTGCTGCAGCTGCTGATGAGTTGGGCCCTAGGACCCAGCTGGGGGGCCAGCCTGGGGTTGATGGCCGTGCTTTCAGGAGCCTTCTGGTCCCTAGCTTCCCGCGCCGACGGCAACAGCACAGGGTCCAGCAAACGCTGATCAGCGCCAATCCAGGCCCGGCAGCCAGGGAACCATTGCCGCTGTGCGCTGCCGGTAAGCCTCGAAATCTGGATGCAACGCCAGCAGGGCACCCTCCTCGCGGCGGGCCTTGCCGACCAGCAGCACGGCCAGGGCCAAAAGCAGCAATGGGTGCAGCAAGCCGCCACGGATCAGCGCCATCCCACTGCTGCAGATGAGCACGGCCAAATACAGCGGATGACGGCAAAAGCCATACAGCCCCTGCTGCTTGAGAGGAACCGAAGGCATCGGCTCCGGCAGAGGGGTCAGGCTCTCCCCCAGCTGAAGGAAGGCCAACAACGCCAGCAGAAGCCCACCCCCCAATAGCCCCAGCCCAAGAAAGGGCAGCCACGGCAGCAGTAGTGGTGGCCAGGCCCAGCGAGCTGGCCAAGAAGGCAGCAGTACATCAAGAGCAATCAGCAGAAGCTGGGCCAGCAACCACCACTCGCCGCGACGGTTGTCGAGCCAGCCGCCACGGCTGAAACCCCAACGCTGAAGCATCTCGGCAATGGTGCGGATCACAAGGCTTTAACGGTGAACCCAGGCTGGCATCGCTAACTTCCGCAAAGAGTCCGTTTCTGCACGACCGATGAGCCAGCAGCCCGCGGAATTTTCGATGCCTACCCCCAGCAGCTTTCAGGACCCCGAGCGCAGTGGTCTGAGTGCAGATGACCTCTTTGCCGGCATCACTGAGCACCTCTTCTTCACCTTGGGCAAGCTCGCCCCCAGCGCCACCCGCCACGACCTGTACATGGCGCTGAGTTACGCGGTACGTGACCGACTGATGACCCGCTACCTGGCTGGTAAGGAAGCCCTCAGCCACCAACCCACCAAGACGGTGGCCTACCTCTCAGCAGAATTCCTGATCGGCCCGCAGCTGGGCAACAACCTGCTGATGCTTGGCATCGAGAACGAAGCCGCAGAGGCCCTGCAACGCTTCAACGGCACCAGCATCGAAGACATCCTTGAAGTAGAAGAGGAGCCAGGCCTGGGCAACGGTGGGCTTGGGCGCCTGGCCGCCTGCTACATGGAATCGCTGGCCAGCCTTGAGGTGCCGGCGGTTGGCTACGGCATCCGCTACGAATTCGGCATCTTCGATCAGCTCATCCGTGACGGCTGGCAGGTTGAGATCACCGACAAGTGGCTCAAGGGAGGCTGGCCCTGGGAGCTCACCCACCCTGATCAGTCGATCTTCGTTGGCTTTGGTGGCCGCACCGAGGGCTACACCGATGAGCAGGGCCGCTACCGCTCACGCTGGATACCGGGTGAGCATGCCATCGGCATCCCCCATGACATCCCGGTGCTGGGCTACAAGGTCAACACTTGCGACCGCCTGCGCCTGTGGCGAGCCACGGCCACCGAGTCCTTTGACTTCTACGCCTTCAACATCGGCGACTACTACGGCGCCGTTGAGGAAAAGGTCGGCTCAGAAACCCTCTCCAAGGTGCTGTACCCAAACGACGGCACGGATGAGGGCCGGCGGCTGCGTCTCAAGCAACAGCACTTCTTCGTCAGCTGCAGCCTGCAGGACATGCTGCGCAACATGGAGAAACGGAACATCCCGGTGACGGAGTTCCCGCAGCATTGGGCCGTTCAACTCAACGACACCCACCCCGCCATCGCAGTAGCAGAACTGATGCGCCTGCTGATCGATGACAAAAATCTTGACTGGGAGGTGGCCTGGGACATCACCAGCCGTTCGCTCGCTTACACGAACCACACCTTGCTACCTGAGGCCCTCGAGAAGTGGGGCCTGCCCCTCTTCGCCAGCCTGCTGCCAAGGCACTTGGAGCTGATCTTCGAGATCAATCGCCGCTTCCTGCAACAGGTGCGCCTCAAGCACCCCGGCGACGACAACATCTTGCGCAAGCTCTCGATCATCGATGAGGAAGGCCAGAAGGCCGTGCGCATGGCCCACCTGGCCACGGTGGGTTCTCACCACATCAACGGTGTGGCCCGTCTGCATAGCGAACTGGTGCAAAGCAGTCTGATGCCGGAGTTCGCCCAGCTCTGGCCAGAGAAGTTCACCAATGTCACCAACGGCGTTACGCCACGCCGTTGGATGGGTCTTTGCAACCCGCAGCTGAGTGGCCTGCTGGATGAAGTGCTGGGCGCGAACTGGCTCCACAACCTCGAGGAGCTGAGAAAGCTTGAGCAGTACCAAAACGACAGCAACTTCCTGCAGCGCTGGGAGCAGACCCGCCTGGAGGCCAAGCGCCAGCTCGCCAACTACATCCACCGCCACACCAGCGTTCTCGTGGATCCCGCTTCCCTCTTTGACGTCCAGGTCAAGCGCATCCATGAATACAAGCGCCAACATCTCAACGCCCTACAGGTGATTGCGCAGTACTTGCGAATCAAGAACGGCCAGGCCGATGGCATGGCCCCCCGCACCGTGATCTTTGGCGGCAAGGCAGCTCCGGGCTACTACATGGCCAAGTTGATCATCCGTTTCATCAATGGCATTGCCGAAACGGTGAACTCCGATCCCGACATGGATGGCCGGCTGCGCGTGGTATTCCTGCCGGATTACAACGTCAAGCTCGGCCAACGGGTCTACCCCGCCTCCGACCTCTCCGAGCAGATTTCCACCGCCGGCAAGGAGGCCTCCGGCACCGGCAACATGAAATTCGCGATGAATGGCGCCCTAACAATCGGCACCCTCGATGGCGCCAACGTGGAGATCCGCGAGCAGGTGGGCGCCGAGAA
>NHEC01000008.1 GCA_002171655.1 Planctomycetes bacterium TMED75
GGCTTGTGGTCGCCACCGCACCCTTCGAGATCGGTTTCGCGCTCGCGTGCCTCGTCTGTCGGATCAACTTCCAGCGCGGGCGGTACGTCCTACTCACCGTGGGTATGGTCATGGTTCGCGTTGCGGTCCTCATCGCCGCCATCTATGTCCTGGACATCGGAGTCACTGGTGTCTTCTGGATCAACTTCGGGATGTCGATCTTCGGTTGTTTGGTCGGTCTCTGGTACATCCGTGACTGGCTGGTCGTGCCCTCCGACTTCGGGCTCCTCAAGCCACTGCTGCCGTATGCCCTTCCGCTCGGGGTCATCATGGTGGTCACTGCCGTCTTTCCTGTCTTCGAGCGACTGTTCGTGGAGGACACGATCGGTCCTGATGCGCTCGGGTACTATGCCGCAGGGGCCAAGGTCGCAATGCTCATCTCGATTCCGATTGCCGCATTCATGACCGCCTGGGGCCCTTTCTCCCTTGCGATCGCGAAGGAGCCGGACGCAGAGCAGACCTATCAGGCGATCTTCAGGTTGCTGGTCGTCATGGTCGTGCCACTTGTTCTCGTGCTCGACATCATGGGAAGTCGAATCCTCGACTTGCTTGCAGGTTCCGGCTACACGGCTGGGAGCGTGGTGGTGTTCCCGCTTGCGTGTGGGATCGCAATCGGCTTTCTCGGTTCGGTGACCAGTGTAGGTCTTGCTATCCGAAAGCGCATGATCTTCAGGCTCTATGCCTTCGTCCTCTTCTTGGTCGTGGGTTTTGCGGCGATCATCACCCTGGGCAACCTGTTCGGACTTCAAGGTGTCGCCTACGGCGCCCTCGTTGGGCAACTCGTTCTTGCAACATCGCTCTACCTGTTTGCAAAGATGGTTTCCGGAATCTCCTGGAATGCTCCACCGGTCATCATCTTCATCGGGGTATTCCTGGTCGGGGGATTTGCTCTGAACGTTACTCTCGGCTCATCTCACATCGCGTTTTCGATTCTGCATGCGGGAGCCGTTCTGGTCGTCTGCCCATTGGTGGGGATCCTGCTGCTCTTCACTCCGTCCGAGCGCCGTTCGGCTTTGGCGGCCATCAGTCGAGTACGGCGCTAGAAGCTTGTTCAATCGGTCATCCCGGGTTCCCCGTCGAGACCTTTCCGGTGAAGCCCGAGTGCCTCAACCCATTAATCGGTGACCCGTTCCACGCTGAATTGCATCACGGTTTCTCTGCCTCGTGCACCCAGTTCCCTGCGCTGGTCTGGATCCGCCATCAGGGACTGGATCGAGGCTGCAATGGCCTGAGTGTCGCCAACCGGTACCACCATGCCTGCCCCGGTGGACCCCAGGAGCGTCCGCGCAGATCCGCCCTTGAAGTTGGTGCAAATGCAGGGGATCGACTCACTCATTGCTTGGAGCAGTGCATTGGGTAGTCCTTCGACTGAAGACGTCAGGGCGAAGAGGTGACTTTGCCGCAATGCTCCTCGCACATCCTCCACCCAGCCTGTGAATTCAACTCTGCTCCCCAGTCCACGTGACTGACAACGTTCCTGCAGTTCGCCCAGAAGCGGCCCTTCACCAATGATCTGGCATGTCCACTCCGCCTTGACACCTTTCAGTACTGCCAATCCGTCAATGGGGTGTTCGTGACTCTTCACCGAAACAAGTCTGTCAACGATGGTGATTCGAATTAGTCGCTCATTCGTCTTTTGTCTTGCGGGGATCGAAGGTACGTGTACGGGATTCGGCATCGTGGTGATGTCCTTGAAACCCGTCTGGCGATATTCATCCTGAATAGCATCGGTCTGTGCTACCAGAGTCAGTTTGTTTCGATTGCAAAAGAATCGCAGCAGCTTGAACCTTATCTCCTTGGTATTGAAGTGATGTGCGGAACTGGTCATCCACACGGAGTTCTGGGTTCGGTTTTTCCTGCAGATCGTCGCAAGGAGGGCGTGCACGTGACCGATTTAAATCACCACCTCAGGTCGTTGATCTTGAACCACGCTTCGGATGCACCACAATCGACGAACAACGGACCTTGCTCGATTGAACAATGATGGGCTGCTCGGTGGAGTCATTCACCATCATGCGGCGACCTCTTCACGCACGGGATAGTCGTTCTGAGTGTGCGGAGAGATGGTCAGGATTGAAACCGCATATCCCCTTTTTGAGAATTCATCTGCCAGTGTGGCGCATTTTCGCTCAGCGCCTCCACTCTTGAGTGATCACGCCAGAACCAGGACTTCGCACCTGGTGTTGGAGCGGGGGTCTGAATTCGAAGGTGATGCACCAATGGACATGGAGCCATGATATGGCAATCGATTTCTTCGGGACGATCCCTCTTGCGAATTGCTGGCGCCGCCCTTGTGGTCCGACCGGAAGTATCATGTTCCCAGCCATGGAAGCGAGTACAGCACTATGTGTGGGATAGCAGGGTTCTTCGATCTCCACCGCGGACTCCCTGACCCTCAAGAGATCCTGAGGGGCTTTGCGCATGGACTGTCGCATCGGGGTCCGGATGATTCCGGTTTGTTCTATGACTCCGCGGTGGGGATTGGTCTTTCTCATGCCAGGCTTTCCATCATCGATACTTCTCCGGCCGGCCACCAGCCGATGGCAAGCCGTGATGGGCGATGGACCATAGTCTTCAATGGTGAAATCTACAATTTCAATGACCTGAAGTCCCAGGTTTCCGCACCGGAACAATTGCGGGGATATTCAGATACCGAAGTTCTCTGTGAGCTGATCGCGCAAGTCGGCGTGTGCGCAGCCGCAGAGAGCGCCGTCGGCATGTTCGCCTTTGCGGCCTGGGACTCTGAGCAACAAAAGTTGCACCTTGTTCGGGATCGGGTGGGCATCAAGCCGCTGTACCTTGCACTCAATGGTGCGATGGCGGCTTTCGCGTCAGAGTCCCGGGTACTCACTCAGATCCCTGGCCTGTGTGGGGCTGTAAGCCGAGATGCTCTTCACTCACTGCTTCAGTTGGGGTACATACCCGGCACCCTCTCGATTCATGAAAATGTCTGCAAGGTACAACCAGGTACCTGCGTGACTCTGTGCAGTGCAGATGGTGTGATTCAGATAGAACGCACCGTCTGGTGGTCGCCTGATCAGGTAGCGAACGCGGGCATCATCAGTGGAACCGATTCGGAGTTGCTTTCAGAACTCGATTCAGTGCTCAGCTCATCCATTTCAAGTCGTCTCATTTCCGACCGCCCTCTGGGGGCATTTCTCTCCGGCGGAATCGACTCTTCGCTCGTGGTCGCGGCCATGACTCGCCTCTCGACGGATGTGGTCCAGACCTTTTCAATCGGTTTTGAGGACCCCGGCTATGACGAGAGCGGGCATGCGCGAACGATTGCAAACCATCTCAGGACAGACCACACCGAGCACCGTGTCACTGAACGAGACATTCTGGATGTGGTTCCAACGATCGGTGGTCTTTTTGATGAACCCTTTGCAGATTCATCTCAAATCCCTACGCTTCTTCTGTGCCGAATGACTCGTCAGGATGTCATCGTTGCTCTTTCAGGTGATGGTGGAGATGAACTGTTCGGTGGATACGACCGTTATGAATGGACCGTTCGGCTTTGGAAATTGATCAATCGCATCCCCGCACCGATTCGATATTCTTCTTCGTTTTCAATCGATGCCTTACCAAATTGGTTTACGGTCAGTTTTGTCAAGATTGCGAGTCGGCTGTTCCCCAAACATCTTCGAATCAGAAACCCATCTGCTAAGGCTACACTGCTGTCCTCAGTACTCAGGTCCAAGAGCATTGATGATCTTTACTTCAACATACGGACCCAGTGGCACCCACTCAGGCGCACTCTGGCAGGCGGTGATCGTGATCCTCTCGAACTACAACTACCCTCTCTTGATCACCACGATGAGCGGCATCAGATGATGCTTTGGGATCAGTGCAACTACCTCCCCGATGATACTCTCGTCAAGGTGGACCGGGCCAGCATGTCCGTCGGCCTTGAAGCACGTGTGCCACTCCTTGACCACCGTCTGGTGGAACTTGCCTGGCGGCTTCCACCGAAGATGAAAGTGCGCCATGGTGAGTCCAAGTGGGCGCTTCGGCGTTTGCTCGAGCGCGATGTCCCACGCGAGCTGTGGGATCGACCGAAGATGGGATTCGGCGTCCCGCTTGGTGCCTGGTTGCGAGGGCCATTGCGTGATTGGGCTGAATCACTCATTGACGAATCTCAACTCATCCAGGAGGGTCATTTCAACGCATCCCTCATCCGTAAGGTTTGGAATCAACACCTGTCAGGGACCATTGATCACTCGGATGCACTGTGGGATGTCTTGATGTTTCAGTCCTGGTTGGAGTCAAAAAGGTAAATGCGAGTCATGCTCCTCATAGGTCAGCTGGCAAAAAGCGGTGCAGAGCCTCAGTTTGCATTGCTTGCTGGCGATCTTGTGAAGAAAGTCCACGACGTTTGTTCCGTGACCCTGACCGACACTGGCGACTCACATGAGTATCTGCAACTTCTGGGCGAAGCCGAGCGACGAATCCTCTTCAAGCGGCGACACTCCGGACCACTTCGCTTCGTTCAGTTTTCCTGGGCGTGGCGTCCGTTCCGGCGACTTATCAGGGAATTCAAGCCTTATGTCGAAGCCATTTCATGCGGGGTTCCGTCCGTGGCTACCAATGTTGGTGAATCTGCCCTGCTTTTGCAAGATGTCGGTCAGACGGTTCCCCACGGTGACCCTATAGCACCCGCTGACGGTATCGAAGCTGCATTGAATCAGTCAAAGCCCTCAATGAAATCTCGAGAGCGGATCTCCTCTGCATTTTCCGTTGACAGCATGGTCGAACAAACGGTCAGCGTCTTTGATGAGCTTCTTCATGGAGTCCACCAATGAACCTGTTCTCTCCGGCGGTTCAGTCATGAAACATCGTCTCATCCACGTCATCAACAACCTCGAGACCGGTGGTGCGGAAACCATGCTCCTCCGCCTGATGCAGAGGATCGACCGGTCCCGGTTTGATCCCGTCATCGTCACCATGATCGAACCCGGGAGTCTGGGCCCGTCTTTTGCAGAGCTTGGGATCGAGTTGCACGCACTGGGTGCCAAGCCGGGCCGGATCAGTCCGCGGATTCTCTTCAAGCTGCGCAGTCTCATTCGTTCGCTGCATCCGAATCTGATCCAGTCCTGGCTCTATCATTCCAATCTTGCGGCGTTTCTGGCCCGTTCGCTTCGAGGCACCCACGCACCACTGGCCTGGAGCATCCGGCATTCGATCTACGATCTCGGGAATGAGCCCTGGCTCACGCGTCAGGTCATTCGGGCGGGTGCCCGATGTTCCTCCCGTGTCTCTGGAATCGTGTTCAATTCCCAGACCAGCCTCGAGCAGCACCAACGGTTTGGCTTCCAGGCTCCGAAGCAGGTGGTCATTCCCAACGGGTTCGATCTCTCTGAATTCAGACCACTCGAAGGTGCACGAAACAAGTTCATCAGCACGCTCGGTCTCAAGCAGGACTCGTTTCTTGTCGGCCACGCAGGTCGATACCACCACATCAAGGATCATGCATTGCTCGCAGAGTCCTGTGCACGACTGGTCGAGCGTGGCATCGACGTCCAGCTGCTTTGTGCGGGACGGGGTTGTGAGCCCGGCGGGGCGCTTGAGTCACTGAAGTCCTCCTCGGGGCTTGGTCCGCGTCTTCACATGTTGGGTGAGCAGCGTCCACTCGCCCCTTTTCTCAGTGGACTCGACTGCCTGGTCATGTCTTCGAAGTCCGAAGCGTTTCCAAACGTGCTTGCGGAAGCGATGGCCACCGGCGTGGCGTGCATCTCGACCGATGTTGGCGATGCACGATTGATTCTGGGAGATCCGGAACGCCTCGTCCCGCCAGGGAATCCGGAGATTCTGGCGGAGGCGCTGGTGGGGCTTCACTCTCTGGGGCCCGAAGCCCGGTCCCGCCTTGGTTCCGAGGGACGCCAGCGCGTGGAGGCGCACTTTGATCTGCAACGGGTGTCGGATCTCTATCAGGAATTCTGGAGTGACCTGGCGTCAGCTCGTTCCTGAGCTAGGATTCCGGGTCCGCGGTGAACAGCCGATTCATGAATCGATCGACCACCACGTTCTCTGCGTATCGGGTCTCCGCCAGCCGTCGTGCTGCAGCACCCATCTGCGAGATCTGATCCTGATGTCGTGCAAGCTGCACCATCGATGAGGCGAGTGTCATTGCGTTGCCTATGGGGACAATCAGTCCGTGGACTTCGTGCTCGATCACGTCCCTGCAGCCGACGGCATCACTGACAACCACCGGTCGTCCGGTGGCCAGCGCCTCCAGGACCGATCGTGGCCGACCTTCGTGGTAGGAGGGCAGCACGATGCAGCTGCTTCGCTTCAGGAGCTCGGGCAGGTCGTCGACAAATCCTTCGTATTGAAGGCTTCCTTCCGCCGACATCTGCTCCAGCTGACTCTGACTTTCCGATCGATGCTTCCGGTCCGGCTCTCCGGCCACGATGAACCGCATCCCGGGTTCCTCTTTCAGGGCCTGCTGTGCGGCCTCGAGAAACAGATCAAATCCCTTGGAGGTCATGAGCCGGCCAATGAACGTGAATGTCGGGTGTTCCGGCAGTGGTGATGCAGGAAACTTCTCGAGATCCACTCCATCGGAGTCCATGCAGTGGATTCGGGATCCGCCCCTGGTCGCCCCCAGCTCTTCGAGCAGTCTGGTGTTGTCCTCGTTGAGCGTCCAGATCTCGGTTGCGGCCCGAAGCCCTTTCAGCATCAACCGTCGAGCAACCGGGGCAAGCAGGTGCTCCTTGATGCTTCCGGGATAGAACATGGTTCCAAGCCCGGTCATGAGACCAATCCGTCTCCTCACGCCAAGTCTCCTCGCGATGGGAAGAGCGTAGGCAACGGCCTTCCCCGCTCTGGCCACCAGGATGTCCGGTCGCTCGGACCTGATCAATGACTCGATTCCCGACTTGCACGCCCGGTCCTTGAGCGGGTTGATCCCCGTTCGCTGCATGGGAAACTGCACCACGGTGCAGCCGATGCGTTCAAGGCCAGTGCGGTCGACCTCTCTGAAATGGCTTGATCCGACGGTGACATCGATTCCCGATTCCGTCAGTCTCTTCAGCAGCGGCCCTCGAAACTGAATGAGTGCGAACCCATCCACATCGATGAACAGGATCTTTCTCATCGAGCCCCGCTGCCGAAGACGACCGTACGCATCGTCCGGTAGATGATGAACGAATCAAGCGCGATCGATCGATACTTGATGTAGTAGAAGTCCCGCTCGACCTTCCGAATCGTTCCATCCAGGTCACTCGAGTATCCGGTCTCGATCTGCGCCCAGCCGGTCAGACCCGGTCGAACCGTGTGCCTCAGGTCGTAGTGGGGGATCGATTCGGCATATTCCTTGACGAACTTCGGTCGTTCGGGCCGCGGACCCACCAGGCTCATCTCCCCGACGAGAATGTTCCAGAGCTGGGGCAGCTCGTCGAGCCGTGTCTTGCGTATGAATCGTCCCATTCGAGTGATTCGGGGATCGTTTTCGGTCGTGAATTGTGCTCCGGAGGCCTCGGCATCACTTCGCATGGAACGGAACTTCAACAAGGTGAACGTCGAACCTTCGAACCCGACGCGTTCCTGCCGATAGATCACGGGGCCCTTGGACTCAAGTCGTATCAACGCGGCCACCGCCAGCCCAACCGGAAACAGCAGGATCAATGCGGTCGCGGCTATCAGCAGATCCATTCCGCGTTTGAGAGGGTTGAACCAGGGAGAGGGTCGCAGATTGTCCAGGTGCAACGCCGCCACATGTTTCAACGAGACGAGCCCCGCCATGCTTTCGACCAGCGATGCCACATGGTAGATCCTCTTCTGCTGCATCACGAGGTCGGCCAGAAACTTGATCCACTCCCCGGAGAGTTCCGCGTGCATGTCCACCACCACTCCGTCCAGATTGCCCTGCGGGAGGACCGGTTTGCGCAGTCGTATGAACCGGATGTTCTTGATTGAATCAAGCAGTTCAAGCTCTCCCAGGGGGATGACCGCCAAGGCGCGGACCGATGGTCGTCTTTGAACCTGGTACCAGACGAACATCCAGATCACGGTCAAGGATCCGAAGCAGATCAGGTACGGTCTCGAGTAGTAGATTCGACCCAGAGCGAGGATCGCGATCAGGATCAAGAGTGGGAGCAGGCTCAGCGGAATCGACACCAGGCTCGATCCCCTGGCCGGGTACCGAAGCGTTCGTTCCAAGAGGACTGATGTCACGACGTAACTGACAATCGACCCGCCCAGCATGAACCAGCTGACGGCAAGGCTTTCCCCGAACCTGCCTTGGTTGAGGATCACGAGGAATCCGAACGGGATTCCGATGCATACGAACAATCCCAGCCAGATCCAGAACTGGTTCGTGAGGTTGAGTCCCACGCGTTCAGCGGGAACCTTCACTGGTGTCAGAGTCTTGGTGCTCACGAAGGCATTCTAGTGAAATCCTGTATTCCAACGAGCCTGGGCAGGCGATTGATGAACCACGGAACCCATATGATTGGTCAGGAGTCATCAAGGAGGTCTCATGAGTCAATTGTTCATTATTGGAGCTGGTGGGCACGGTTGCGTGCTTGCCGAACTGGCCTCGAAGTTCGTGGGTGATCTGCGCGCGGACTGGACCACGGTCATTCTTCTCGACGACCAGCGCAACCGGCCTGCCCTGGAGATCGGTATCGCGGTTTCTGGGAAGAGCTCCGAACTGAAGACCTCCGTTGGAACCGGCGACTCCTTTCTGATCGGTCTGGGTAACAACCGCCGTCGAATGCAACTTCTTCACACGATGAGGTCATCCTGCGCGCCGGCGACTCTCGTGGCGCCTGACGCGCACGTCTCACCTTCGTGCACCATCGGTCCCGGTACCGTGGTCATGCCGGGGGCGATCGTTCAAACCGGAGCCACGATCGGCGAAGGGTGCATCCTCAACAGCGGATGCGTCATCGAACACGGAGTCACTCTTGAGAGCGGAGTGCATGTCGCCCCCGGAGCGTGCATTGGTGGCGACGTCACCATCGGTGAGTGCAGCTTGATCGGCATCGGCGCCAGCGTACTGAATGGGAACTCGATCTCTCCGGATGTCGTCGTGGGCGGCGGAGGGGTCGTCACGCAGTCACTTCACGAGCCTGGAACGTATGTCGGAGTCCCGACCCGTCCGTTGCAGTGAGTTCAACAGAGCAGGTCGCGTGGTTGCGTTGTGGAGCCGGTTGATTCCGACAGTGGTCGGTAGTCCGGGGTCATCTCCTCCAGCAGACGTCGTGCCTCTCGGACATCATGGCGATCAGTCGAAGCTTCAAGCCGATGAAGACTTGCTTCCAGACGCTCCCAGGCGATTCGTTCGCTTGCACAAGTCAAGATGTTCGGATGGGTGGTTGGACGCAGTCCATCGCCCAATGCGAGTTCCTCGTGGAGTTTTTCTCCCGGTCGCAAGCCGGTGATCTCTATTTCGATCTCTCCCGATCGCCTTCGGCCCTTGCCCACTCGGCACCCCGCCTGGGTGATCATGTGGACCGCCAGTTGCTTGATCGAGATTCTCTTCCCCATGTCCAGTACGTAGATTTCACCCGAATTCCCTCGGAGTACCCCTTCCTGCGCGATTGCTCCAGCTTGAACCACCAGATCAGTCGCTTCTGGAATGGTCATGAAGAACCGGCTGACCTCTTCGTGGGTGATCGTCACCGGGCCCCCTCTTGCGATCTGTTGCTCAAAGAGTGGAACGACACTTCCCGAGGAGCCCAGGACATTCCCAAACCGAACGATCGAAAATCGAGTGCCTTGCGTGTTCGAGGCCACTTCGAGTGCCAGTGACTGGATCACACGTTCTGCCAGACGCTTGGTGGCACCCATCATGCCTACCGGGTGGACCGCCTTGTCCGTGGAAACCAGCACGAAGAGCGAGACATCAGCATCAATTGCCGCTAGTGCAGTGCGCCACGTGGCGAAGCTGTTGTTTCGGATGCCTTCGATTTCATTGCACTCCACGATCGGTACGTGCTTGAATGCCGCCGCGTGGTAGACAATCTCGACATCTCTTTCGCGCATGATCGAGGTCATGCGCGGCCGATCTCCGCAGTCGGCAAGACAACTGACAACCTCTATCTGAGCGGTGTTTGGTTCATGCCTCTTCATTTCTTCAAGAAGCTTCGTAATCGAATACAGGGCCCATTCCGAGCGTTCAACCAGCACGATCCGTCGAGGACGGTGTCTGACGATGGTCCGGCAGAGACCGGTTCCGATCGAACCTCCCGCGCCCGTGATCAGAATCGATCGCCCTCTGATCGCCTGGTCGATCAGTGCGGTGTCCGCGCGAATGGGTGATCTGCCAAGGAGTTTGACGTGGTCGATCCAATCCAGGTCTTCTGCTGAAGTTCCCGGGGAGGGGGGGGCGCTTCGGCCACCCTTCAATCGATTGATCCAGTTCGACGCCATCCGTGCGATGTACTTGCTCAATGGGAGCCCCGGTCCTTGTTGGTAGGAATCTTGCTGGAGTCTATCCGGTCCAATCGACCCTTTGTTCCTAGAAAAAGCGTCCTGCATGGCCAATCATTCGGCCCTGGTCACTCTTTTGCCTGGTTCGGACTCTCAAATTATCGGACGATGAGAGCCGATCTTCAAGCCTTTGTCAGGAGGGACTTTGAACTCGGCACTCAGCCTGTTAGCTTGGACCGGTTCGCTCGTTGGTTGATGACGGAGGAGACGTCTGCCCGCGGGCGATCTTTTTTTTTGCCCATCCACTTCTTCGGTGCAGACTCCGCTCAGGAAGTCTGTCGGAAGCTCGGCTTTCTTTCCTGACCCGCCCAACCGCCATCAGCTAGGCTCACCTCATGACCGGACTCTGTCTTTCGGCCCTTGCCATCTGCCTTGGTTTGACAGCTTCCACCGTCCCTGGGGCGAGGTTGTTTGTACACGCACCCCGAGAAATTCCCTGCACTGACACGGTGTTGCTGCCTGTCGATCGTGTTCTTGTCCAGTCAGCAAGGCTCCTGCGCCCGACGAAGTCGGGTCTTCTCGAGTCGGATCCGATCGACATTTTGATCGAGGATGGGCGTATTGCCCAGGTAGGTTCCGGGCTGATCAGCCAGCTTGAACCCGGACAGCTCGCCCTTCGTCGTCCGGAACTCTGGTTGCTGCCTGCCCCGCGTGTGCTTCTGCGTACCAAGAATCCATCCTCTTCGGACCTGATCGGGGCAGGGCTGCATGGAGCGGGCGTGGTGGGGGTGTTCGGCAATCAACCTTCATCAGAAGCTCTGCTTGCTCGCGCCGAGCTTGACGGCCCTGGCCTGCCGATCCTTGAAGTGGTCGATGTCAAGGCCGAGCCGGTCGACCGTCGATCGTTCGACATTGCAGTTGATCTGCTCTCAGAATTGCAACTGCCGACCGAGGCCGCTGCGGTGCAGGAGTTGCTCGATTCAATGGCCAGCCGTCCATCAGATCCCTTTCTTCCGGGCGCCCCGGCCCGGTTTCTGGCCCTTGATTCCGATCCACGCGACGTCCCTTCAAGCCTCTCGGACCCCTTTGCAATCGTTCAGGGCAGTGACCTCGTACTGAAATCGGAGCGTCTGGTACGCCTTGAAGAACTCGCGGCGTTCCATGCCCTTGAACCACCGAGTTTCAAAGAGCTTGGATGGCCCGTGAATCCCTCTTCCAAGCAACTGTATCGAATCCTCATCGGTGGACTGCCCCGTGGGTACGTCCAGGTGGCTGCCTGGCAAGACCATTCCAACGAGACCACCACGGTTCGGGTGGCCGAACGCATCGCGGCCCCGCTGGAGGAAGAGTTTGAAGCGTCCGTCCAGTGGCCTCAAGGGAGTGTGGAGTGTTCCTGGCGGGTTCAGAATCGCCGAGTTCAGTTTCAGTCTTCAGGAAGCGGAAGCGCCGAGGAGAACCAACTTCAAATCATCCCTGAAAAGGCTCCACTGGAACCAATGGTCGTGGCACTTCAAGCTCAGGATCAATTTCTGCCGCACACCCTTTTGATTCTCTTTGATGCCCTGGCCGATCCGTCATCCGGAGCGACTCAACGAATCGTGGAAGTCGACATCCTCACTTCGCCCGTCAGCACGAACTGGTCAGCTCGCTCTGCGCCACGAGCTGTTCCAAAGCAATCCACCAGCCCGCTGCTCGGACTCTGTGCGCTTCGCGCGCAGCACCGCAGTCCACCCGGCCAACTGCGCGCACTGCCTCTGGGGGTCGGGGTCCAGTCTGATGCACAGTCGACTGCCGATCCATCATTGGGGTTGCTCTTCTGCACCGGGGCGAATTTCTGGCCGGATTGGCTTCTCCTGGAGACACCCTGGGGAATCGTGGAGTGGCGTTCTGAACCACGGTCTCAGCCATGAGCGCTGTTTTGGTTTTTTTTCAACTCCACATGCCATTCTTGGCAATAAAACCACGTCCCAGGCACTCTACCCCTGAATATCGTTTCAATTCTGCGCAGCCATTCACTATGGTTGTGGTCCGACCTGTCAGGTCCGACCCACATGTACCACCGCCAAAGGCACTTCATCAGAAGAGCGCCAGACCCAAACGAAGACTAAAAGGAGTCAATTGTGATGACCCATCTGATCAGAACCATGTTCCAGCCAGGCCGCAATTCTTTGCTCGCCCTGGTCGCGGCGTTTGGCGCACTGTGCCTCACTGAGGGTGCCTTGGTCCAGGGAATCCAGCTGACTCAGGAAGCCACCGCTCAAGAGGGCCCTCCCGGACAAGGTCGTGGTGGTGAAGGTCGTGGCGGTCGTGGTGAAGGTCGTCGTGGCGAAGCGGGCCGTGGTGAAGGTCGTCGTGGCGAAGCGGGTCGAGGCGAAGGTGGCCGTGGCGGTCGTGGCGGACGCGGTGGCGGTCGTGGTGGTTGGGGTGGTCGTGGCGGGGGTGGCTCCGGCATGCAGCAGATTCGCGAGCAGCTTGAACCTGATTTCATGCGCCGTGATATTCCCATCTTTGTCACCCAGCTGGAACTTGATGACACTCAGGAAATCATCCTCGAGACGATCTTTGAAGACTACGAAGTCGATTACGAAGGACGCTCCGAGGAAGTTCAGGACACCATGCGCACCCTGGCGCGGGAAATGTTCCAGCAAATGATGCCACAAGGCATGCAGCAGCGAATGGGTGAGACCTGGCGGGGAATCCGAGAAGAATTGGATCGTCGTGCGGAAGAAAAGGGTGAGGAACTCTCCGAGGATGAACGTCGGGACTTCATCCGGGAACGCATGACCCAGATGCAGCAGGAGATCCTTTCCGAGCGAGAAGAACAAGGCCTTGTTCAGCAGGGTAATCCGGCTATTTCCGCGATGTTCACCCTCTTTGAGGAGTGGGTGGTTGAGAAGGCTGAGATGCGTGAGCGCTTCATCAACAACCTCAAGGCGCAGCTCTCCGATCAGCAGATGGCGATGTGGCCTGCCTTTAATCGATTCCTGGTTCGAGAGAAGAGCCTTCCTCGATCCCGCCTTTCCGGCGAAAACGCGAACCTGTTTCTCGTGATCGATCGTGAGGGAATCGAAGGCGATGCATTCGTCAGCATCGAACCCATGTTCGACGACTACGAACTCTCTCTCCATGAGGCCCTGGTCTCTCGAGATGCCTACCTCGAAAATTCCGCTCCCAAGCTCTACCGCGCTTTCGAGGAACGTGATCTGGACAAGGCGAAGCAGATCGTCGAACGACAGGTTTCCTATCGGAAGGGTGTTCGAGACGTCAATGAGCGCTACATCGATCTGTTCTCGGCGGAGGTTGCCAAGACCGACCCTGACTCCGCCCAAATGCTCCGGCAGGCGATGCTCGCAGAGGCGTATGAAGAGATCTACGGACCCACTCGAACTCAGCGTGCGTTTGAAGCCGCGCTCAATATGGAACTGGATCAAGAGGTCCGCTCAGCGATGAATGATCTTCAAGTCGCCTACCTCGGGGAGCTCACTTCTCAGAACCAGCGGATCAGTACCGTGGTGCGCAAGGAAGAGCCCAAGCAGCAACTTGCTGAGGTTGAGCGAATCAGTTCGTTCCTCAATGGCAACTTCATGGGTGGCATGATGAGCCGCTGGAGCAACACCGAAGATCCGACCCGGACCGCTTTCGAGAAGCGACGAGACCTTGATGAGGTCTACTTTGAGCGCCTCAGTGCCGTTCTGACCCCCGAGCAGATTGAAGAACTTCCCGGAGGTCGCCAGCGAGGTGAGGGTGCCGAGCGCCGAGGCGATGGAGAGCGTGGTGGTCGGGGTGGTCCCGGGCAGGGTGGCCGTGGAGGTCGTGGTGGCGGCGGCGGTCCTGCAGCCTGAGTTCACAGCGACTCTTGAGCGGTCCAACCAATTGAATTCAACGGGCGACAGCA
>NHEC01000009.1 GCA_002171655.1 Planctomycetes bacterium TMED75
CAAGTCCGCGGTGACCCTGAAACCTCTGGAAGCCCTTGCCCACAACCCACTGCTGGTGCTCGGGGGGGTGGTCTTCGCCGGAGTGCTGCTGCTGCGGGTGACGACCGGCCGCGCGGTCCGGCTCGACTTCACTCAGCAAGGCTGGGTCGTCGTTGCAGTGGTCTTCGGCGTCCTGCTCCTGATGAACTGGATCTGGGTGCTGCACCAACACGGTACGATCAGTTTCTGAATGCGGCGGGCGGCGCGTGCGCGGGATCCGGCGCGAAGGCTCAGTACTCGATCAGCGACTGGACGGTGGTGGGGGCCAGCAGGTCCCGACCCTTGAGCTCGACCAGTTCGATCAGCACCGTGATGCCAAGCAGTTCGCCGCCCAGTGCATCGACCAGTTCGCAGGCGGCCTTCGCGGTGCCGCCGGTCGCGAGCAGGTCGTCGACCAGCAGGATCTTCTGACCCGGGCGAATCGCGTCGGCGTGAATCTGCAGTTCATCGGTGCCGTATTCCAGTTCGTACTTGACCGACCTGGTCTTCGAAGGCAGCTTGCCGGGTTTGCGCACCGGAACAAAGCCGCAGCTGAGCGACTGCGCCACGGCGGTCCCGAAGATGAACCCGCGACTCTCCGCGCCGATCACCAGATCCGGCCGATGGTCGCGCCAGGGGTTCGCCATCAACTCCACGGCCAGCGAGAGCCCCGCGGGGTCCCCGAGCAACGGCGTGATGTCCTTGAAGACGATTCCCGGCTTGGGAAAATCCTCGACGTCCCGAATCAGTCGTGTCAGTGATTCATGCATGGCCTAGTTGTAGCACGGTCGCGGTTCCTGCGTGGTTCCCTTCGCCAATTGGATCGCCTAGAATGACCCCATGCCACGTCAACCAGCCAGCAAGCAGTCCATTGAAGTCGTCGAGCCGATCGGGATGCGCATTCTCCTGCGCAAGGATCAGGACAAGAAGGTCACCAAGGTCGTCATCCACCTGCCCGACAAGATGGAGATCCCGACCCTGACCGGCCGCGTGGTCGCGATCAGCACCCAGATCGACCGCGACGAGGACTATCCGATCAAGCAGTACGACCGGGTGCTCTTCAACCCCAAGCACGGTGTTCCCGTGGACTTCGAAGGTGACAACCGGCTCTTCGTGATCCCCGTCGAAGACGTGGTCGCGGTCTTCCGCAAGGAGGAGTGAGCCATCGACCAGCCACCCACGGAGCGCGATCCCCTCCACCTCGAGACCGTCTCCGGACGCTTCGATCTGGAACTCGCCCCCCCGGGGTCGAAGAGCCTGACCAATCGTGCACTGCTTCTGGCGGCCCTTGCCAACGGACGTTCGGTGCTGCGGGCGCCGCTGGTCTCGGCGGACACCTCCGGGCTCCTTGAAGCACTCGGCCAGCTGGGTGCGTCCTGCATGATCGACGGGTCCGACTGGCACCTTGCTGGTGTGGGTGGTCGATTCCCCCGGGGCGGTGTCGTCAACCTCGGCGATGGCGGGACCCCCGCACGATTCATGCTCGCCGCCGCGGCACTCGCTGAAGGTTCGGTCACCGTCGACGGCAGTGCGCGCATGCGCGAACGCCCAGTCGCCGAAGGCGTCGAACTGCTTCGGGCCCTTGGCGTTTCTTTGGCCGGGACGGGTGCGCCCGAAGGCCTGCCGGTCAAGGTCGAGCCCTGGTCGCCCGCCACCGGAGGACACCTTGCGGTCGGACGCACCGCGTCGAGTCAGTTCATCTCCGCGCTGCTTCTGATCGCGCCCTGGACGCGCGATGGCATCACGATCGAATGCACCGAACCACCGACCAGCCGAACCTACCTGGAACTCACCACCCAACTGCTGAGGCAACTCGGCGCGGTGGTCTCCTGCGACGACCAAACCCGAATCGCCGTCGGCAGCGGGGGGCTCGCGCCCTTTGATCTGGCGATCGAGCCCGATGCGAGTTCGGCGATCTACTGGTGGGCGGCGGCCGCGATGGTGCCCGGAGCACGGGTCTCGGTGCCCATCCCGTCCGGCAGCGTGCAGCCTGACCTTCAGGCGCTCACGCTGCTTGAACAACTGGGTGCGACGGTCGAGCGCAGCGAGCGTTCCGTCACCGTCATTGGACCGGATCGCCTGCACGGTGCACGCCTTGATGCGGAAGCCTGTCCCGACGCGGCAGTGATGCTTGCAGTGGTGTGTGCCTGCGCCACCGGCTGCTCGCGAATCGATGGGTTGCACACCTTGCGGGTCAAGGAGACCGATCGCATTCACGCGCTGGCCTCGGAACTTGGAAAGACCGGCTGTGGCGTGGTCGAGCATCCGGATGCGATCGAGATCGATCCCAGCACGAGCACCCAGGGGCCGATTCAGGTCCACACCTGGAACGACCATCGGATCGCGATGGCCTTCGGGGTGCTCGGACTGGTGCGACCGGACGTCCGAATCGAGGATCCGGGGTGCGTGGGGAAGAGTTATCCGGGTTTCTGGACCGATCGGGCTCGCCTGGTCCACAGTTGATGGGCGCGAAGCGCCCGAATCGCCGATACTGAGGACTTCATGAGTTCCTTCTTGTACTTCACCAAACAACTTCTCCGCGCCCGCGGCCTGCTGGCTCTGACGGTGCTCTTTGCCGTGCTGTCCGCGGCCGGTCTCGGCGTCGGCCTGCTCGGTCTGGCGCCGATCCTCAAGGTGATCCTCGGTACCGACGGTGGCTCGCTGCGCACCATTGCGGAGCAGTTCAATTCGGGCGGGCCCTGGATTCCGGTCCCCGACTGGTTGATCGCCCAGTTGCCATCGGACCCGATGGACGGGGTGGTGTTGGTCCTGATCGCGCTGGGCGTCCTCACGATCCTCGGCGCTCTGGCGAACTTCGGACACCAGTTCTGTTCTCAGACGATGGCAATCCGGGCGATTGCTCGCATCCGGCTGGATGCCTTCCGGCATGCGATCGAGATGCCGCTGGCGGTGGTCTTCCGCTTCGGACCGTCTGAACTGGTGAGTCGCATCAACAAGGATGCCCAGGCGCTGCAGAAGGGCTTCGACACCCTGCTCGGCAAGACGGTCGCGCAGGTTGCCAAGGGCATCGCCGCCTTCCTGGTTGCGATCCTCATCGACTGGCGTCTCACGTTGATCGCGGTGGTGCTTGGACCGATCATCGCAGTGGTCCTGCGCAAGTTCGGCAAGCGGATCCGCCGTGGTGCCCGCGGCAGCCTCGACGCCCAGGCGAATCTCCTTCAACTTTCTTCGGAATCGCTTCAGGGCCTTCGCGCGATCAAGACCGCGACCGCAGAACGCGAAGCACTTTCTCGGTTCGCTCGAATCAATCGAACCGTGCTGGGACAGGATCTCAGGATCCGAACCGCGCGGGCGATCTCAAGTCCTCTGGTGGAAACCCTCGCGGTGGTCACCGTCCTGATTCTGGCGGGTGTCGCCTCTCGACAGATCCTTGCCGGCAGTCTTGATGTCGATCGCTTCATTCTCGCGCTGGCCTCCCTGGGGGTCGCCGGCGCCTCCCTTCGCCCCCTGGCGAATCTGATCAACGACATCCAGGCCTCTGCGGCCCCCGCGGATCGCTTGATGGAAGTGCTCTCGGAAACTCGGGAACGGCCCCTCGACATCACTCCGCCTCGGCTGAAGCGCCATGCCGACTCGATTCGATTCGACGGGGTCACCATCCTCTACCCCGGAGCGGATCAGCCCGCCGTCGACGAGGTCACCCTCGAGATTCCGCACGGAGAGACGGTCGCCTTCGTCGGTCCCAACGGCTGCGGAAAGACCACCCTGCTGTCCACGGTGCCGGGATTGCTCGCACCGCTGAGCGGGCGAGTCCTGATCGACGGACAGGAACTCAAGGGGGTCGACTTGCGCAGCCTGCGACGGCAGATCGGCGTGGTCACCCAGGAGCCCCTGATCATTCAGGGCACCATCGAGGACAACATTCGCCTGGGCATCCGGTCCGCCACGCGCGAACAGGTCGAGCACGCCGCGCACCTCGCCCACGCCGATGGATTCATCAATGAATTACCCGACGGCTATCAGTCACGGGTCGGTGAATTCGGTTCTTCACTCTCCGGTGGTCAGCGGCAACGACTGGCAATCGCTCGGGCGATGCTGCGCGAGCCTGCGATTCTTCTTCTGGATGAAGCGACCAGTGCGATCGACGCCGAAAGCGAGGATCGCATCAACGAGTCAATCCAACGCTTCGCCTCGGGTCGCACCGTATTGGCGATCGCTCACCGGATGGCAACCATCATGGCCGCGGACCGCATCGTGGTGATGGATGCGGGGCGGATCATCGATGACGGGACCCACGAAGAACTGCTCGCTCGCTGCTCGGTGTACGAGCGACTCGCGCGTCCGGTGGCAACTGCCTGATCGTCAGCTTCCCAGGACCAGCAGCACGATACCCGCCACCAGAACCAGTGCCGCGACGATGATCAGACCGATTCCGACGCCAGCCAGCACCTTCATCTGTTCGGTGAACTGTTCCGTGTGTTCGCGCAGTGCGGTCACCAGCTCCGAGCCCTGTCGCGTGCTGGCCTGTTGTTGTGCGGTGATCTCCTTGAGGTCTGCGCCGAAGTGGCGCAGCTCGTCACTGAGTTCCCGGTGCGTGGCATCCGCCTGATCAAGCTGGTCACGCAGTGCACCGAGCAACTGGTTCTGTCGGTCGCTGGAAACCGCCATCGACTGCACGGTTTCCTGGAGGGCGTGGTCCCGGTTTGCGGAGTGGGTGGTGAAGGTCTCGACCAGTGCGGCGAGCTCCTGTTCCGAGGCACCCAGCCGCTCCAGCCGTTTGATCATGGTGTCTGCCAGCGGTTCAATCCGCGCAATCTGGCGGATCAGCCGATCCTCCGCCTCGCTCACCGGGGGAACGGCCGGTGGATCGATGTCCGGGGACGGTTCAGTCTTGGGGGCGATTTCCGGCGACTCAGGCGCTGATTCGGGGGTCTCTTGCCCCGGTTGCGAGCGTCGGTAGACCTCGAGTTCCAGGGGTGCCTTGCGAGCGAACAGACGTCTGAACTTCGTGATCATGGGCGGCCTCCTTGCCGGGTGCACTCTGAGTGTATCGGCAGTTGTCGTCCCGAGTGCGTAGGATCATTCTTTCCATGCGACCTACCACGCCTCCAGATCGCGCCTCTGCTTGGTTTCCAGGCCCCACCGGGCTGCGGTCCGCGCTGCTGGTGCTGGTGGCGGTGGCGGTCTCGGCTGGGGGTGGGTGCGGACAGTCGGAGCAGGCGGTGGCCCCCGCACCGGATTCTGGCGTTCCGCGAATCGTGTCGCTGTCGCCCGCACTGACCCAGGCGATGATCGACCTGGGGCTGGCCCATGCTCTGGTTGGATGCACCCCCTTTGCCCCCGAGGCGGCGAACTCGGTGCCGGTGGTCGGCGATCTGCTCAACCCGGATCTGGAGCGGATTCTGGCGGTGGATCCCGATCTCCTGCTGGTTCAGCCGACGGCACGTGGGGTCGACCCCGCACTGCGTACGCTGGCACGCGAACAGGACTGGGATCTGGTGGATTGGCGGATCGATCGCCTCGAGGATGTGCGCAACATTCTTCGGGAAGTCCCCTCGATTCTGGGACGGCACGGTGCGGATGAACAACGCCTGCAGTCGGCGGTCGAGGAGTGGCTTGCTCAGAGTGAAGCGGTGCTGACTCCGTGTCCGGTCATCCGTTCCGCGGGTCGGATTCTGGTGCTCTACGGAGTGGATCCGCCTGCCGGATTCGGCACCGGAACCTACGTTGACGACATTCTGGTGCGCTTGGGCGGGCGCAACGCACTGCAGCGACCGGGCTATCCGGAACTCTCACTGGAAGACCTGCTGACGCTGTCGCCCGACACCATCCTGGTGCTGGGCGACCCCGATCGAGGCGCCCTCCTGCAAACACGCTTCGAGCCTTCTCCGGCTTCCCCAGAAGTGCTCACGGTCGAGGCTGACGCGCTGTTGATTCCCGGGACCCGGTTGCTCGAAGGAGTGCGCACCCTGCGAGCGACCTTTGGGTGTCCACCGACGGATATCGCGGAGAACGGGTCATGACACCGCGGATCGTGCTGGGGTTCTGCCTGCTGCTGTCGATCTGCGTGGTCGCCCTGCTGCTTCGGTTGATGGTCGGGCGGATCCCACTTGAATCGGGTGCGTGGCAGGTGGTCTTGAGCTGGCCGGAAGATCCGATCCGACCGCTGCGGCTGGGTGCCGCGGGTTCCGCGCTGGCGGCGGGGTGGTGTTTGGGATTGGCGGGCCTCCTGTTGCAGGTGTTGTTGCGCAATCCCCTCGCGTCACCGTGGGTCCTTGGACTTTCCAGCGGGGCCGGATTGGGTGTGATGATCGCATTGGCCGCAGCGGTGATGGTTGGTGTCGACGCGCCGACGGGTGGGGGGTTGGTGGTGCCCGCAGGGTGCGGGGCGCTCGGTGCCTTGGCGATCACCTGGTGGCTGGGTCGCGAAGGTGGAGTACTTGAACCTCTTCGCCTGCTTCTGGTGGGCGTGATCGTGGCGTCTCTGGCGGGGGCGTTGTCGATGGCACTGCAGGACATCGTGCCGCACGGGCTGCGGGCAGATTTCATCGATTGGATGATGGGACGAATTCCAGAGGCACCCTCTGGTGGATTACTCCTCACTTGTTTCGTCCTGGCCGCAGTGGTGACGGTGGTTGCCACGCTGCTTGCCGACTGGATCGACCTGTCGTGTCTGGGCTCCGATGAGGCGCGATCCAGTGGATTGAACCTCGCGTCACTGCGGACCGGTCTCTTTCTCGCCGCGGGCGCACTGACTGCGGCGGCGGTGGCCCTGGTGGGTCCGATCGGCTTCGTCGGTCTGCTGTCTCCGCACCTGGCGCGCCTGCTGGTGGGACCGACGCATCGTGTTCTGGTGCCTGCCACCTGCCTCGCGGGAATGGCCATGCTGCTCGGTGCCGAGGCGGTCCGTCAGTTCATCGATCTCGGCGGGGGGCGGCTGCATGTGGGGGTGCTGACCGCACTCCTTGGTGGACCCTTCTTTCTCTGGTTGCTGTGTACCAATCGGGGGACGCTGCGATGATTCGACTTGAATCAGTCTCGCACGACTACGGGCGCGGCCCGGTACTCGTGAACCTCGACGCCCGAATCGCCACCGGTCTGGTGTCAGCGGTCTGTGGCGCCAACGCGGCGGGAAAGACGACCCTGCTCAGAATCGCGGCGGGGTTGCTGTCGCCCACTTCAGGACGCGTGCTGCTCGAAGATCGTTCGCTGACGGAGTGGTCTCTGCGGGAGCGAGCGCGTCGCTGCGGGTTCATGTCGCAGCGGTTTGAATGTTCCACCGGATTCAGCGTGCGACATGTCTTGCGTTTGGCAGGATTGGCCACGCGGGTTCGATCGGCTGAAGAGTCGAATCTTCTGGAGGCACTGGAGCTCGGTGCGCTCCTTGATCGTTCGGTGGGGACGCTTTCGAGCGGACAGGCGCAACGGGTGGCCTTTGCACGGTTGCTTCTCCAGTGTCCCCCGGATGGCGTCCTGATTCTCGACGAGCCCTGTGCCGCGCTCGATCCACGCTGGACCCTGATCTTCGGTGAGTTGCTTCGTGCGCGGGCTGCGGCGGGAGGCACGATTCTGGTCTCGATCCATGATTTGGGCCTGGTGGGCCAAATCGCGGATGAAGTCCTGCTGCTCGCCGGTACCCGACTCGCAGCGCATGCCCCCGCCGAAGAGGTCCTCGTCGCCTCGGTGCTCTCCAGTGCCTACCAGGTCGAGTTCGATGTGCTGCGTACGAGCTCCGGGGGCGCAATTCCGATTTCCGTCCGGCGATGAGCATCCGCTTCGACTAGGATTCAGTCATGGGTGAACTGATTTTCGTACTGGTGATCGTGGTGCAGGGCATTGCCGGCATTGCTGCCGCGATCAACAAGAAGAAGCGAGACCGCGAGAAAAAAGCCGCCAAGGACGCGGGCCTCGAGGCCAGCGCTTCCGCGAAGGGCGATGGTCGCAACATTCCGGAAGCGCCCACCTCGGGGTTCGCGGCTCGATTGAAGAAAGCCTCCTCCACGGACACTCCATCCGGCCCTGAAGTCACGGCGTTCTCCCCGGGCAGATCGCACGAGGCAATGACCGAGGTCTCGTCGAAAAAGTCTGCGGTTCAGAAACGCGGCTCAGAAAAACCCAGCCAGGGCGGTGCGTTTGATGAACGACTCGCGCGCCGACGGGCTCAGATCGAGCAACTGCGTGCGATGGCCAGTAAGGCGATTGCCTCGACTTCGGCGGCGCCCCCGGCGGCCCCGCCGCCAGCGGCCCCGCCCCCCTCACAGCGAACAAGTGCGGCTGCGACGGCGACGGTGCGTCGCACTGCCAGTCCAAGTCGCTCAACCACTCCCGCGCCCGCCCGGCCGATCGCAGCGAAGAAGGCCGCTTCCACCACGCGCGAAACGCGCGCCACCCGGCAGTCGCGTGCTGCCCGGCCCCCAGTGGCCAAGGAAGCTTCCCTGCTCGGGGGATCCACCAAGAAGCGCTCCTCGACCCCGCCAGCTGCTCAGCAGCTCAGGCGTCTGCTCTCCAAGTCCTCCGAGGTGCAGCGGGCGATCATTCTGAAAGAGCTGCTTGATCCCCCAGTTGCACTGCGCCCGGAATACGATCGCGCGGTCTGATCAGGCACGTTCGCAACCAAAGCCATCATGTTCGAGTCCAAACGGGCCATGACGTTGACTTTTGCTACACTTCGCACCACGGGTCACGAAGGACCAGGGGGCTGCCCCTTTTCATTGATCCAGTCGAGTGGCGAGGAGCCCCATGATTGATATTCGCAAGCTGAAAGAACTGGTTCGATTGATGGTCGCCAACGACCTGACCGAGCTGGATCTTCGAGATGAACAAGAGACTGTGACCCTCCGGCGGCCCGGGCCTCAACCGGCCCCTCAGATGGTGGCCCCGCCGGCTCCGATTCAGCAGATGGCGGCCGCGCCCGCCGCGGCCCCGGCGGCCACTCCGGAAGCGGCCGCCCCTGAACCCGCTGCCGACGAGGGGCTGGTTCCGATCGAAAGCCCGATGGTCGGCACGTTCTACGCGTCCCCTTCGCCGGACAAACCGTTCTTTGTGAAGGTCGGTGACACGATTACTCCAGATACGGTGGTGTGTCTGGTCGAAGCCATGAAGATCTTCAATGAGATCAAGGCGGAGACGTCGGGTGTGGTTGAGAAGATACTTCCGGCCAGCGGTGATTCCGTTGAATTCGGCCAGCCACTCTTTCTCATCCGCCCCAACTGACACCGTGCCCGCCCGCACCCAACCCCCGCACGCAGAGGTTCGACGATGTTCTCAAGAATCCTGGTCGCCAACCGAGGCGAAATAGCACTCCGTATCATCCGCGCCGCCAAGACGCTTGGCATCGAGGTGGTGTGCGTCTACTCCAAGGCAGACGCGGACGGTCCCTGGTTGAAGCACGCCGATCAGGCCGTGTGCATCGGGGAAGGCCCTTCCGCGGAAAGCTATCTGCGGAGTGACCGGATCATTTCCGCTGCCGAGGTGACTGGTTCCGACGCGATCCATCCCGGCTACGGGTTCCTCGCGGAAAACGCGAATTTCGCTGAGATCTGTCGCGACAGCGGCTTTGCGTTCATCGGTCCCAGTCCGGAGGCGATGGCTCTGCTGGGAGACAAGGTCTCCTGCAAGAACCTTGCCCGACAAGCCGGTACTCCGATCTTTCCCGGTACCGAAGATGCGATCGAGGAGATGGACGAAGCGGTCGAGATGGCGCAGTTGATCGGATACCCGGTCATCGTCAAGGCGGCCGCGGGGGGCGGTGGACGTGGCATGCGCATCGCTCGCAATGAAGAACAGCTTCGTGCCGGAGTGGTCTCCGCTCAGCAGGAGGCGGCCGCCGCCTTCGGTGATGGTCGGGTCTACGTCGAGAAGTTCCTCGAGAACGCCCGGCACTTCGAGATCCAGTGCATTGGTGACTCGCACGGAAACGCGGTGCACCTCTTCGAGCGGGACTGCACCACGCAGCGCCGACATCAGAAGCTGATCGAGGAGGCACCGGCTCCCGGGGTTGATCCGGAACGGCGCAATGAAGTCGCGCATTCCGCCGCGGAGCTGATCCGTCAGGCGAAGTACTCGGGTGCCGCGACCGTGGAATTCCTGATGGATCGCGACCACAACTTCTTCATGCTCGAAGTCAACACCCGCGTGCAGGTGGAGCATCCGGTTTCAGAACTGATCACCGGAGTGGACATCGTCGCCGAGCAGATCAAGGTGGCCAGTGGTGCGCCGCTCTCGATCACCCAGGAACAACTTGCCGTCAACGGACATGCGATCGAATGCCGCATCAATGCGGAGGACCCCGACCGGGGATTCATGCCACAGGCTGGGCTGATCGAGACCTGGCGTCCGCCGGGCGGTCTGGGAGTTCGCCTGGATTCGCACGCCACCTCCGGATACCGGATTCCGCCCAACTACGATTCGATGATCGGAAAGCTGATCGTTCATGGTCCGGATCGTGAGACCGCGATCGCTCGCATGAAGGTCGCACTCGATGAATTCGAAGTGGGGCCGATTCGAACCACGATTCCCCTGCACCGGCGGTTGATGGACCATCCGGACTTCGTCTCGGCAAACTTCGACATCCACTACGTGGAGCGGTGGCTTGATTCGGATTCGGTGACCGCCGCCGAGGCCTGAAGCCCCGGCCTCCCCATGCAGGGGCTCACTTCTTGAACAGGACCTTCAGATTCGTGGATCCGATGGGGATGTCCCCGCATCGAACCTCCCTGACCACGGTGTCCTCCGGAAGACGGTAGAGCACGAACAGGGTGGTGTTGCCCGATGAGGGCAGGGCCGGAAGATCGCTCACCTTGGTCAGTGGGGTGAGCGGGTTGTAGTTGATGTAGGTTTCGGTCTGGCCCTTGCGGATGAAGCCGAAGGGCTCGAAGGTGTTCCCGTATTGATCGACCAGCAGAAGGGGCTGGTCTCCGTAGCCTTCCTGACGCAGCTTGTCGGTGTTGATCGTCATCCCACGGCCACAGGTGAGCTGGACCATCAAGGTGTCCGGCGGCTCGTAGAAGTTGGTGATTCGGTTGGCCTTGGAGATCTGCTGCTTGGGTCCGGAGTTGGGGAATTCTCCCGAGCCACTGGTGATGAAGTTGTCCTTGTCCAGCCGCAGGCCGCCTTGCGCGTTGTAGCTGATTCGAATTGGAATCTTGTTGTTGACCTGGATTTCCTCTGGACCAAGCGGGCGACCGTCCCCGGTGGGAAGCTGCTTGTTGGTCGCTTCTCCCCCGAACTCGGAGAGTGCGACCACTCCCTCGGTGGAGGTCGTGATCGTCGGGAGTTCCAGTCGGGTGCCCTTGATCTGGATGTGGTAGTCGCCTTGGACGGGAGGCCCGATCTCATCGGCGGGGAAGACCAGCACGAAGTCGAGGTCTTGCTTGCCTGGCTGGTTGGTCACGAAGTTGTTGGAGTCGTCGAAGGCGAAGACTGCCATCTGACCGTCGTCCTCGGGCTGCATGAACAGTGCGGGGAAGCTCGTCACACCCTTCGCGCTCGAGCTCGAGGCGGGGGCGATGAGTCGGGCCTGAGCGTTTGAAAGGGTGAACTGGCTGCCGTTGTCGAACGCCGAGGAGTCCACGGACAGCGGGACGATGTAGGCCCCGTTGAATTTCGGAAAGTCGGGGTTCAGTGAACTTGAGGAGAAGTTGCTGACGAACAGCGCCTCGTTGCCGCCGATCGAGATCGAGTTCGGTTGAATCCAGGCTCGTCCGCTGCCGCTGCTGCCGACGTAGCCGTCACGCAGCAGTGACCAGCTCATGGTCTCGATCTCCGGGTACTGCTGTTTGAGCGGTCCACCATTGATCATCGGGGCGAAGCTTCCCACGCTGAGCATCTCGTAGAAGCGTGCCGTCCCGGCGGCGGGGATCATCGCCATGTTGGAATAGGGGCCGGGGGTTCCGGTCGAGACGTCGCGGGTCCAGCCACGGTAGTTGAGCCCACCGGCCTTGAACTGAAGCATGCCGATGCCGATTGCGAGCATCCCCACGCTGAGGAATGCGCCCACGAATCCGCAGAGGGTGGCGCCAACCCAGTTGGTGCGAGGCTCGAAGTTCATGTTGTTGGGGACCAGTTGATCGGCTGCGAGGCGCAGCACCACGAGGGCCACGAGGAAGATGAGCACCAGCGTCGAACCCATCATGTAGGCGGCAAAGCCACCGACGGAATCCATTCCGGCGAGTCCGAGGGGTTCCCACAAGGCAAAGGCGATTGCACCGGCGGTGATCACGCACACCATGTGCAGAAAGGCACTCAGCAGGCCCTGGCGGGCAATCACGCCAGTCAGGATCAGTATCAGGGCGAGCATCAAGATCGGTAGCATCGGGTCCGGGTCCTCTCAGGGGGCGGGTGCACGGCGGAACGGGGGTCAGCTCTTCGTGGCTTCGGCGGGAGCGGGCTTGGCCTTTTTCTTCTCGGTTTTCTTGCTGACCAGAACGCGAAGCACCTCCTCGATGGAGGTGTCTCCGGAGCGGACTCTGGCCAGGGCGGCTTCTTGCAGGGTGGGCAGCCGGGATTCGCGCCGAACGTGGTTGCTGGCGCCCTTCATGTCGTTGGCGGCGAGCAGCTTGCGCGTGGTCGAATCAACCGGGAACACCTCGTATGCAGCGAGGGTTCCGGTGAATCCACAGCCATGACAGGTCTCGCAGGGTTCGGTCTTGCCGTTCTTGAGGGTGATCGTGCCTCCGGGGCGATGGAAGCTTCCATCCGCCACGTTGGACATGCCCATCTGCTTGAGTTGTTCAGGTGTCGGTTGGTAGGGGACTCGACACACCGGGCACAGGCGGCGAAGGATCCTGCAGACGACGATCAATTTCAGTGAATCCACCGCCGATTCGAGGTCATGGACCGAGCGTGACCAGGTCTGCAGGGTTTCGGTGATGGAACGGGCACGGATGCCAACGTAGATCAGCGGACCGTCGTTGCCGGACTTGGCGATCAGCTCTGCGGTGCCTTCGTCGGTCACGTCGTCGATCATCACGACGTCGGGGTCGCGTCGAAGCACGGTGCGGACCGTGGTCGGGAAGTCGACATCATCGACATTGGCATCCCAGATCTTCTGGTCGACGCCCTGAACTTCGAGGCTGATCTTCTTTTCGACGGTCTTGACCACCGAGGTGAATGCATCGTGCTGCGAAAGGAATGAATACAGCGTGGTCGACTGGCCTTGTCCGGGCGGGGAGGCCACCAGCACCACTCCGTGGCGATTTTCGAGCTCCTTCAGTTCGGCAAGTTTGGCCAGCTGATTGGGGAGCAGTCCCAGGTCGGCGGGGGCGCGCTTGAGTCGCTTGGAAGCATCGAAGGCGATGCGTGCGTTCTGGCCCGACGATGAGCCGGAGACCGTGAGCTCCATCTGCATGTGGCCGGAGGGGGTCAGCATCCGCATCTTGGCGTACTGGATGCGTCGTCGATCCTCGAGATCCATCATGGCCATGGACTTGAGGTAGTTGATCGTCGCTTCGGCCTTCTCGGAAGCGATGACTTCATTCTTGCTGGGGACGGTGTCGACGACATTGACGATCGAGGCACCTTGCTTGCCGGCAAGCAGCCTGATCTCCGAGGCATTGGTTTCGATGCCGGGACCGAGAATGATCTCAAGTTCCTTGTGGACCTCGTGGAGCGGGTCGTCCAGCACCGGGATGTTCTGCTCGACGCCATCGGGGTTGATGAATCTCAGGGCGACCGCCTTGTTGGCTCGCAGAGATTCCTTCGCCTCCCGCCGTTGCTCCAGTCGGTTGCCGACCAGCTCGAACTTCTCGGCCTCGGGGACCTGGCCATTGCGCCAGTTCATGTACCAGTAGAGGAAGCCTGCAAGCACCAGCAACGAGACCGGGAGTCCCACCCAGAAGATGGGGATCAACACTCCCGCGGCGTAGCCGGCGATGGCACCAAGGATCATGATCAGATTGATCTTGTTGACCCCGAGGTTGTGGTACCGGACATCTTTTTCGATGTAGGTGCTGGTGATTCGTGCGTAGATGATCACGCCGGGCAGCAACAACAGCGGCTTGATGAAATCCACCAGCATGAAGCCGGTTGCTGCGAGCAGGGGAGTGGGGGTGAGTACGGAATCGATCATGTCTCTCCAACGGGACTGGCAGTCGGTTCTACTTGATGCCCTTCAGGCGCATCTTGAGTTCCTCGGGCTTGGGCGTCGACTCCATGGCCACGCGACTGTGAATGTATTCTTCCTCGACCAGATTCACCAGTGCAGTCGTGAAGTCCTGCATGCCTTCGCTGTGGCCGGCCTTGATGACTTCGAGCAGTTCGCCCTCGCGTGCTTCCGTGATGTACTTCTGGACGATCGGGGTGTTCAGCAGGATCTCCAGCGCGGGGATTCGGGCGATGTCCTCGTGCAGGGTCGGCAGCAGCTTCTGGTAGACGATGCCTCGGAGGTTGTACGCCAGAAGCTTTCGAATCTGGTTGCGTTCCTCTTCGGGAAAGAGGTCGTAGATACGGCCGAAGGTCTGCCATGCGGAACTGGCATGGATGGTTCCGAAGACCAGGTGGCCGGTTTCCGCGGCTCGGATCGCCGCCTCAAACGTCTCGTAGTCACGCATTTCGCCGACCAGCACCACGTCTGGGTTCTCTCGAACCAGGGCGCGCAGCGCCTCGTTGAAGTCCACGCAGTCGATGCCGATCTCGCGTTGGTTGATCGTCGCCTTGTCGTCCTTGAAGATGTACTCGATCGGGTCCTCGATGGTCACGATGTGCACGCGCTTGCGCTCGTTGATGTACTGAAGCATCGTTGCGATCGAGGTCGACTTGCCCGAACCCGTGACTCCGGAAAAGAGGATGAGCCCCTGGGCGCTCATCGCGAGCTCGCCGAGGATGTCGGGAAGGTAGAGGTCCTCGAATCGCATGACCGCCGCGGTGATCAGTCGGGCGGCGATGGCTGGTTTGCCACGTGCCATGAAGAGGTTCACTCGAAAGCGACGGGTGTCGTCGAAGTCGTAGGCGAAGTCGACCGAGCCGTGGTTGCGGAAGAAGTCCCACTGGCCGGCGCTGAGCACGTCCTTGGCAATCTGGAACATCAGCTCCGCACTGCAGATTTCGGTCTTGAGGTCCTTGAGCGTGCCGCGCACCCGAACGCGGGGGGGGAGGTCGGTCTTGACGATCAGGTCGGAGGCTTCCACCGCGATGGTGGATTTCAGGAACATCCTCCAGGCCTTCATCCCTTCTCCTGGGGTGGTTCCTCGGTCATCGTCTACGGCTTTGATCAGAGTCTTGCTTGAGGTCGACACGGGCATTCCTTGCGGGCGCTGGTTCAGTCGGATCTGGGGGCTACGTCTCGTCGGGAGGCTGTTCCACTGGCCTTCGCACGGAAGGGTGATCCTGTTGCCTTGGATCTTCCAGTTGGATCGGACCCGCGCCCTTGGCGATGTGCCGATCCGGTGAAGTTGAAGGCTGATCATGGGCGGTCAGCTTGTTTTCGGCATGCAGCATGCCGAGACGTGAAAGGCTACCACAGGCATCGGTCACGGGGAAAGGGGGTAGTCTGGTTGACAGGGCGCCGGTCAGGCCTGAAAATCACCAGATGGAGCAGCCCAACACCAAGATTATCAAGGACGGGATCACCTTCGACGATGTGCTGATCGTGCCGGCTTAC
>NHEC01000010.1 GCA_002171655.1 Planctomycetes bacterium TMED75
CAGCAGCAGGACCAACAGCAGCAGGACCAGCAGCAGCAGGACCAGCCGCAAGAGGACCAGCCGCAAGAGGACCAGCCGCAAGAGGACCAGAAGCAAGAGGACCAGAAGCAAGCGGACCAGCAGGACCCCAAGACCGCCCAGGAAAATACGAAGGACCAGAAGGACCCAACAGCGGAAGGGACCGGCTCCCCAAGCGAACAACCAGTTCGGATGAGTCAGGAACAGGCAGAGGCACTGCTGCAGATGATTCGGGACCGGGAAAAACAGCGCCGGGAGGTGCTTGCAGAACGCGAGGCCCGTGAAGCGGCACGGCGCTATCGGCCGGTTGAGAAGGATTGGTAAATACCATGGCAGCAAGGCACCACAGCACGACACTCCTCCTCGTCATGATCTGTTCGCTCATAACGGCGACTCGGGGCACTCATGCCCAAGAGGTTTCGGTCACCTACACCGGAAACCAGACCTGGGTGGACACTCCGATTCAGATCCAGTTCACGATTGAAAATGCGGAACAGATCGGTGATCCAGTCGTTCCCGAGCAAGATGGCCTGGAGATCGAATACCTCGGGGTCACCAACGAATTTTCTCAGACCTCGATCATCAACGGCGTTCGCAGCTCCAAGCGCACCCTGAGTCTCTCGTTCTCGGTGAATCCAATTCGTGAAGGTCTCTTCGAGATCGAACCCATTACCATTCAGGTCAACGGGAAGCCGTTCAGCAGTTCGCCGATCACGCTGACCGCAATCGCTCCGAAAAACGACGGCCGAGTCTTCGTCGAACTGACTGGACCGGATCGATCGGTGTACATGGGTGAATCTGTGAATCTGACGTTGGGGATTTGGGTCGAGCAGTACACCGCTGAAGAGTACGGAGTGGAAGCCTCGGAATCGGTCAGCTGGCAGCTGGTGGACCTCAACCAGACAGACTGGGGACCATTTCGGGAGACAATCCAGGAGCTGGTCAACAACCGACAGAGACCGAAGGGCACGGTGCGGGCCAGGGATGGACGAATCTACTTCCGTTACGAGCTCCAACGCGAAGTACGGCCCGCAGACATTCGTGAGCTTGAGCAACTGACCGAGGTCACGGTGGCGGTCAGCTACCCCACCGGCGTACGTCGGGCCCGCAGCCTCTTCAATTCCGGGCTTGAGTTCACCGGCCTGATTCCCTTGAGAGTCCGGGCGGATGTCGGAGAGATCGACATCACCCCCCTTCCGGAGGAGGGCAGGCCAAGCGACTTCCGAGGTGCGGTCGGCGACTTCGTGGTCCGAGCCTCGGCAAAGCCGGTTCGAGTCGCGGCGGGAGATCCGATCACTTTCTCAATGCTGATCGGCAACGTCGATGAGAATGATTCGGTACTCGACACGCTGCGTCCGCCCCCGCTCGACCAGCTTGAACCACTCACCAGGGATTTCAAGATCCCCACCGATCCCATTGCCGGAACCGTGGACGGAAACATCAAGATCTTCACCCAATCGATTCGCCCCCGCGACGAGAATGTGACCGAGATACCCGCAATTCCATTCTCATTCTTCGATCCGGATCTCGAGACCTATCGAACCCTGTACACCAATCCGATATCGATCGAAGTGACACCGGCAGAGATGCTCACCAGCGGTGACATCGTCCGCAGTGGCAACCAGGAATTCAATTCTGCAGAGCCATCGGTTGATGGGGTTTCAACCGATCCGGTAGCGGAACTGGCGCTGGTGGGTGCGAATTTCCCCGTGGATGAGCGACTGTTCTCCAAGAAATCGATTTCGGTTGGATGGGGAAGTTACGTGATTCTTGGTGCACCTCCCCTGGCGTTTCTTGCCGGGCTTGCGCTGGTTGCCCGAAGACGGTGGCGCGAACGCAACCCGGACAGCATCCGAGCTCGAACCGCTGCCTCCCGAAGCCTGGGCGTACTTCGCAGGGAACAGCGTCCAGGCGAGATCGGACGACAGCTTCGTACCTACATCAGTGATCGATCCGGACGGCCCAGTGCGAGCATCACGTCCTCGGAAGCAATGCGACTGGCCCGGGAGGCCCATACGGATCCAGAAGTGCTGATGTCACTTGAAAGCCTGCTGCGAACGACTGAGCGGTCGGGTTACGGAGGCGAACTCGAACAGGATTCGGAATTGTCCACGGAAGCAATCCGGATCATCCGGGCGCTTGAACGATGCAACTGGAGATCGGTTGGAAAGGTGAGCTCATGAATACCCCATGCATGCGTTTCGCACTGTGGACGTTGGGAATCTCGGCACTGCTGCTGACCAACAGCAACCTGACTGCAGCACCAACCTCCGAGCACTCCGATGAACTCAAGACCGCACAGGCCGCGCAGATCGCCTACGAGCAGGGCATGATCCTGCGAGGAGTGGACTCCGGAGCAGCCCGGGAGGCTTTCGAGCAGAGCGCGGACGGCTGGCGACGTCTGATCTCCGCCGGACACGCCAACGCACGTACCTGGACCAACCTCGGGAACGCCGAACTGGGCGCAGGTGAGGTTGGCGAATCAATCGTGGCCTACCTCGAGGCCGATCGATTATCGCCGGGTGATCAACAGGTTCGTACCAACCTTTCGGCTGCTCGGAATCAGGTCCCGGCTCGGTTTGACGATACCGGAGTCACCGTCCTCTACGACACCGTCTCCGATGGCTGGCATGTCCTCGGCTTTGACATTCGATGGTGGATTGCAACGGTCTGCTGGATAGCCTTCTGGAGCGTGTTGCTTGTTCGGATCAACCAACGAGGCAATCAAGGGAAGAACAGCGATGAATCAGAGGGTGGACGCCTTGCCTTGAAAGCGGCATTGATCAGCCTGGGCGGCATTGCCTTGATTTCGGCCAGTACCGTGGCTCTGGATGTTGCAGAAGACGACTGGCGAAATCCGGGAGTGCTGGTTCAGGAGTCAGTGGTTCGATCGGGCAACGGATCCTCGTTCTCCGAAGTGTTTTCCGAAGCATTGCCGCAGGGTGTCGAATTCGAAGTCATCGAAAGCCGGCCGGGCTGGCACAAAGTCCGTTTCTCGGATGAGAGAACCGGCTGGCTGAGGACCGACCACGTGAAGGTGATCAACCGCTGATCCAGACCGAATCAGGTGGTCGGACTGGCGGCATCCGCCGCGGCGATCAGCGCCTCAAGGTGGTCTCGAATACCTCCGAAACCTCGATCAAGTGACACGCCGAGATCTTCCCGAACCGCAGTGGACTCGAACATGTTCTTTGGTGCGGGCGGACTCGAGAGATCGATGTCAGCCTCGATCCCAAGAAGTTCAGCGGTGATCGTTGCCCAATCACCCCAGCGTGCGTAGCAGTCGACCAGGTTGTAGACCGCGGGACTCGCTTGCTCATTTCCAAGGCACGCGATGGTAGCGGCGGCCACGTCATCGACGTGAACGAACTTTCCTCCACCAGCTCGATCGAATCGATCACCTGCACGCAGGCGACGGATGATCGGCCAGCCGATCGAACGCTGGAGTGTCGGATCCAGTCCGTAGACCCCACACGGTCGAATCGCACTCACCGGTTGGCCACGCTCGGCATTCGCCGCCCACATGTGCGCTTCAATCGCAGCCTTGAGTGCTCCGTAGTAGTTCCCCGGTCGCAGGGGATGGGTTTCGTTGATTCGGCCGTTCCAATCAGGATGCATCTGATGGTGCACCGCGATCGAACTCATGTAGACGAAGTGCCTGTCCCCCGCCGCCTGAAGCAAGTCAATCGAACCGACCAGGTTGCTGCGCATGTGCTCAACCAGGTCACCTTGCTTGAGCGAATTCCAGTCGAAGCTGTTGTGGATCACGGCGTCGACGCCGTCCAACAACTCGGCATGGACCCTGGCCTCCTCGTGGGTGCCCACCACAAACCGGTCAACCAGCGATTCCAGGTGATCCCGGCGACTGGTCTTGCGGACCAGTGCCACGACACCGTGGCCATGGGCTTTGGCTTCCCGGACGAGAGCGGCTCCAATGAAGCCGGACGCACCTGTGATCGCAATATTCATGACTTCATGATAGGGATTCGAATCACAGGAATCAGTCGCTGGAGTACGAAGCAGCCGGGTTCTGGTTTTTTCCTTGCGATAGTTCACCACCCAACGTAATTTTGAACTGTTGTTTCATCTGAAAACAACGAAATTCACTCTCTTTTCCGGGGGAGTTCACATGCTCAACTCATCGATCGTACTTGTTGCGGTTCCGCTCCTTGTGTCAAGCTGGACGATGCATGCCTCAGCACTTCAGGACGACTGCCAGGAAATCAATGCCTGGAACTGTGGAAGTGGTGCGCAGCTCGACGTGCCCGTGGGGCTGGCTGACGTGGTGGCCATCGACGCCGGAGACATCTTCTCCGTCGCCCTACGGCGCACCGGCCAGATCGTGGTCTGGGGAACAGCTCCGAATGATCCCATAGAAGTCTCCGGCACAGTCTGGAGCCAACCCTACCTGCTGCCAGCCCAGGCACAGTTTCAAACCATCGCCGTCGCAGCTGGCCAGGAGCATGGGGTCGCCCTGATGTCGAATGGAACCCTGGTTGAATGGCACCAGGACGTGACCCCCAAACACACCACGCTCTCAGGGGACTACTCCGATGTAATTGCCCTCGCAGGGGGAGGCGATGGGCCCGTTCAGGACGTATGGAATGGCCAACCCCACTTCCGCTTTCTGCTGGCCCTCCATGAGAAGGGGACGATCACCGTCTTCGGCGACAATGCAGCAGGTGACTCTGGTTCATTTGAATCCAGTATCCAAAATGTTCCTGATGCACTCGGCGCGGTCGAGGCTGTTGCTGCAGGCCGAAGCCATGCGCTTGCGTTGACCGACGAAGGACACGTCGTGGCCTGGGGAACGAGTGACCACGGCGCGGAAATCGTGCCCGCAGCCCTTCACAACCAGACTGTGATCGCGATCGGAGCTGGTAAGGATCACTCGCTGGCAGTTCGATCTGATGGCACCGTGGTGGCGTGGGGATCGAATGCACAAGGGCAGTGTGCTGTACCAAAGGGCCTCAACGACGTTGTGGCGATCGCCGGCGGTGAAGGCCACTCCGTGGCTGTTCTTTCAGATGGAACCGTCCTGACCTGGGGATCCAATGAATTCGGACAGACCGACATCCCTGAGCCGCTGACCGACGTGCGATCCGTGGCGTGCGGAAGGTGGCATTCGCTCGTTTTGCATGAAGACGGGACGATCAGTGCATGGGGAGATGATCGCTATGGCCAATCGGCAGTGAACCCTCAGGAGCCCACCACCGAATTGGGCGCCATCCGACAGCTCGCCGTGGGAGCCGAACACCAGTTGGTGCTCGACAGCGCCGGCACCGTACGGGGCTGGGGGAGCAACCAGTATGGCCAGCTCGAGGTTCCCGCAGATCTGGACTCAGCACTCGCCATTGCCGCAGGCGAGGCTTTTTCCGTGGCCCTCAAGCACGATGGAACTGTGGTCGCCTGGGGCGCCAATGACGCCGGGCAATGCAATGTCCCACCGGGGCTGCAGGGTATTCAGGCCCTGAGCGTCGGAACCCACCATGTACTGGCACTGGGATCGGACGGTACGGTTCAGTCCTGGGGAGCAGACACCCTTGGGCAGTGTGCGGTTCCTGAGGGTCTCGATCAGGTCATCGCGATTGCCGCGGGGCACGAGCATTCGCTTGCCCTCCGTCGCAACGGTACCGTTGCCGCATGGGGAAGCAATCAATTCGGACAGTCCGAAGTCCCCCTTCAGCTGGTGAACATCCGATCGATCGGAGCGGGAGGATTTCACTCCCTAGCGGTCCGAACCGACGGATCAGTCATCGCCTGGGGTGCCAACGGAAGAAAACAAACTGAAGTCCCGGAAGAACTCCCTGCGATCACATCGGTGGAGGCTGGCACGCAGTTTTCCATCGCCAGAGCAGGGGATGGCCGATTCTTCGCTTGGGGCGACTGTGGAGAACGCATCCCCGGACCACCCTTTTCGAATCGACACTACCCAGCAAGTTTCCCGAAGGACGTCGAGCACCATATCCTGATCTCAGCTGGATTTGGCGATGTCATAAGTGTCAGAGACCTTTGCCCTCCCTGTACACCAGCTGACTTCAACCGCGACCAAAGAGTCGATGAACGTGACATGATCTTTCTGTACCAACAGCTCGGGCAGGTATGTGTCGACGAGCTTGGGGCAGCCTGTTCCGCGGATCTCAATCACGACGGAGGCGTCGGCGTGGACGACCTGTCCCTGCTCTTTGAACAATGGGGCCCGTGCAGCACGAACGCCCTCCCGATTCAGGTCATCAGAAGCAATACTCGTCAGTGACCCGCCGGACCGGGACGAAGCAAAGCTGAAGAAACGGTACTGAAGCCGACTCCTTGCATTCAGGCGAGCGAGGCGGTCATCGATACCTGCATCCGCCTGAGCCACCAGAACCAAGGCTCACTGTGGCGGTGGTTGAGAGACCCTGCCATCTTGGGTAGGCTGCCCAGTCTGGATCGAGGTTGACCGGACAGCTTCAAGTTCCAGTTCGGAGAGGTGGCGGAGCGGTTGAACGCGCCGGTCTCGAAAACCGGTATGGCCTTCGGGTCATCGAGGGTTCGAATCCCTCCCTCTCCGCTTCATGAAGCAACGAACGCCGTGACCTTGATCACGGCGTTCGTTGCTTCACCATTTCGTTGCTTCACCATATTGATTGAGTCTGCCCGCGTGCTCGGGTTCAGCCCGTCCAGTTTGAGAGGAGGTAGGTCAGATCCTGGCCGTCAACGATTGCATCACCGTTGAAGTCGGCGATCGGGTCGGATGATCCCCAACGAGCGAGTAATTCACTCAAGTCCGGGCCGTTGATGAATCCATCACCATTGATGTCACCTTCCAGTGCGGAATCAACGCAGTCGTCAGCAGTCTCATCCTGGTCAGCGTCATCGCAGGTGGAATCCAGTTGCTTCCAGGTCGCGCCCGCCTGTTGGCAATCGGCTTCGGACAGTTCCAGGCAGAACCCATTGCCAAAACAGCAGGCAGCCACGGGCTGCGGGCAGAAGACATCTTCACAAACGGTTCCGTCTCCGGCAAAGATCCCGCCCAGGGCCTCGGCATCTTCAGGCGCCATATCTTCAAGGCACGATCCATCGGGAAAACATACGGCTCCGGAGGGAAAGCACACATGCTCACTGCAGGGAACACCAATTGGCCCCGGTACTCCCCCCGCCGCAAGGCAGCTTGTCGCTTCCAGAGCGATGCACCCGTTGGTCACTGCAAAGCAGCAAGGACCTTCATCCGAAGTCGCTTCACAGTCAATGTCGGAACAGAATGATCCAGGCCCTCCCCACAGTCCACCATTCTGGACACAAATCTCCTGGGAGGTGTCATCGGCACAGGCCCCGTTCGAGAGGCAGCAGGACCCCAGTTCTCCACAACCAAAGGGCGTCCACGTCGCCCGCATCGCCCAGTCGCCCGAAGGACGACAGAGGGAGGGAAGTTCAGCAAAGGTGGTCCACCCCGCGGCACAACCAAAGATCCCGCAATTCACGGCGTACAACCAGTTGTTCTGAGGGTATTGCAAGCCACCGGTATCCGTGGTGGGAAAGGCGTTGCAGCAGATCGGCGGAGCGATCAGACAGGGATTGTCGACCTGGTTGTTGTGTCGGTCGATCTTGAAGGCCACGCTGAAGGTGCTGGAGCCGTTGTCATTGAGGTAGATCTGCTCGGGATCACTTGGATCCACCAGAAGCTGAACATTGACCAGATTGGTACCCGGCGGGATCGTCAGATGCGGAAGGATCTTGCCGTCGGAGTAAAAAATGTACTTGAGAGTTCCATCACGGGGCGTGCCTTCATAAAAGAGTGCGGACCACTCGGTGGTCGTCGAAACGTTCGCGCCGTTGGTTCCAGCGATCACTTCGAGCAAGTCGATTCGAATCGGGAACTGTGATGGATCGATGGTGTAGGAAGCTCCGGCGATCTCTTCCTCGGCAAAGCCTGCCTGGAGTGTGAAGGAGCCTCCTCCGAAATCGGCATCCGTGAGGGAACTGACGATTGAATCGCACGCGCCCAGCATGCGCGATGGTGGAGAATTTGAAACACTCGAGCTGAGCTTGGCGTTGAATTGATGGATCACCCCACCCTTGGAGACCGGCGCTTCGTGAAGACGCTGAGCCTGCGCAGAGGCAAGTGAACAGAAGCCCGCCACCGTGAGCGTAGAGAAAATCAGATGTCGTGAAAAAGGCACCGGCAAGACCCCCTTTGGTACGACGTGAAACACTTCTTGGAATACCCAAGTCTACGCCCGGATGAGGCAGTTGCCAGTGAAAAGGGGACCATGGATCGAGTCATACGGCTACCGAACGACTGGATCCGCTGGGATCAAGCTCACCACCGGACCTAGAGAACAGGGAGGCCGGTGAAAAACAGGAAGTGACTTATTTACCGGCGCGCTTGTTGGCAGCTGGCTTCTCAAGACCGCTTGCTTCCCAGTCGATCGTGATCTTGTCCTGGAGGATCTCCTCGATCACGACTTCCAGATCACTGCGGCCTTCGCGCTCGACCAGCGGTCGGGCACCGTCGATAATTTCGCCCAAGCGGCGTTGAATGAGTGCCGTGAGCTTGAAACGTCCGCCAAACTTATTGACGATTTCATCGCTGTTGAGAGCCTCAATCATGTCTAACCTCCAGGAGAATCCTGAATAAGGGGCATTCGAACGAGGTTGGGGGCCCTGTGGCCCGCCCGCGGGTGTCGAGCCGGGTAGTGTACCTGACTTCTGGCTTCCAAGCCAGTCTCCAGCCGATCGCGTAGGTGGCCCCCGGGCCTCGAGCCCCTCCCCCATCATTCCTCTGAGAGATCAATGCGAGCCAGCAAACAGATTCGAGCCATCAGCACCAGAATCGGCCTTGATCGGGACTGGTACCTGATTCTGCTGGCGGTGATCATCGGCCTGATCATGGGGACCGCCGCCCTGGTCTTCATTATGCCGATCACCTGGCTCGAAAACTACCTTGAGCACCTGGGTCAGGACAAGACGGCGTGGACGACCTGGCTGGTCCTGGTGCTTCCCATTGGGGGTGCACTGCTGACCGGAATCGCGCTGTGGGCGCTTCCAATCAAACTCAAAGGACACGGCGTCTCGAGTTGCATGTACTCCGTCAGCCGGGAACAGGGACGTTTGCCGTTGCGGCTGCTGGTGCGCCAGTGGATCGGGTCAACCTTGACCATCGGATCCGGCGGTTCGGCAGGACCGGAAGGTCCCATCGTGACGATCGGCGCGACCGTGGGATCCAATCTGGGGCGCCTGCTTCGTGCAGACCCCCAGAACACGTCGACGCTGCTGGGGTGCGGCGCCGCGGCCGGACTGGCCTCCGTGTTCAATGCCCCCATGGCAGGTATCTTCTTTGTACTGGAAGTCATCCTGAGAGACTTCTCTCTGAGAACCTTCACTCCAATCGTGGTCGCCGCCGTGATTTCGGCGGCAACCACTCAGACGATCCTGGGAACCAGTCAACCTCTCTTCGGAGTCGGCCCGGAGATCTTCGGCAGCAGCTACAAGCATTTCAGCGTACTCCAGGTACCGGAATTCATGGTTCTCGGAATCGTCTGTGGAATGGTGGCCTCGTTCTTCGGGCTCTGCCTTCGATCGATAGAGAAATCGTTCCGAATCTTCCACATGCCAAAGATCCTCAAGCCGGGACTCGGGGCACTGATGCTGGTGGTGCTCGGAATCATCTGGTACCTGCTGGGAACCAATGTGTTCAGCGTTGAGGGAAAATGGGATGGCCCGGCGTTCTACGGCAATGGCTACCTGCTGATCAAGCAATTGCTGAAACCAAACTTCTTCACCGAGAATCCTGAAAGCATCGTGCTGGTCATTCTCGCGCTGCTGGTGTTTCTCAAGATCATCGCCACCAGTCTGACTCTTGGCTCTGGCGGTTCGGGTGGTCTGTTTGCGCCCTCGCTGGTACTGGGAGCCCTGACTGGCAGCGTCTTTGGCGGAATCCTCGATGCGCTGGGTATCCTTCCCAACGCGAACCCCGCGCAATTCGCGCTGGTCGGAATGGCCGCGGTGGTTGCCGCCACCACCCATGCCCCACTGACAGGCATGATTCTGGTGTACGAGATCACCCAGAACTACGCCTTGATACTTCCGCTCATGCTCACCGCCGTGATTGCGACGATTGTCTCCAGAATCGTGAACCGGGAATCCATCTACAGCGCGGACCTCAAGGCGATGGGGGTGAAGATCGGGACTATGAGTGATCTGACGCTGCTCAGACGCATGAGCGTCAGGGATGTACCGATGATTCCGCCGGTACTGGTCAAAGAGTCAGAGAGCGGACAACGACTGCTGGAGCTCTCCGAACGGTTCAGCGTGAATGACTTCGTGGTGGTTGATGAGGAAGATCGATACATCGGTCTGGTCACTGGAAACGATCTCTCCCAGGCCCTGATCTACCGAGAGGCGATCCCACTGCTTCAAGTGGGCGAAATTGATCGAGTGGATCTCCCCACCGTTGAACAAGACGAGACACTGGATCAGGTCCTCAACAAGTTCGGTGCCCACGACGTTCAGAGCCTTGCGGTCGTCAATCCAGAGAATCAGGATGTCATGGGACTGATCACCCGAACCCGACTGATGCGGGAATACCAACGCGAACTGGAGAAGGACTGATGCCCGCAGCGGGAGCCGAGAACAAACGCTTCCCGAAGTCGCATCGCTTGAGCAGCGACAGGGAATTTCAGTCGGTGTTCACCACCAGGCATCGGAGGGAATCAGGCCCCCTTCTTGTCTACGGAAAGCCGAATGAACGGCAGCACCCAAGACTGGGACTCTCAGTAAGCCGCAAGGCGGGCGGTGCGGTCCGGCGAGTTAAAATCAAGCGACACCTTCGCGAGGGTTTCAGAACCCTGCTCCCGCAATTTCGTGCCGCCTTCGACTTCATCGTCGTGGTGCGACCTCACCGCCCGCTCAAGTCTGAGGACTACCAGCGGAATCTGGAAACCGCCATGCGAAAGGTGGTGCAGGAATGGAAGCCAGTCCCCGACGAGGCACCGGACCACTCGCCTGGTTGTTGATCCTTGGGATCAGGTTGTATCGAGTGACCTTGGCCGCCTTCATCGGTGGTCAGTGTCGATTCGATCCAAGCTGCTCGGAATTCGGTATTCAGGCTGTTCAGCGGCACGGAGCAATCAAGGGAGGCTACCTGACGATTCGACGAATCATGCGCTGTCATCCCTGGGGTGGTTCGGGGAATGACCCGGTGCCCTGAGCCAATTGGAGGCAGGTCATGCCTCCTCGACCACAGGATTGGAGAGACGGCCTACCCCACTGATCTCGACCTCCACACAATCTCCGTCCTTGAGGAAGAGCTTGGGTTCGCGGCCGGCACCGACTCCAGCAGGCGTCCCGGTAAGAAGAATCGTTCCTGCGGCGATGGTCATGCCACGGGAAAGTTCGCTGATCATTTCCGCAATCGGGAAAATCATGGTTCCGGTGGAGGCGGACTGAACCAGCTGATCATTCACCCAGGTCTTGAGCTGGAGTGCATGAGGATTTGGAACGTCCTCGACCGGCACGAACTTAGAAATCGGGCAGAACGTGTCAAAGCTCTTGCCCCGACAGTACTGACCTCCTGAACCATGTTTCTGCCACCAACGGGCACTCACATCATTGGCGACCGCGTAGCCTCCCACGTACTCCAGAGCCCGTTCCTTGGGAACATCACGGGCATCACGCGAAATGAGGACCGCAAGTTCGCCTTCGAAATCGACCTGGGGTTCCGGGTGCTGACAGATCGCGGGAATCCGAATGGTATCCGTGGGACCACAGAGACATCCCGGGTTCTTGAAGAACACGATCATGTTGTCCAGAACTTCGTTTCCGAGTTCCGCCGCGTGTTCCGCGTAATTGCGGCCGATACAGATGATGGCGGGCGGGGCTGACATGAGGAGCTCTCCACTAGTGGGCGGTCAAGCAGTGAAATGGACTATCGCCTCTCAGCGGACTCATTTCGATTGCGTTCATCAAGTTTCTGCTGGTTACGTTCGGATTGCAGGACGCGAAACTCTTGCATTCCATCGGGTTCCGGGAAGACGGAGGCGAACTGGATCCTTTGCGAAAGCATCGAGTTGTTGAACTCCGCCTGAAGCACGGGAAGCGCCTGGTCGTAAACGAGCATCTGCTGCTCGGCGGGAGCACGATTGAATATCGTGAGACGGTCCACGATGGGCATTGAAGTATCGAGAAGCACCAGCAGGAAGACATCCATGATGCTCTTGTCGAGATCCGAGACGAGGTCGGACATTCGACCTTCACCGAACTTGTTCACGTAGTCGTGGTCGCTGGTCTTGAAGTAGATCGTGAGGTCACGCGCAAACTTGAGTGCCTCTTCCAGGATTTCCGTACGGTTGAAGAGCAACCCTTCACGAAACCCACGCACCAGAACCGACTGCACGTCGTTGTAGGCGGTCCAGGGCTCGTCGATGTAGGCATCGTAGGTTTTTTCCTGGACGAAAACATCCAGGGGGACCGCATACTGAAGGGAGGGAACCACCCCACCGGTTCCGTACAGTTCGTCAAGACGGTCCAGGATCTCCTGTGCCCGAGCGGTTTCGCCCGATCTGAACAGATTGCAGACGGCTCTGGTCATGAAGTTCTCGTGGAAGTTGGTGAAGGTGTCACCACCTGCGCCGCGCGACTTGTAGTGCTTGTCGTACAGCTCCATGAAGTACTTCTCAAGCACATCGATCCAGCGGTTGTCCGAAAGACGACCTGGGTTGTCGTTGCTGAAGGGATCGACGTTCATGCTTCCAGTTCGAGCCAGGGACTGCATGGCGTGAATCAGATGCCGGTCGTTGTTGATGACCTTGTAGATTCCGTCTTCCTGATCCTGATTCCGGTCATCTCCGAACTGACTGCCCTTGCGAGACCAGTACAGAGCGTGCGCCTGCGGGTGGCGCCAGTCCACGGGACCGGTGTCCCGCATGTACTCGTACATCAGCTGAGGATCCATGTTGTAGTCCGCGAGGAGGACCTTCTTGCGGATGAAGTTCAACAGACTTGTGATGGCCTCTCGATTTTCCGGATTTGTCATGACCTGTTCAAGGGCCTGGTAGACGGGGTCGTTTTCCTTGAATGCCGTCTCGAGTTCCAACGCCTTGGCGAACATCGATGTCTTCGAGGAACCCCACATGCCGACGTTGTTCAGAAAATCCTTGGTGAGATCGAATTGATACTGCTTGTCGAAACCCTGGAGGCTTTCGGTCAGTTCATCGATGACGACCTTGACCCGAGGATCATCCTTTTCAAGTCTGGCGAGGCTGTTGGGGGCATCCGCAATGCGCTTCATCCACAGAAGTCGTTCCTCGTAGTCGAAAGGTGGTGCACCCAGAAGCAGGTGCCATTCCTTGGCAAATTCACGCTTGTAGTGAAAATGAGCATCGTCGGAATACCCGTCAACCTTGTGCGAGAACCAGAAGGCAAGCTCCTTGTAGAGCTGCAGATCATTGGGGTTGTGACGCAGTCCCTTGTTGCGGACCAGATCGATTCCTGCATTCACCCAGGCCCATCGCTCTTCAGGCGTATCGGTCATGACGGATACGTTGTAGGCCATGTTGTGCCCGTGAAAGGACCACACCTGACCGAAGCGAGGCTGCAACTTGGTGATCAGGTCTGCGTCGGCCATCACCTCGTAGAAGAGCCCCTTCTGCTTCATCATGTTGACCTTGATCCAGAGATAATCAACGATCAGGCCTCGCAGAGCTCCAATCGCGGTACCCAGTGCGACAATCGGAGGGGCGCCTTCGACTGAGACGTTGGTGTAACGAAGCCGTGCATTGTCGGATTCGTCGAGGATCGGATTCAACAGCGACCCGGCACCGACCATGCAGATGATCAGCAGGAGTGCTGCAAAGAGTTGGATGATCTTGTCTCTCATGGTATTCGACGAAGGAGGCACAGAGGTCTGCTAGAGGTACTCTCCGAATGCTGGAATCGTTCGGAAAAATCAGCCTTGGCCACTGTAGATCGCCAGCTCCTTCCTGGAAAAAGCGGTGAAGCCGACCATCAGGGAAATGAACGCCCAGACCAGAACCAGCCAGAAGAATTCCAACCAGACCTCGGACCAGGGAATCAACCGCCATTCGACCAGCATCTGCGAGGGCTGGATCTCTCCGAAGCGATTGAGCAAGGAGTGCACCAGATACGCGATCCAGGCCACGACCTGCTCGGCCAGATTGGTTGGGTAGTACTGGGTCAGGGAGAGTCCGAGGAACGGCCCGATCGAACCTCCGATGAAGATCGCAAAGGAGAGCAGGCACGCTACCGGAAATGAGAGGAAACAGGCTGCGGAAACCGCCAACACTCCCAGGAACGAAAGCTTGAACCAGTCCACCAGAACCGCACGCAGAAAGTTCATCTCGAAGTCACTGACTTCGTAAAGAATTTCCAGCTTGTCCTTGTCCCAGAACAGCGAATATTCGGCGGGGAAGAACGTCTCCGTGCGGGCGTTGAATCCCGAATTGATCAGTTCAAGCTCCAGGTTCCCGTTGTCATCGATCATTCCGGGGGGGACCCGAAGGAAGGCTCCAACGGTGGGAACGTATTGGACATCAATCCAAGTCTGATCCTTGCCAAACCGAAAAATCACCGGGTGAACCTGGTGGGTGTCCGAGGCACCACAGTGAAAGAGGTAGCGAAGCCTGAGTTCCTTGGTGTTTTCGCCGTCGGCAACAGGCAGGCCCGAAAAGACCAGGGTCTTGCTTCCTCCGGGCGAGATCTTTCTCTGGTCAGAGTCGAAGTCGGCAAGGACTTGCTCGACCAGCTCCGAACGAGCCTGGATGAGAGTGGTTTCACCCCGGTCGATCCGATCACTCAACTCCTGGTCTTCGTCGATTTTCTGATCCACGATCTGCCGAAGCTGGGTCGGTGCGATTCGTTCGTAATTCGCAATCTTGCCGGCTCGTGCGGTCAGCACCTCGGTGCGTACCGCGAGATCATCCAGGGCGTCCATTGCAGGTCGAGTCTTCATGACCTCGACGGAGATGAAGATGGCGAGGGACGCCGTTGCGATGCCGACTCCCGACACGGCGACGATTCCCAGCCACTTTCCAATCAGGTAGGTGAATCGATGGACGGGCTTGGTCATGACCTGCCAGATCTGACGATCACGTATCTCAAACGCGACGGTGGAGCAGCCGAGTACCACCGCCATGCAGGCCAGAATGACATAGGTCAGGGAAATACTTCGGCTGAGGTAGGACTGCAACTGATAACGCAGAGGCTCATTCTCATCGATCCACAGAGGGATCAACGGAAGCAGCACCACCAGTATGACGATGAACACCACCGAGATCCTCTGGCGAACCGCTTCACGAACGACTCCCTGGGCAATGGCGAAAGTAGGCGAGGGCGAGGAGAGGATCACCAGAGCAAGGCGTGTGAGCAGTGCGAAGGTCATCGCCAGGAAACTGATTCCAGCGAGCGCAAGGATCACCCCCAGATTGGGCGGGGTACTGATGGACCCATAGATCAGACTGCCAATCCAGAAGGGGATCGTGCAGACGAAGGTGCAGAAGACCAAGCGAATGAAGTTCCATCCGTACCCAAACAACGCGACCAGGGCCAGCCAGATGACTCCGGCAACCCAGAACGAAAGAGTCAGCCCCGGGGACTCGAGGATGAAGCCCGGTATCCAATCGGGCTGCTGGGATGCGATCAGCAATGTGGTGGCATCCGAGGCAGCGATGCAGCGTCCTGATTCGTCGAAGAAGCTGGATGCGACAGAGGCGAGTCGCTCGTCCACGTAGGTGACACCATCGACGGTGACCGAACCCTGCTCGACAAAATCAACCGCAGCGGGATCCCCCGTGGAGAGATCTGCAGCGACCAGTATTTCAAAGATCTTCTGACCGAGAGATTCGAAGCGGTAGGACTGAATCGATGCCGGCAGCAGGTAACTGCTGACCAGGAGCGCACTCACCACGAGAAACACGATCTTGAAGGGGAGAGCCCTCTGAAGAATCGAGAGTTTTTGGTTGGTGCCTTGAAGCAGTCCCATCAGTCCTGACGCTCCCTGCGATCATCACCATCGGAATCCCCGAGCAAACCATCAATGATGCTGTCATCGACCTCGGACGGAGGCGTGTCGTCGGGTTCTGTCTTGCTGGTTTTTGAAGCAGACTTGGCGGATTGCGCGGAGGGGGCGGGCTCCTCACCCATCAGTCCCTCGAGGACCGAGTCATTGGTGGATTCCACGTCCGAATCTGCCGCCGCAGGACCGCGGGTCCGTTCCTTGGCAACCGCATTGTCTTCCGCCATCTGATCCTGACTCAGCTGATCGATGAGGTCCCCACCTTCAGCATTGGAATCACGGAGGAATTCAGCCGTGGGTCCACCCTGACCAGCTCCGGCATTGGCCAGATGATCGGCCCGGGCCTGCTCCACGATGGTCATGAAGAAATCCTCGAGTCGTTGCCGGGGCTGCTCGATTGATTCGATGCGAACATCGGTGTTCTTCTCGAGCACGTCTTCGATTTGGGCGATCGTCTTCTTGCCGATTCGCGGCAGGCGAATGACGGTGTGGTCGGTGTCGGCCAGAAGATCCGAACCGGTCCCCTCAGCACGGATCTTTCCGCCAAAGAGAATCACCATTCGATCACAGACATCCTCCACGTCTGAAAGGAGGTGGGAGCTGAGCAGGATCGTGGTACCGGAACGACCAAGTTCCTGTAGAAGCTCCTTGACCTGCCGAGTACCGATCGGGTCGAGACCGGAAGTGGGTTCGTCAAGAATCAACAGATCAGGATCGTTGATCAGGGCTTGTGCAAGTCCGATGCGACGTGCCATGCCCTTCGAATACTCCCCCACCTTTCGGTGAGCGACCTCGCTCAATCCCACCATGTCCAGCAGTTCATCCACCCGACGCTTGCGAACACGATGATCAAGTCCGAAAAGCTTGCCGTAGTAGTCCAGCGTCTCCCGTGCATCGAGAAACCGGTACATGTAGGTCTCTTCGGGAAGGTATCCGATGCGATTCTTGATCGAGACGTCGGACGGCTCCTTGCCGAAAACCGACAAGCGACCGCGAGTCTTGCGGAGCAGGCCGAGAATCATCTTGATCGTGGTGCTTTTTCCGGATCCGTTGGGACCCAGCAGTCCGAAGATCTCGTTCTGGTCGATCTCGAAGTCAATGCCATCAACCGCGCGGGCCTTGGAGCGAAACCAGAAGTCGGTGAACACCTTGGTGAGCCCGACGGCCTCGATGATCTTAACTTTTGAGCTTCCCTGTACCATCACTGTTGCTCCATCAGTTGCCATCGGTACGGCCGAGGCCGCCGCTGGCATCACGTTCAAGACGACGCCCGGGTCCTTCGAGGATCATTTGCCCACGGCCCCACTGGAATCCACGGATCATGTCGCCCTCAGCTTCCAGGGTGGCTGAACGCTTTCGCTCAAGTTCGGAGTCCCGTCTCAACTGCATGACGTCCTCCGAACTCTTGATCGCAAGATCAATCTGTGCGAGGTCGAGGGGCACCGAGAACACTTCAAGCTGGTCGTTGTTGAACACATCACGATAGGCCTGAAGCCAGAGGCGACGGGAAAACTCACGGGGATTTTCTCTGAAGGTCGGGGAAAGGGTGCGCAGTTTGCGCAGCTCGCTGACTAGGCGCGTCTCAAGCCGGGATTGATACGCCTTGGCACGATTGATGATCTGGGCGGCATCTCCACCGATGTCGGGGGCCTCGAAACGCTCACCAATCTTGGCCATCACCTGATCTGCCTGAGCCTGATCTCCCGTGGTGAGCGCCAGCGAGTACTGGTTGATCAACTTCAGAAGATCGGAATAGGCCTGTTCACCAGCTACTCGAGTGAATTCGGTGGCAACCGCCTGACTGGCTCGATCCATGAACTCCTTGGCTTCCTCTCGGGCCTTCTGGACGTCCCTGAACTGTGAGCGAATCGCAAGGGGCTCGGTGGCGTCAGTCAACAGTACGGTGACCAGATCGATTCCCGAATCGAGTGAATCAAGAACTTCCTGCGCGCGTTCCATCACCCGCGTCTGAGGCTCCTCCTGAAGCGTTGTGAACTGCTCCAGAGTGAACTCCGCCGCGGAAAGCACGACTCCACGCTCGAGTGCGTATTTGACGAGCTTGTCCCCCTGGCGGGGTTCGAGTTCGCGGAGGTAGCTAGCAGCATCAGCGATCTGGTAGGTGGCGGTCACTTCACAGTGGGCGAGGTCACCACCGGCGGTGATGAGGTACCCGTCGATGCCGGGACGAAGCTGGGTGTTTTCTGAACGGTTCTCGTCGATGTTGGCGCGAGTCCCGGAAGCGGAGGACTTGGAGTTCTTGGACATCGGCCAGAAGGAGTTCAGGATCCGGACTTCACGAGTCTGGGGAACAACCACGATTTCACCCACGGGGTACGGCCAGAACGGATGCAGGCCCGGCCCGATCTGCTCCAGCCCCTGATCACCCACGATCGCGCCAAAACGGGTCCTGACTCCGACATCACCTTCTTCGACGGTCTGAAATCCGGAGAAGAGAAAGACCGCCACAAGTGCGAGAATACCGACCTGCAGCAACCGAAAGCTCAGCCGGAGCGCATCAGCCAGACTCTGGTTTGCCGGGTCCATTGCTTCACGCAGACGGACATCGGAACTGGCTTCGGTATTGAGTTCGAATTCCGCGGAGGCTTCCCGACGGGGCAGCTCTTCGGCCGCTTCCTCGTCCACGGGAATCTCATCGAAACCCTCATCGGGGGCCGAGTTGTTGTTCGTGTCGTCGTCCTGCGCCATGGATCAGTCTCCATCCTTGGAAGCGGTTGTGTTCTCGACACTCGGTGCTTCGTACCCACTGGATGGAATCGGGAGCCCGTTCTCATTGGTCGGAGCATCCAAATCAAGCAAATGGAATGGAGCTCGGGTGGTGTCCGTGATGAAGGTCGTGTTGCCGGTCAGGCTGTCACGCAGGGTGTCACGCCAAGCCAGGAGAATGGCGAGCTCCGAATCCTTCTGCATCTCACGGTAGAAGCGGTCCGCTTCCTCGTTGCCCTGGGATTCGATTTGGGCCGCCCACTGGGTCGCGAAGTTGCGAATGGTGTCCGCCTTGGTTGATGCCTGACTCTCGAGATTCTGAGCCGCGGCACTGCCTCGCTGTCGTTCGAGTTGCGCCAGTGTCTGCTGGACCGCGGCCATTCGGCGAATCACCGAGATACTGGTCGACTCGGGCAGGATCATGCGATTAATGCCTACCGCCACCGGCATTACGCCGTTCTTCACTGTGGTCTTGAGGTCAGCCAGAATCTCACTCTCGGCATCCTGAAGTCGGCTGTTCACACCGATCAGATCGGCGAAGTCGTAGCCGCCCACCACCCGCAGTGCACCTTGGAGTTGTTGTTCCAGGTCCTTGGAAGCTCGATTCACCGTCTCATAGCTGTTGAAGAAATCAAGCGCCGGACTCTCGTTGGGGTCGGCGACCGTGGCGTCATCGACCTGCCAGAGCAGGAAAGCTTCGATCATCACCTGCTGACCGTCACGGGTCAGAACGGTTTCGAGAGGTGAATCGATGAGCTGCTTGCGGGTATCGATCTTCGTGATGCGATCGATGAAGAATGGTGCCTTGAAGTGCAGCCCTGGTTCCTGAACGATCTCAACCGGCTTACCAAACCGAGTCTTGACCGCGACCTCGTGGAAGTTCACGCTGTAGGTGGTATTGAAAGCGATCAGGATCAGGAGGATCAGTGCGCTGACGATGATTGTGAATGTTCTAGTCATTGGATCGTTTCCAAAGCAAGGTGAGTTCGGTCGGGCGGGGTTAGGAACCGCCGGAATCGGTATTGATGTATTCCTGAAGGTTGAATCCGACATCAGGCTCGCGCATCTCGATGCCCATGTTCACACGTTCGGTGTCGGGTCCGAGGATGTACTTCATTCGCACGGAATTGAGGGTCGAGGCGAAGACGTCCATGAGCAGACGCTCGCGAAACAGCTCTGGAGCCGCACGGTAGGCGGCCGACTGGCCACGAACTTCAGCGGTGTCCTCCTGAGCGTCGGTGACGATCTTCCATCGTCGAGCTCGGGCGAGGCTGATCAAGGTGGCGGCTTCAGCACTTCCCTGAATGAGTTTGTCCTCGATCTGACCGCGCAGTGACCGGGCGGCCTCGGAATCGGTGCCCTGGTCCTTTTCGGCGGTGCGCAGTTCCGCGATGAGCTTGGTGATCTGATCGGCACTCTCGGAATCACCTACGAGAGATGCCATGGTCACCGCAACCTTGCGCTTGGCTTCCTCGATGATCTTCCTCGCGTTCTGAAGCTCGATGGACATGTCCTCGAAACTCTCGGCGGCGGCCGGGGCGGGCTGGAGGAAGGGAATCACCAGCGACACCACTTCCACTCCGGTGCCATAGTCGTTGAAAGACTTCTGAACCCTGGACTCCAAACGAGCAAGCAGTGATTCACCCTTGGGAGAGAGAACGTTGTCCATTGGCTGCTGAGCCAGGAACTGGCTGACCTCACGCAAGGCGATGGTGTACAGCGCCTTCTCGCGCATATTCATCATGGATCTGGCGATGGGGGCATCGCTCGAGAAGTTGAGGAACTTGACGAGCTCACCCGGCTTCACTCGCCAGCGGATCACGATGTCGGCATTGACCAATGCGAACCTGGATCCGAGTGAATCTCCACGGTTTGATTTCGGGGTGGTTGCTTCGCCGCCATCAGCGTCGTACTCCGTATCTCCGAGCACTGAGTTTTCCATGGCGGCGCTGGCTTCCATGCCTTCGACTGCTCGCCGAACGTTCTCGCTCATGGGTTGTGCGGCGACGAGGAAGGACTTGCGAGTCTTGACCTTGTCGTCGGTCTCACCGCTCCACTTGTTGATCTCTGGATAGACCAGTTGGGCGGGCCCGATGAACAGTTCCTGGATCAGACCGACGTCGTACGTTTCGACGGTCTCGATCGGCCAGGGAAGCTTCCAGACCGCCTCGCCCTGCCGAACATCGCCGACGATTCGTCCGAATCGGAGGCGGACCCCCTGCTGATCAGGTTCGACGATGACCAACGTCGAGAGGGCCAACAACACAACGACCGCGAAGACTGCCAGCCAAGCAAAGCTGCGAATAAGCAGCTGATATCCCCAGGAGCTCGTAATGTCGAAGCCGAACTGATAGTTCACTGCTTCGTTGATGCTGCGCACGATCGAATCAGGGGCGGCCAGAAGACTCAAGACCCTGGAATCGAACGCAGGCCGGGGCACTTCCCCTCGCCGACGGGGACGATAAAGGTTCAGGATGAAGTTGAGAATCGTCTCGCCCGCCACTGCGAACATGAAGACGAGGATGATCTTCGAGATCACCAGCATGACGCCGGTGTTGTCGAAAAGCGTGAGAATCACACCGATGGCGATGATCAGGCAGACCAGGGAATTGCCGACCATGAAGCCGGCGCCACCGCGAAGGTTCTGCCAGGCCTGCTGCTTGGACATTCCCGCCACGAACCGACTGAAGATGAAGGCAATGACCGCAAATCCGAGGCAGAGTGCGATCTGCCAGCCAGGAGAGGTTCCGATCTGAAAACCAGACTCCAGGTTCGTGCGACTCATTTCATCATCCAGGCGACGGAACCAGACGAAGGTCAGGATCGCCAACAGGATGAGGAGACCGGAAACCACCAGGCTTGCGATCGGGACCAACCACTTGTGCATCTGTCGAAGTCGACGTCCGGCGACGCCTGCTTCCTCACGACCGGTCTCGAAGATCGAGGCGTCCGGACGGGCTTCGCGGAGTTCATCCTCCTCGAGTGCTTCCAGGCGCTCGAGCCGGTGCTGGTGGAAGACCACGATGAGCACCACCCAGATGAGCAGTCCCACGAGCGGATAGAGGGAACCAATGACGAAGGAAGTGTCACGACCAAGCAGACCAAAGAGAAGCAGGGTCAGACTGATCAGCAGTTGGAGCAGTAGTCCAAATCCTGCGACTCGGGTCGCTTGCTGGTAGGCGAAATGATCAACTCTCATGGAATGGTGGCTCGCTCGGTGGAGTCGGAAGCGTGGACCCGAAGGTGCAGTTGAAATGAGCCGGATCGATGCGAACCAGAGGTATGATTCGAATCGGCCCGGACCCCGATATGATATCCGGAAGAATCCAGTCGGGGGTGGCTGCAGAGGGACCCAAAAAGAAGGCTGGTGTCGACGGAGTTTCGGAACCCTTCGCCCCCCAGATACGTAGCAACGCTTGAGCCGGTTCGCTTGGAGATCGTCCAGAATCAAATTCCAGGCCAGATCCAGCTGCTGAGGGTAGAATCCCGAGGCGTCCTGTCACCAGCACCCCTTCAGACCTCATGGGAACGAACAGAGCATGTCTCTGCTTGAGCAACTCCTCGCCATCTCAAAGAACACATTCAAGGAGAGCATCCGCCAGCCGGTGCTCTTCGTGGTGTCGATGGCGGCCACGCTCTTCATCATTCTCAGCAACCCCTTTGCGACCTTCACGCTCGAGGACGACCAGAGGATGTTCGTGGACATCGGGCTTTCGAGTGTCTTTCTGGCCGGAGTACTGGGCTCGGCGTTCATCGCGACCAATGTGTTGACCAAGGAAATCGAGAACCGAACGGTGCTCACGGTGGTCTCCAAGCCCGTTCCGAGACCCCTGTTCATCATCGGAAAGTTTCTCGGGGTGGTCGGCAGTCTGATGGTCATGATGACGTACCTGATCACGCTCTTCATGATCGTTGACGTTCATGGTTCGCTGGAGACCGCGGCCGCCAAATACCACATGCCGGTGATCGTACTCGGGGCGATCGGCTTCTTTGTGGCCATCGGAATCGGCATTTGGTGCAATTACTTCTACAACTGGACCTTTGGAGCGACCACTCTGGGAATGCTCGTCCCCATTTCCATCATGGTCTACGTGTTGTCCCTGGTCTTCGGCCGACAATGGGAGCTGCAGCCGATCGGAACCGATTTCAAGGGACAACTTTGGATTGCCTCCGGGATGCTCTTCATGGCGGTCCTGGTGTTGAGCGCGATCGCGATTGCGGCCTCGACCAGACTCAACCAGGTAGCGACCCTGGTCATCACCTGCTTTTTCTTCCTGCTGGGCCTGCTTTCGGACTGGCTGTTCGCCAGACCCGCCGCCAACATGCTGGTGAAGGTCACGGATATCGATGAACCAGACGGATCGGAAGACGCGGTGGTGGTGGCCTCAGAGCAGATCCAGCCGCTCATGGAGGGCGCCAGCCCCGTGACCTTCTGGTTCCTGAACCTGGCCCACGACACGGTTCCGAATTTCCAGGTCTTCTGGCTGGCGGATGCCGTGAACCAGAAGCACGACATCACGATCACCTACATCATTTCGACCCTGGCCTACGGTGGCTTACTGATCACTGCAGCCGTCTGCCTTGCCGTCATTCTCTTTCAGAAGCGGGAAGTGGGCTGAGTTCGCCACAGCGATACAGGGGCGCACCGTTCAGTTCCAACAGAGCCAGGTTCGCCTGATTCGAGGCAGGTTCAGGATGAGGGCAAACATCCCCGGCCCACAAACCCCCATGATGGCAAAGGCCACGAAAAAACGACTTGCCTCTCCGGCCAGCTGCTCTGCAGCGAGCTCGGGCGGTGGTTCCGGGTTCTCCGGCTCCTCCTCTTCGGTGGAAGCATCAGCTTCGGTGGAAGCATCAGCTTCGGTGGAAGCATCAGCATTGGACGCCTGCACCAACTCGCGAGCTTGGGTTCGCTCGTAGACCTCCATCTGCCTTTGGACGAAGTCCGGCAGAGTCTCGAGTCTCAGGAGCAGCGTCAGCACGATTGCCCCCAGCATGAAGAAAGCCCAGAGATTGATCAGCCGCGGACCCAGAAGTCGCCGTCGAAGGGTGATGATTCCACCCATGAAGAGCAGCCCACCCAGGAAAAATCCGCTCAGAATCGGAAAGAACTGGGCGGCGAGCAGGAGACCCGTCGGTGGAAGGTCCGCGGAGAGAACGTAGATGTGCAGGAAGGCCAGTACCCTGATGATGATGTAGATCACCATCAGGCTTCCGTAGAGCACCGCGGAGGTTCCCACCAGCAAGGGCCAGCGGAGCATGAGACGCTCTCGACGCTTGATCTCCTCCGCAAGCGCACTGTCGTCAAGGAATTCCTCGCGGAGAGGGTCGCTGTCAATGGGGTCGGTCATGGCGTTGTCTCACGATCGAGTTCCGTGGCGAGCCGAAGAGCGAGTTCCAGAGCCGCCGCTTGATCTCCCACCCGCTGTTCCAGCTGGGCATCGTAAACCCCATCCAGAATTGTTCGAAAGAGCGGTCCGGGAGTCAGCCCGGCCTCGACCAGATCATCCCCATCCACAAAGGGTGTGGGTGCGATGCCGGTGCGGGCAAGTTCTTCGAGATCGGTGTCAATCATCCTCGCCAGCTTCGGGTCCCTCCCGCGAATCAGTTCCAAAGCACTCGCGAACAGTGGGTCGGCTGCCAGACGCTTGCGGGGCGCCACCACCAGTGCGGACCATCGCTCAAGGAGTTCGAAAAACAGCTCGAGAACCCTTTCGAGGCGCTTGGTCTCCTGGTTGGAGAGCATCAGGCGATTTCGGAGAGGCCCACTTGAATCAAGGGCAGAAACCCCAACACGATCAAGCAACCATGCCGCCAGAGCATCCATGGGATCACAGGATTCCTCGGGCATCCGCTCGATGAGTTCGAAAACGTCAGGCCGAGTTCGTACCGAACCCAGGACCTCGCGGTCGAGCTCGAAGTCTTCCAAAAGACGCGCGGCGATCCGTCGTTCCGGGTTCGAGAGCATCTTTCTCAACTCTTGGCCGACTCGCTCCCGACTGACGCCTTCCAACCGCGATGCGTGTCGGGTGATTGCGTCCGAAGTTGCGGCTTCGATGCTCAGTTCGAATCGGGCGGCGAAACGGATTGCCCGCAGAACGCGCAGACGATCTTCGTTCAGCCGCTGATCGGGATCGCCCACCGCTCGAAGGATTCGTGCTTCCAGATCGGAACGACCGTCGAAGTAATCGATGATCGTTTCATCAACGGGGTCCTGAAAGATTGCGTTGATGGTGAAGTCTCGCCGTGCTGCGTCTGCCTCTTCATCACCGAAAGACACTGAGTCGGGACGGCGTCCATCCGAGTATGTCCCGTCACTGCGAAACGTCGCCACTTCCACCACGAGATCGCCACGTCGCACCAGAACCACACCAAAGGACTCCCCCACTCCGATGGCACTCCGAAACAACGACTTAATCCGGTCCGGGCGGGCATCGGTGGCGAGATCGTAGTCAGTGGGCTGCAGTCCGAGAAGTTGATCCCGAACACAACCGCCTGCGAAGTAGGCAAGGTGGCCATGTTCCCGCAGCCGTCGGGCGATCCAGACAGCGAATTCACGTGCATCGATCGGGGGCATTGCCGAGATTCCTCGATCAGAGGTCCGGAGAAGGCTCATCATTGGGACCCGGGGGCGGCCAACGACCTCCGGATTGCTCGCGCAAGATCGTACGCGCCTCGAGTCGAAGTGTGTCGACCTCCCCCCGAAGGGTGTTCAACAATTCCTCGGGGCCCATCGCCCCCACCTGATCAGGGGTGATGGGCTCGCCCACCACGACCGCGACTCGTCCCCAGAGACGGGGAATCGATCGCCCCCGAGGCCAGACATCGTGGACTCCATCGATTCCCATCGGAACGATCGTCGCGGGAGCACGGCGCAAGACCAGCAGCAGACCCTTCTGAAATTCCCCGACAAAGCCATCGGAGGTACGCGTTCCCTCGGGATAGACCAGGACCACTCGTTCCTGTTTCAGCGCGGAAATGGCAGCCTTGAGCGGCCCCTTGTCACCGGCGCTCGCAGACACGAACACCGTTCCATAGGACTTCAACAACCAACCAAACGGTTTGAAACGAGTGAGGTGACTGCCGGCAATTGCGGTGTAGGGTCGCTTGCTGGCCGCGGTCGAATTGAGAATCGGATCAAAGTAGGACTGATGGTTGGAGACCAGGACCAGAGGCCCCGAGTCGGGCACGCGTTCACCGCCTCGAGATCTGATTCGGTAGAAGATCCTGAAATACGACTCACAAATGAAACTGCCGAGGTCCCACCACAGAAGCCCGATGGCCGAGCGCCCGGAAGCTCGCGCTCCCAACCGGAACCGACCACCCAGCAGTCTCACACACCACCACCCGACGCCGCGGACTTGAGGTGTTCACGCACCGCGTGCTCCAATGCATCAACAACCTGCTCCACCGACAATGATCCGGTGTCGATGCGAATTGCCCCCTGAGGAACACGCAGAGGAGAATCGGTTCGTTCGCGATCAAGTCGATCACGATTCTCGATACTGCTCAGAATCGTCTCTTCGTCGACCGTCTTTCCGCTGCTTTGCAGCTCGGTGGCTCGGCGGTGGGCCCGAACCGAGGCGGCGGCATCAAGATAGAAGCGAACATCGGCATCGGGAAAGACCACACTTCCCTGATCACGGCCCTCGGTCACGATTCGTGGATGCCTCCCGGCGATTTCACGTTGCGCCTGCACCATCCGATCTCGGACTGCGGGAAGGCTGGCGATGCGCGAGACCAGGTCGTTCACATCCGCTTCTCGAAGCCGGGGATCGACCCGGCGACCATCGAGGGTGATCTGCGGAGGAGTGGGTTCCCAGTCGAAATCGATCACGTGCTGAGTGAGTGCTTCGAGAATCGGACCGGGGTCGCTGGGAGCGAGTCCTTCTTCAATCGCCAGCAGGGTGATGCACCGATACATGGCGCCGGTGTCCAGGCTGTCCAGCTGCAATCGAGCCGCCAACTGATGCGCGACGGTGGTCTTTCCGGTGCCCGCTGGCCCGTCGATGGTCACGATCAGGTGATCCGACATGTCTGGCTTGGCGTTCATCAAGGGTGGTCTCGTCTCGCTCTGCGTGGTCTCAAGGGAGCCGTCCTCAAGCACGGAGTCAGGAGTCATTGGCCGCCTGATTCCCATCTTCCTTCGAGTCTGGTTCCTCCCCGGCTGGTTCCTCCACGGCTGGTTCCTCCCCGGCTGGTTCCTCC
>NHEC01000011.1 GCA_002171655.1 Planctomycetes bacterium TMED75
ACGCACGCACACACGAACACACACACAGCCATCCATGTTCAAGTCCATGCGGTGAGATGTGCAGGACGCCGTCTGGCGTTTTGCGAATTCAGCTCCGCCGTCTTCGCCCGACACGCATCATTCCCAGCATGACTGCCACGCCAGCAGGGGCAGGAATGTCAGCGGTATGCAGGTAGATCGAGAATTGTTCGTAGGAACCCACCTCGGCCAGTTGCAGGTGCAGGCCGGTTGAGAAAGCCAGGTTGCCCATCGGGTCGATTCCAAAATCGTCATCAGCACCATCGTCCGTACCGTCGCCTCCCCCGCTGTCGCCTCCGCCGATGTTGGAAAAACTGAGGTCGAGCGAGCCGAGTTGTCCAAGCGATACGTAGACCTCGTCCTCGATATGGTTGGCACCGTAGAAGGCGTCAAGTACCCCGAGTCGATTCCAAAGCTCATCCGAATCCTGATTCACGTGTTCCTGAGTGCCTCCGAAGTACTCGGCCTCCACCCCGATATCAGAGTCAAGTCCGATGAACTGGACGTAGTCGAGATCCGCACCAGGACTGAGCGTTCCGTAGGAATTCGTTCCAAAGTCGACGATCGAAACGCCCACCAGGTGGCTCTCGCCGGCGAGGGCCATGATCCCGGTGATGTCGACGTCGATCATGGTGTACCCCTGACTCGAGGTGTACCCTTCCACCTCCCAGGAGTTGACGAAGGAAGCGTAGTCTCCCTCGTAGGAACACGCAGGAACGGGGTTGATGTTCGAGAAGCAACCAACGTCGATCTGGATGTCAGCGATGGCCTGCCCCGAAAGTGCCATGAGGCACCCGAGGCCGGTAGCAATACCGGTGCGAGTCATATCTTTGTTCTCCCGATGTCGGAGTCGGCCGGTCACTCCCACACCAAGACGTGTTGGTGGAAACTCGTGGTCGATCCACCACCAAGATGAACCAGGGGACGCAGCACGCAAGCCCCGATGATGCGGGAGCCCCCAAGGGGGCTCCGGTTGTACCGATCCTGTCGATCGATCCAGCAGATTCTGCCGTGGAACCCCCCCGCCGACGTGATTATCAAACCCGTACTAGAATTCTCAGCCATGCGTGTCATCAGCCTGCTCCCATCCGCCACCGAAACCCTCTGCACTGTCGGAGGGGAAGCATTACTCGTGGGCCGGAGCCACGAATGCGACCACCCCGGTTCGATTTCAGATCTGCCGGTGCTCACCCGACAACGAACTCAGGAAACTTCCAGCAAGGAGATCGACCAGCAGGTCAAGGAGGCGCTGAGTTCGGGTGAATCACTCTACGAACTGGATGCCGCGCTTCTCAAGGACCTCCGACCGGATGTGATCCTGACCCAGGATCTCTGTGACGTCTGCTCGATCGATCTGAAGACCGTTCGATCAGTCGCTGCAGAACTCGAGCATGAGCCACGCATCGTCAATCTGGATCCGAAGACGATCTTCGACGTGTTCGATGACCTGCTGACGGTCGGAGAGGCCGTGGACCTCCAGGAACCGGCAGAGCAGGCGATGGTGGCACTGCGCGCACGCTACTGGGAAGCAATCGACTTCGTGAATCCGTACGCTTCGCAACCAGAAGTACTTTTTCTCGAGTGGGCCGATCCCCCCTTTGTGGGCGGACACTGGACCCCGGGTCTGATCGAGGCGGCGGGGGGACGTCATTCCCTCGGCAAGGCCGGCGCCGATTCCCGACAGGTCAGTCCTGAAGATATTCTCGAAGTGATGCCCGAACGCGTCGTGGTCTGCCCCTGCGGCTACGACCTCGAACGCTGTTGGCAGGAAAAGGAGGTTCTGGAAGCGACCAACTGGTGGCCACTGGTGCCGGGCGTGCAGGAGGGACGGGTCGCTTTCGTGGACGGTAATCAGATGTTCAACCGGCCCGGCCCACGTCTGGTGGATGGATTTCGGTGGTTGGTGTCGTGGCTTCAGGATCGCCCGGAAGTGGCACCCGAGAGGTTTCCGGTCCGATTCGGCTGATGAGACCGGGGTGACTGCTGTTCTGGCAGGCTTTGCCCCCCCTGAGGGCCTTCAAGACGTGACGATCGCGGCATGATGGTTGCGACCGTTCACGGACAGAACCCACGGAAAGGACACTACGTCGATGGCACTCGACCGATTCACCACCCTGGCACAAGAAGCGCTGGCCAATGCTCAAGCACGGGCACTGCGAGCCAGCCACGCACAGATCACCCCCTTGCACCTGCTTGCGACGCTCCTGGAGGCACGCGACTCGGTGGCCGGCTCGATTCTTGATCGAGCGGGACTTGAGCGAAATCGTATCCAGCAAGTCTGCGAAGCGGAGCTCTCCCGAATGCCCACCGTGAAGGGTGCTTCGGTTCAGACCTCTTCGCAACTCCAACAGGTCCTCGCCGCGGCGGATCGTGATGCGCAGGCACAGAGCGATCAGTTCATATCCTGCGAACACCTGCTCCAGTCCCTGAGTGAGACCGACTCCGACGCCAAGACGGTTCTGGAGAGCTGTGGCGTGAATCCCGCAGCGATCCGTTCTGCGATCGCTGAGATCCGAAAGGCTTCAGGCGTCACCAACGTGACCGACCCCGGAGCCGAAGGCAATTATGAAGCACTCGCGAAATATGCGGTCGACCTCAACGAAGCCGCATCCGCGGGCAAGATCGATCCCGTCATCGGACGCGACGAAGAGATCCGACGCTGCATGCAGGTTCTCTCTCGACGCACCAAGAACAATCCGGTTCTGATCGGGGAACCCGGGGTCGGAAAGACCGCGATAGCAGAAGGACTCGCGATTCGAATCGTCAACGGCGACTGCCCAAACTCGATGCGCGATTCCAGGATCATGGCCCTTGACGTGGGCGCGCTGCTTGCCGGCGCGAAATTCCGAGGTGAATTCGAGGAACGTCTCAAGGCGGTCCTGCGCGAGGTCGCGGCGAGCGAAGGCGCGATCATTCTTTTCATCGACGAACTGCACACGATCGTGGGAGCCGGCCAGGCGGAGGGTGCCGTCAGTGCCGGAAATCTGCTCAAACCCGCCCTTGCTCGAGGCGAGCTGCGGGCGATCGGTGCGACCACACTCGACGAGTACCGCCAGCACATCGAGAAGGATCCTGCCTTTGAGCGTCGATTTCAGCCGGTCTACGTCGGCGAACCCAGTATCACAGACACCATCGCGATTCTTCGTGGCCTCAAGCAGCGATATGAGTCGCACCACGGGGTTCGGATCCAAGATGGTGCCTTGATCACCGCCGCCACCCTGAGTCATCGCTACATCGCAGACCGATTCCTGCCGGACAAGGCGATCGACCTGCTTGATGAAGCCGCCTCAAGACTCCGAATCGAGAACGATTCGATGCCGGTGCAGATCGATGAGCTGCGCCGCCGCATCATGCAACTCGAGATTGAACGTGAAGCGCTCAAGATCGAGAACGACGACGCCTCCAAGAAACGTCTGGGGATCCTCGAGGAGGAACTCGCGAACGTCAACGAGGAAAACGATGCCCTCAGCGCACGATGGGAGCAGGAGAAATCAGAGCTTGATTCGGTCGCCCAGATCAAGGACTCGATCGACGCGAAGGAAACGGAACTGGAGCAGGCAAAACGCCGCGGCGACTTTGAGACCGCGTCGCGCATCCAGTACGGCGAACTCGTTCAACTGAACGAACGTTTGTCGACCGCGGAAACCGAACTCGACGCAAGTGATCGGGACGGAGAAGCGCTGATCAAAGAGGAAGTCGACTCCGAGGAGATCGCCGAAGTCGTCAGCAAGTGGACCGGCATTCCGGTCTCGAAACTGGTCGAGGGTGAACGCGAGAAGCTCCTGGACATGGAAGATCGTCTGATCGCACGGGTGGTCGGACAGCAAGAAGCAGTGGTCGCCGTGAGCGAAGCGGTTCGCAGGAACCGCGCCGGTCTCGGTGAAACCAACCGACCGATCGGTTCCTTCCTGTTCCTCGGTCCTACCGGGGTCGGTAAGACCGAGATCTGCAAGGCGCTCGCCGAGGATCTCTTCGATACCGAAGACGCGATGATTCGGATCGACATGTCCGAGTACATGGAACAACACGCCGTGGCTCGCCTGATCGGTGCACCTCCCGGATACGTAGGCTACGAACAAGGTGGCCGACTGACCGAAGCGGTTCGCCGGCGCCCTTACTGCGTGATCCTCTTCGACGAGATGGAGAAGGCCCACCCGGACGTCTCGAACGTACTGCTCCAGGTGCTCGATGACGGCCGACTCACCGATGGGCAGGGACGGACGGTCGATTTTTCCAATGCGATCATCGTGATGACCAGCAACATAGGTTCCCAGCAGATTCTCCAGATGACCGAAGAGGGTGCCCTGGACCTCGAGATCGAAGTGCACGTGAAGGATCAGCTCAAGCGGCATCTGCGCCCGGAACTGATCAATCGAATCGACGACACCGTGATCTTCCGTCAGCTCACCCAGGAGGACCTCGCCGGCATCGTGGAGATCCAGATCGCGAACCTGCGCCGACGCGTCGCTCATCGTGAGATCGAAATCGAAGTCAGCGACCGAGCGATGCATGCACTCGCCAGCGAGGGATACGACCCGCAGTTTGGAGCCCGACCGCTCAAGCGCGTCATCCAGAACCGGATCGAGAATCCACTGGCCACCAAGCTGCTGGTGGGTGAACTGCTTGATGGTGACCGAATCGTGATCGACTACGAGGCAGAACAGTTCACGTTCGATTCGAAACGTCCGGCATCCACGGTCGGCGATTGATCAGTTGGGAGGCGCGATGGTGAAGCTCGTCGCCGTCGTTCCGGGCAGGAGAGGCTGAGGTGAACCCTCGGTCCAGGCTTTCGTGAGATCACGGTAATGCGGAGACAACGGGTGGCCCGACTGACCACCCGGAGTGAGGAGAATCCCCTCATCCTCACGTCCTGGGCTCACGACCAGCCGAGCACTGGCGCCAATTCCCGGCGCAAGCACCTTGGGCGCGTTCCAGTGACCAGATTGAGAACCCAGTTCCATGCGCAGCATCCGGTCCATTGGAGGTGGAGCCATTACCGCGACGGGGCTTTCCAGGAGAATCTGGTTGCGCTCACCCCAGGGGCTGAGAGCGCCTGATTGAACCGAGTCACGAACATGTGACCGAATCCATTCATTCCAGTTGGACTCGGGACCTTCCGGGAGCCAGTTCATCTTCTGATCCTCGATGACTCGGAGGTAGGGTTCGTCGCTGGTTTGGGGAATGCGCATCGCGGTACCGTGCCCGGCCTGTGCCGCCCAGTCGCTCACGGCTTGGCGAATATCGTTGATCATTCGGCCACGCGCGTCGGTGATCAGGGTGACTCCGACCTGATCGGTCTCTGCACGACCGTTCCATTTCAAAAGCGCCTCCCGAACTTCGCGCAGTGATTCATCCTCGTCGTCTGCTGCGATCGACTCGATGATCAGATTCTTCCATGGACCGTAGCTGATGATGGTGGGATCCATCTGAAGTTCGAGCATGTCCGATTCATCCGCATCGGTGGTGAGCGACAGCACGTCCGCGATCCGGCGCGCACGAGACGGATTGGCCCAGTCGTAGCCGAGTCGACGCGCAGTGGTGACGTCGGTGGTCCGGTTGTTCGCGGTGTGCACGAAGCCTGTCGGTGGATCGATCACCACCGGCCGCTTTGCGGAAGGTCGCGTGGACCAGGAATCGGAACCATCCCAGAGTCCGTAGGGGCGACGTCCATCAACCCCCCGGCGGTCCGGTAGAAAGCCCGTGATCGTGTAACCGATCCGGCCGTCCTTGGACACCACCACTGCATTCTGGGGTGGGCCGTACCACGACCCAAGGCTGTCCAGGGCTTCTTCGAGTGTTTTCGCTTCCTCGAGGTCGAAGAGGTTGAAATTGAGCAGTTCGGGATGCAGGCCCGCCCATTCGATGACCGCTTCCTGTTGCACCCCCGAAGCATCTTCGTAGCCGCCGTTGACCACGCCCCAGCGTGTGGTTCGCAAGGGAAGCTCGACCGGATCGGCATCACGGACCTGGATGAGTTCAACGGTCTCGCCGAAAGGCTCCCAACCATCGACGGTACGGTATTCGTTGGCGTTCTCGGGGTTGAGCTCCAAAGCGATCAGATCCTGAAGATCGCCCGTGAGGTTGGTGAACCCCCAGGCGACGTGTCCGTTGGATCCAATGACCACGCCGGGGAGCCCCGGGATCGAGAGCCCGACGAGGTCGTGCTCAGGCCAGAGCAGGCGAATTCGATACCACGCACCAGGCAGCGTGAGACCAAGGTGGGGGTCGCTGGCGAGAATCGCGCGACCATCGTGCGTGCGCTGAGCAGCGACCGCCCAGTTGTTGGATCCGGGCGTAGCCTGTTCATCGTCGGGCGATGACTGCTTGCCGTCACCCTCATCATCGTCCGAACCACCGGTTCCGGGAAACGGGTGGAGATCCATTCCCTTGCGAGGCGGCCCGCCACCACCGGGTGGCAGCATGAGGGTCTCGGGTACCGGCTCGAGCTCCCTGAGCATGATCGCATCACGCGTTGGTATCGGCATGATCGAGGGGGACTGCTTTTCCAAAGTGGCGACCGGAGAGTCGAATCGAGACAAGGGAGTGGCGATGAATTCTCGAATCGCCACCGGCATGTTGGTGTAGAACCCGGCGTAGCCGGCTTCCTTCTCCGCGGTCCAGTCGAGCATCCGCATGAAGGCGAGCATGACCAGCACCGAGTCCTCCTCGGACCACTGCGTGGGCGCGGAACCCAGAACCGTGTACTCGGGCGGGGGTGCGGACAGATCCTGAAGTCCAGCATTCACTCCTTGGGTGTAGCTGGCGAGGGCAGCTCGCTCGGCGTCATCAAGCATTTCTATCACTGCTCGAGCCGTTTGCCGCATTCGATACTTGCGTGCACTGCGATCACGTCCGAGTGCAGCCATCCCCAACAGTTCCGAAAGTTCACCGGCGGCGAATCGACGGCTGAGGTCCATCTGGGTGTAGCGATTCTGAGCATGGAGGTAGCCCTCCGCGAAGTACGCATCGGGTCGATTTGCCGCAGTGACCGTCGGTACTCCGAAGCCGTCGTAGGTGACGGTGACTTCGGCTGAGACCTCCGCGGAGGAGAGGCTCCCACTGGTGCGAACCGTGGGATCGATGACTCGGCCGTCGATCCCCAGTGCGGGTTGAAGCCCTCTGCCCAAACTGATCAGAAGCAGCAACACACAGGCTGCTCGAACGATGTCTCGAGGGGTGCAACGGAATGAGGAAGAAACCGAGTGGGGTGCGTGGCTGGTCATCCTGACAGTCTAGCCCGCAGGACTGGGGCAGGCGGGTCATGGTCCGGTCAGGATGCGGACCAGTTGGCCAGCAGAATCGAGAGATCGGGACCTGAAACCAGCCCGTCGCAGTTGAGATCGGCGCTCGCCTCCCAGCCGGTGGCCGCCCACTGGGAGAGCAGGGTGGACAAATCGGCTCCCGAGACCGCGCCATCGTGGTTCAGGTCGCCGGTGGGACCACAGGTCTCAAGAAATTCGTTGGGGCTTGGTTCAAGGATGAACTCACGCCAGTCACCCTGGTTTGCTCCGCAGAAGAAACTGTTGGAGACTTCCAGGGACGGATTGTCCGGGCCGTTCGACTGGTCGAGGATTCGAATTACGGCGGCATTCGAACCAGACACATTGTGTTCGAAGGCGCTGTCGGTGATCACTGTGTCGGTCGCATCCATGTAGAGGGCCGCACCATCTTCAGCCAGATTACCAGTCAGACGACAACTCTCTAAGAGAAGAACCGCGGTCTCAGTCAGCGAAAATCCTCCACCGTATCTGGACTGGTTGTCACAGATCGAACTCCGCAAACAGGCAACACTGGATCCGAGGGAGAATGCATAGAGTCCGCCACCCTCAAGGTCTGCAACGTTATTGGTGATCAGGGTGTCGTTGAGTTCGATCGAGCCTCCGTTGAAGATCGCACCCCCGTAACTGAAACTGGTGTTGTTTCTGAGAATCGAATCGTTGATCACGCAATCGCCCCCGTAGTTGCAGATCGCACCCCCCCAGCCCATGGAGTCGTACTTGCCCTGCCGTTCGGCGGAACAGTCCTCGATCGTCACTTCATTGAGTTCGACCGCGGCATACTCGCAGTAGATTCCGCCGCCCCGAACGACCCCATAGATCTCGGCACCAAATCCGTTGCGCAGTGAAAGCGACTGAAGTCGAAAGGGATCGCCGGACTTCGAGAAAAAGCCGGTGACCACGAAGCAGCTTCCGAACGAGTAGAGCTGAGGCTGTGAACCATCGATGATCGTCACGCCCTGACCGGAGCCGGTGATCGTGAGCTGCTTGCTGACGAAGAGATTCTCGTACCAGACGCCGGGTCCGATCCGAATCTCATCCCCGGCCTGAGCGGCCTCGATCGCGGCCTCGATCGTGGGGTACTCCTCAGGCACCTGAAGCACCTCAGCCGTGGTTGAAGCGGTGCTCGTCAGAAGCAGGGCACAGAGGGTGGTGAGGTATGAATGCATGAAAACACCATAGTTGGATCCAAACGCCCGTTCAACAGTGGGGTGATCACTCTCGTTCGATCGACCCGAAGGCCGGGCGTGCTGGGATCGAGCGGGGCGATTATCGTGACCGCATGCGTCTTCGTTTCATCGAACTGTTCGTTCTCTTCGCCCTGCTTCCGATGCTCCTTCTGGGCCTCAAGGCCTCGGGGATCCGGGTGGCACCCCTTCCGATCCTGTGGCTGGCCATGATTGGCTGCCTGGTGCTGCTCTGGCGCGGTGGAAAGTCCCCAGCGGCGACGCCCGTTGGTGAGCGGAGCAGAAAGAATCGATCGCATGCGTTGATCGAGGTCGTGATCACGGTGGTGGTGGGCAGCCTGCTGCTGCTGATCCTCTACCAGGCGATCTCTGATCAGCCGATGTTTGTGTTCCCAAGACGAAATCCGGGGATCTGGTTGATCGTACTCGTGCTCTACCCCGTGCTTTCGGTGGTGCCACAGGGCATCGTCTTTCGCCGGTGGTTCGTGTGGCGATACCGTTCGATCCTTGGGACCGGAACCCTGATGATTCTGGTCGGAGCGGTCTGTTTCGGGTGTTCGCACATCCTCTTCGGGAACGTAGTCGCGCCACTGCTGACCTGCATCGGGGGAGTGTTCTTCATGCGAACCTACCTGCGCAGCGGGTCGGGGTGGCTTGCCGACCTCCAGCATGCACTCCTGGGAGACATCGCCTTCACGATCGGCTATGGCCAGTGGCTCTACGCGGGTCCGATCAACTGATCCGGAACACGTTCAGGAATCCTCGGGCGTCTCCAGAGGCAACTGACGTGCCAGATCGAGGTAGGCGCCGTACTGGGCACGAACCTCGGTCATGGAGTCCCCGGAGAACTTGTCCCGAAAGGCTCGCGCGATCTCGAAGGCGACCACGTTCTCCATCACCACGCTTGCGGCGGAGATCGCGCTGACGTCGGAACGTTCGTACTGACTGTCCTCAGGCTGCTTGGTGTTGAGGTCGACACTGGGAAGCCCTCGAAGCAGAGTGCTGATCGGCTTCATGGTTCCTCGAACCACCACCGGCATGCCGTTGGTCATGCCTCCCTCGAGTCCCCCCGCATTGTTCGAGGAGCGGGTGAATCCCATTGAAACACGCTCCCGGCTGGCGGCATCAAACGCGATCGGATCATGGACCTGGGAGCCGGTGTGCTGGGCACAGTCACGTCCCATGCCGATCTCAACCGCCTTGAACGCCTGAATTCCCATCACGGCGCCTGCGATCCGGGAATCGATCTTCTGGTCCCAGTGCATGCAGGATCCCAACCCGATCGGACACCCGAAGACGTGCGCCTCAACCAGCCCCCCCACCGTGTCCTTGTCGATCTTGGCCTGACGAATTGCGGCTCGCAGACGCTCACTGGTCGCTTCGTCGGGAACGTACACGTCGCTCTCATCCCGCCGAGCAAGCAGTTCCCGCCAGTTGTGCTCGTCGGGTGCGACGTCACTCATCGCCTCGAGTCCACCCCGGACGAATCCGAAGACCTCGATGTCGAAGGACCTCAGAAGGCAACGAACCACGGCTCCCGCTGCCACCCGCGCCGCGGTTTCTCGAGCACTCGCTCGTTCGAGGGTCTCCCGACAGTCGGTGGTGAGCCACTTGACGCTTCCTGCAAGATCCGCGTGACCGGGTCGGGGTCGGTGGACGGGTGGAGTGCGTTTGAGATCATCGAGCCGACTGTCCTTGTTGACCACCTGCAGTACGAGCGGAGAACCGGTGGTGTGCCCGCGACGAAATCCACTGAGAAACTCCACCCGATCGGTCTCTATCTTCTGACGGCCACCACGACCGTATCCGCCCTGACGGCGTCGCAATTCGGAATCGATGAAGTCACGATCAAGATCCAGACCCTGTGGGAGTCCATCGATGAACGCGTAAAGACCGGGCCCGTGGGACTCACCCGCGGTGGTGTACTGCAATGTGGTCATGGTCCTCCTCGTGTGGTTCCGGAGGTTTCAGCCTTGGGAACTGGCAACTGTTTTCTCGTCCATGGTCTTGTTCACCGCTTGTTCGAGCGAGCGAGCTTCCCTCGCGCCCTTTTCGGTGTTACCGAAGTTGATGACCAGGGTGTTCGCGACGGGCTTCATGAGAACTGGTGCGGCAATGACTCGACCGTCAAGCAGGACCGCCACCGGCCGGGACATTCGACGGTTGGACAAGGCGTTGATCTTCTTGGCCCCCTTGGATGAGAATTCCAGGGTGATGGTGTGGTCACCGAAGGCATTCGTCTCGCGGGAAGCGGAGACGATCTCGTCGGAGACGATGGTGGCATTGGGCGCAACCCAGGTGTCGAGACCCCCGACGTGGAAGTCGGTCCGCTCCCAGTTCTTGAAGGCGGCATTGGAGGCCGGCCGAAGTTCGACCGGGGCGGAATATTCCTTGACGGTGGTGCAGCCGCCGAGCAGGAACGCCAGAAGTGCGGGAATGGCCAGTCGGGGCAGAATTGATCTCATGTGGAAAGCTCCTTGACGAATGCAAAGGATACCGAATGTCGCTGGGCGCAGTCGGGGCAGGTCGGGTAACGTCCTCACATGGAACCCATACGAGTCATAGACAGCCACAGCGAGGGAGAACCCACCAGGGTGGTCGTCTCCGGAGGCCCGACCCTTCGAGGCGAGTCGGTGGCGGAGAAAGCGGCGGATTTTCGGAATCGATTCGATGACTTTCGAAGAACAGTGGTCTGCGAACCCAGAGGACACGATGCACTGGTCGGTGCGTTGCTGGTAGAGCCGGACGATCCGTCGTCGGAAACCGGTGTGATCTTCTTCAACAACGTCGGCACCCTGCACATGTGCGTCCACGGAACGATCGGCGTCATGGTGACGCTCGCGCACATGGGTCGGATCGCGCGCGGCAGCTACACCCTGGACACACCGGTCGGTTCGGTGCTGGCGCACCTGGGTGAAAACGGGCTGGTGTCGGTGGAGAACGTGCCCAGTTTTCGACAGCAGACCGACGTGGTGCTGGAGGTCGAGGGCGTGGGCCCGGTCCGAGGAGACGTCGCCTGGGGTGGAAACTGGTTCTTCCTGGTTGAGGACCACGGATTCGAACTGGCCACCACCGACATCGAACTGCTGAGAGAGCGAGCGGTCCGAATTCGGTGGGCTCTGGAGGCCGGTGCGATCCACGGAGTACACCGGGATTCCGAAACCGGAGAAGAGACCTACCACGTGATCGACCATGTGGAGTTCTTCGATGCGCCGACCCGATCCGATTGCGACAGCAAGAACTTCGTGCTCTGTCCGGGCGGTGAATACGATCGCTCGCCCTGTGGAACGGGGCTCAGTGCGAAACTGGCCTGTCTGGCGGCTGATGGTCAACTGGGTAATGGACAGCCCTGGGTGCAGGAATCGATCATTGGAAGTCGATTCACCGGCCGATATCGTGAGGTCGAAGAACGACCGGAAGTGATCATTCCCACCATCACCGGGGGCGCCTGGATCACGGGCAACAACGAACTGCACCTTGATCCCGACGATCCGTTCATCAACGGTATCGTGCGGTCCTGACTCAAACACATTCTCGCAAGACGACTGGCTGGAGAGCACATGAACAAGGAAGACTGGATCGGCGTGATGCCGGCAATCACCACCCCCTTCGATGACGAGGGCCAAATCGACCTGGGATTCATGAGAAAACACGCTCGTCAAATGATCGAGGCGGGTTGTACCGGCCTGGTCACTCCGGGATCACTGGGAGAGGGTGGCACCCTCAGCTTGGAAGAGAAGTCGGGTATCTGGCAGGGACTCTCGGAAGAGCTCGACGGTCGAGCACCAGTGATTGCCGCGGTGAGTGCGCTTTCGACCGCCGAGGCGACCGCTATCGCTCGCAGCGCCGAGGCAAACGGATGCAAAGGGCTGATGATTCTCCCCCCCTACGCCTATGCCGGACGATGGGAAGAAACCCTCGCCCATTTCTCAGCGATCATCGAGGCAACCTCTCTTTCCTGCATGCTCTACAACAACCCGATCGCCTACGACACCGACCTCTCCCCCGAACAGATCGGGCACCTGGCAGGCCAGCACCAGAATCTCCATGCCGTGAAGGAGTCTTCAGGTGACATTCGACGCATCACCGAGATTCGTCGAATTCTGGGTGATCGCCTTGCGATCTTCGCCGGCATCGATGATCTGATCGTCGAGGCGGTCGATGCCGGTGCGGTCGGCTGGATCGCCGGACTGGTGAATGCGCTTCCGGTTGAAAGTGTCCAACTCTTCGAACTCGCCAGAAGTGGCAATCGCGAGGAATGCAATCGACTCTACGACTGGTTCCTTCCCTTGCTGAGGATGGATGCGGTGCCGGAATTCGTACATCTGGTGAAGTTGTGCCAACAGGAATTCGGGCTGGGCAGTGCACGCCTGCGCGCACCGAGAATTCCTCTCAGTGGCGAAGATCGAGACCGCGCACTGATGACCATCGCGGATGCCAAGATGAACCACGCTCCGATCTGAATCGCTGGTCTGACTTTGGTCAGCGAAGGATCGTGGGCAGCGAGGATTCGGGCATTCCGTCGTAGCATCGGCGGGCGGTGAAGCGACGGATCGATTCAGGAAGACCGACTGCGGTGAATCCAGGATGGGAAGTCGCGGGGAACGGCCCCCCATGAACCATCGCATCGACCACTGCCACTCCGGTTGGCATCTTGTTCTCGAGCAAGCGACCGCACAAGGGCCGGAGGTGATCCATGACCTCGGTGTAGAGCCCCGGTTCAGCCGGTCGGGAACCGGTCCAAAGGCAACAGGTCAATTGGCCCTGCAGGGCACCCAGTGCGCGAAGCAGCTGTTCAAGGTCCTCGCAGGAGACCAACAGGGCCGCGGGACCGAAGAGTTCGCGTTGGAAGGACACCGGCATCTCGAGAAAACTTGTTCCATTGGTGTACAGCAACGTGGGGGCGAATCGGAATCCACCCGAATCAGACCGCACTCCGCCGCAGATCAGCTCCGCACCAGCATCCTGCTGGATGCGCAGTCCTGCCTCAAGCGCATCAAGAAGACCAGAAGCCAGCAGCACCGGATCTTCGGATGAAGAGAGCCGAGCGGCCATTCGGTCGGTGATTTTCCTGGCCTGAGCATCACCACCGATGACGAAGGCGATTCCCGGTTTGGTGCAGAACTGTCCGGACCCCATCAGGATCGAACCACTCCACTGATCGACAAATCCATCAAGATCCTCCTCCGAGAGTTCAGGGAAGACCACCAACGGGTTGAGACTCGACATCTCGAGCGAGCAGACCTTGCCGACACGATCCACCACCGACTTGATCGCCAGCCCGGCACGCTCACTCCCGGTGAAGGCGACGGCAGCAACCGCGGGGTGTTCGATAAGCCGAGCGATGTCTTCGTGCCGGGCATCAAAGAAACACTGCAGGGTCGCTGCCGGCATGCCCGTTTCCTGGATCGCCCGCAGTGCGCAGTCGGCAAGCAGGGCCGAGGTTCCCGGATGTGCGGGATGCGCTTTCGCAATGACGGCGTTTCCGGCAGCGATCGCCGCGGCAAAGTCACCCCCGGAGACCGCATTGAAGGCGAGTGGAAAATTGTTCGGACCAAGAACCAGGACCGCTCCGTTCAGCGGTTCGAGCACCGACCGGATGTTGGCTTCGCCATCGATTCGCGGTTGTCGCCAACCGCCAGCAGACTCATCACGGGCAGCGTGGGCAGCCGCTCGAAGTTGGCCGGTCGTTCGCGGCAGTTCGATTCCGCGAAGCCGGGTCTCAAGGGGCAGCGCGGTCTCCAGAGTCGCAAGCTCGGTGATCGACTTTTCTTCCGTTTCAATCAGATCGGCCAGTCGTTCGAGAAAGCGCCCGATGCGTTCGGGTTCGACGTGACGCAGTGCCCGGGTCGCCTCCGCGGCCGCATCGGCCATGCGCTCGAGATCCTTCCAAGCACTGACCGCAAAGGAGTCCTTCAGAGGATGACCGGTCAGAGGGTCGGAGGCGGAGAATGCGTCGTGGTGTCCCGAAGAGGGCTCCCACCGCCCTGCAAGAAGGATCGAACTGGTCATGGGGTGGTTTTCCATCATGAGGAGAGAACAGA
>NHEC01000012.1 GCA_002171655.1 Planctomycetes bacterium TMED75
CACGGCATCAGCCGTGGGCGTTTTCTACCCGTCACACATCTGTAGGGTGAACCGGAGTCGTGATTCGTACGATCAAAATCGAGGAATCGAGCTCAACACATTGCGATGAAGGAAAGCAGGGTGAGTATCACGATTCGCTTGCGATTGTCTGTTATTGCCGAGAATGCCTGAACCATGGTGGTGGCTCCATCTGATCTTCAATTGTTGCGTGCTCTACAGAAGAGCCTGCCACGGGTACCATTGGCTGGAAGACCCGTCAGTCAAATGTGACACGTTTCCTGAGGCTGTCCAATTCCAGGACAGAAGGAGCCTTTCGATGCCCTTGCGTCAAACCGGACAGACCGCACGAACCACCCTGGCAAGGATGCTCCTGCTTCTTGCTGCGGTTCTTCTCGGACCATCTCTCCCGTCCGCTCAGAGCGGCTTGATCGACGATCAGCCTGATCTGGACGATGGGATCGACGCCTGGTTCATTACGCGGGAGGCGGTTGATGCGATGCATGTCCCCCCCACCGAGCAGACCACGATCGACGAAGAGAGTCCCGAGTTTCGCAGTGCCAGCATCATTCTGCGTTTTCGCGGCCAGATCATTGGAGTCGGAGATGCTGCGGATCTGGGACGCGAAACCCTGCACGTGGCGCTGACCAATGCGGTGAACAACGCACGCATGAGTCGGCGGGTGCGCGAACTTCCCATCGAGATGCTTGAATCGGTTGGACGGGGAACCACCATCGAACTGGAACTGGGTGGCAAGCCCGTCCCGGTTCTCGGGGAGACCATAGAACAAATCTCAACCTCGATTCGACCCGGTATCGACGGACTCGCCATTCGACGAGGGACTCAATGGGAGTACGTCTTCCCGGGAAGAATGCAGGCCTTCGGTCAGGCTGAGCGACCGAATAGGACCTTGATTCGGTTGATGCGGGAGGCTGGCCTCCCTCCGCGAGATCCTGGCGAACTCAAGCGGATGGAGGACATCGGCTTCTACAGTTTCCAGACCCTGACCCTGACCCAGGAAGAGCCAGAAGGGTTTCCCTACGAATCGATTCGCGGTGCTCGACGCATCTTTCTACCGACCGATGAGTCGGTCGGCACTTTGGCCGGAAACATTGCCGAGGGTTGTGTTCAGAATCTCAAGGCACGACTCGCCAGCGACCCTCACAGACTTGTCGGCGAGGTCAGTGAAGGAAAACGACTGGTCGCACTCGGACTCTTCGGAGACTACGACTTTGCTCAGGACGACTTTGACCCTCTGATTGGCTCACCCGCCAACCAGGCACTGGCCGCCTGGGCTCTGTCGCGATACGCACTCAGACGACCGAAACTCTCCAACCCCCAACGAGAGGAGCTGGCCGAACTCTCAAGTCTGATTGTGGAACGACTGGGAATCGTCGACACCGTGGAGAATGATCCGCTGAAGGGCGAGCTGGCTCCAGGACTGATCACCTTGGCATCGCTGGAAACAGAGGAGGTGAGCCGGGCAATTGGAACCACTCGTCTGCTTCCCAAGATTTCTTCACAAGCCGAAGCGGAGCTGGTCAGGCAGGTCAAAGGCCTCAACGAGCAAAGCGAAACCTCCGGAGGGACTCTGGCGGTTTGGAATTTGGCAGCACGCTCGCTTGAACAAGCTCGACCCGGCACATTTGAAGCAAACACCCTTGAATCGCTTGATGCACTGGCTTGGAGCAGGCACGATGCCCGAAGCATCGTGGGTTCATTGCCGTGGCTGCTGCTGGCGGAAGAGATCCTTCCAGGAGCTCCAAAGAGCGAGCGACAGGCACTGACCGTCGAACTCGTGAATGCCATGATCGCCAACCAAATCGGACACACGCAATCTCTGGTGGCCGTACAGGCTCCGGCAGACGACCTCGTGGGGGGCTTTGTCACTTCAGGAGGGGCACGAACCACGGCCACAGCCAGCTCACTTCGGCCGGCACTGGCTCTGGCCATCGTACTTCGGTCGCCGCCAGACCCCCTACCGGCCGAAGTCGAGCAGTACTGGGGGGAAGCCAATCAACGGTCGCTGCGCTTCACAGACCAGCTTCAAGTCAATCCAGAGCAGGCAGCGCGAGCCGCGGTTCCAGCACGAGCCTTGGGGGGCATCAAAAGGGCGCCATGGAGCAATGTGAGTACCCTCGGCGATACTGCACTGGGGCTGTTGCTTGCCACAGAAGTGATTCTGCTCACGGAAGGCCCCAGCGATGAATCAGGGGATTCGCGCCCCAATTCGGAAGGAATTCCACCCCAGCCCCCCGAACTGGGGAACTCAAGCCCTGATTGATCCGAAGAATTCATCAGTCGGATCACCGCCACTTCACGGACAACTCCCCCCCCAGCGTCCGAGATCGCTCGTCATTCGATATACTTGGGCCTTGTCCATTCGACCCTGAGGAGACCGTCGTAATGAAGAAGCTCTTGCTTCCAGCCTGCCTGATCATGTCCTTCATCGCCGCGCCCGTCATGGGACAGAGCCTTGAAGAACGACTTCGAACCGCCTCACTCGGCAAGAGCCGAAACCCAGGCATCACCAAACCAATGCTGCTCGGGGCACTGGTCAACCAGGACATCAGTGTCAACTTCAGTTCCGGCACCATGATCGAAGATGCCATCTCGGTCATTTCCGACAAGATTGGTGTGCAGATCAAAGGACGGTTCGAAAATGACGTCATCTTTGGTCTCCCTGCAGACACTGAGATCGAAGGCTTCGAAGTTGCAGACCAACCGGCGGTCAATGTCCTGGAGCTCGTGCTCGATCAGGCCAGTGACTCCTACGGCACACCCTGCACCTGGCAGATCCGAGATGGCTACATCGAAATCGGCGACATCGATTCACAATCCGGCCTGAGTCGTCCTTCGGCTCGAGAGACTCGGCTCTACCCGATCCTTGACCTCATCTACAACCCCCCCTACTTCGACAACGCACCTGACTTCGACCTCAACAGTGCGATCACCCAAGGCGGTGGTGGTGGAAACACCGGCGGCGGCGGCGGTGGCGGAGGTGGTGGTGGTGGAAGCCGCGGAGGCGGCAGCGGCGGCGGCAGCGGCGGCGGCGGTGGCGGTGGTGGTGGCCTCTTTGGCTCGCCCAGCTCAGATCCAGAACGTCTGACCGACGAGGAACGCGCCGAGCAATTGCGCACACTCATTGAGGAATTCATCGAGCCAGACGCTTGGGAAGACTACGCTCAGATCCGCTACTACCAGGGCAACTACATCATTCGTGCGCCAGACTGGCTCCACCGTCAGATTGCCGGCTACCCCTACGCTCCACAAAGACCGTCTGGAAGCAGTGCTTCTGGAACAGCCTCCGAACGACGCTACGTCATCTTCAGCTCCAGGGGCACGAAGATCGAAGGGCACGAGCTGGACTACACGCCAGTGAACAAAAAAGACGAAGAGCCGACTCCCTGAGAGCTCGGTGCCGCGATTCATGGCACTGATCGGTTCCGATACACTGAAAGGCGACGCGAGCACATCGCGTCGCCTTTCTCGTCAGAGGAGTCTCCCCCATGCCCGCCACCGAGCCTGCTGATGTCGGCCAGGTCCTGAAGGGACAGGGGACGATGAGACTCCTCTCAGGCGGCGGCTCGGTGCTGTTGGGGGGCCTGCTGCTGACCCTGGTGTTGATTCCCTCATCGAGCTGGACGGCCTTTTTCCTTCATCCGCTGCGCGCACCGGGGGGGGCTCCCCTGCCGGTGCTTGGTGAAGGCGTCGGTCTTTTGAGAGTACTGCTGCCGCTCTGTGGAATCGGTTGGCTGATGGCAGGCTGGTATCTGCTTCGACGGACACCGACGCATGCAGGACTCAGAGCCGATCCCACAACTTCAGTGAACCGTTTTCTGATCTTTGGAATCTGCGTGGCGATCGTGGGTGGCATCCTGATCCGGCTGCCATTGCTTGAAGACGGACTCTGGTACGACGAGATTGCCGCATTCTGGTACTACGGTCAGTTCGGGCCAGGCCCCATCATGGGAAACATGTTCACACCCGCCAACCACGTCGCGCAGACACTGGCGACGTGGGGCGCAGTCAGTCTCAATGGTGGGGCGCTGGATCCGATCACCCTGCGACTGCCCGCACTGGTGATGGGACTCGCCAGCTGCTGGCCGATCTGGATCCTCGTCCGCGAAACCATTGGCGGACGGTGGCCTCTGGTGGGCCTGCTGCTGCTGATGCTCTGTCCGATCGCGGTGCTCGAAAGCACCGAGGCACGCGGCTACGCGTTCATGCTTTTCTTCTCTGCTTCCGCATGTGCGCTGATGACTCGATACCTGCGAACCGGTCGGCTTGAATTGCTTCCCGTGTATGCCCTGTGCTGTGCCTGCGGGATCTGGAGCCACCTGGTCACAGTCGTGGTCCCGGTTGGGCACGCCTGCCTGCTGGTGGCCATGTTCTGCTGGAGTACCCAATCAAACCGCAGAGCCGCCTTTGCTCTGCTGTCGATCGCACTCGCCGCCTTGATGACTGCCACACTGCTGGCCCCCACTCTTCCAGAACTTTGGCAGGGATCCAGTGCGTTTCGTGCTCTTGATGCCGATCAGCCAGTGCTGATCGGCCGGGAAGGTCGGTGGGCGGTATTGGGACTGGGGGGATCCTGGGCGTATTTCGGGGGCCTGTGTGGTCTGGTGCTGGCAGCGATCGGGCTGACGGGTGCGAAGGGAAACTCGGCGATTGGACGCGGCCTGCTGGTCTGTGGCCTGCCTCTCTTGGTCGCACTTGCCTTGATTCTCCTGTTGGGTACATGGATCTACGCCCGGTTTCTTCTTCTGGGGCTTCCTTTCACACTGCTCGCCGTCACCACGGGGCTGCACCGGGTGAGACTTCGCTCACCACTGGCAGCAGGCTGCCTTGCGGTCCTGTTGGTCGCCGGTTGGACGACTGACCTGTGGTACAGATACCAAACGCCACGACAACCGATTCGGGAAATCATGGCACAAATCCCTGATGACGACAGTCGAATCGCAGTGATCGGTGTGGTTGATTTTCCGATCATTCTCAGCTGGTACGTGGAAAACCCTCAACGAATTGTCGACGCGGGGAGACTTCTTGGTGAAAACCAGGAGCTGCTGAAATCCAGTTCCATCGAGTGGCTGGTGGTCGGATATCCGGAGAAGACAGTTTCGGATTCACAAACCCGATCGGCGCTTCAGATCGGCAAGGAGAGACTGCCCAATGGGTTTGAGGTCGTCGACTTTCAACCGGGCTGGATCGATGAAGATGGGTCGATGGCTCTGTTGAGGAGAGTTCGTGCGCCGGTGCCGGGTCAATCGTGACGCAGTGCGAAGATCGGATCACGCCGACTTGCCACGATCGCGGGATAGATCCCGAAGACAAGTCCGACTCCGACCGCAACCAGGAACGAAACGACGATTGACCAGAGAGTGACCACGGGATTGATGGCGATCTCGCCTTCGTAGAGATTCTCGAAGAAACTCAGGGACATCAACCAGGGGATCAACTTGCCGATTCCCAAAGACACCATGATTCCACACAGAATACCGATGAGCCCCCCCACTGCGGAGAGGGATCCTGTCTCGACCAGGAACTGCATGACGATATCGCTTCGAGTCGCGCCCAGCGCACGTCGGATGCCGATTTCACGGGTTCGTTCAGTGACCGTCGCAAGCATGATGTTCATGATTCCGATGCCGCCGACCAACAAGCTGATGGCCGCAATGGAGATGAGCATGACGTTCCAGATGAACATGGCACGCTTTGCATTTTCCAGCAACTCCCAGGGGACGATGAGTTGAAAGTCCGTTCCCGTCTTGTGCCCGACCTCCACGACCCGTCGTACCTGCTCTGAAAGCGGAATGACCTCGTCGGTCGATGATGCGGATATGTAGACCTCGGAAAGCTCGATGTTCTCCCCACTGAAGGAACCGGACTCGCGACGTACCAGCATGTCGCCAAATCGCACGCGGGACGTGGTGTAGGGGATATGGATGTCCTTGTTGAGATCACGGTCCAGCTGTGCCGCGCCAGCACCACCGGCAAATCCAACGGGCTCGAGCACTCCGATGACCGTGAAAGGTACCATGTCGATTCGGATCTGCTGCCCGATGGGGTCCTTGAGCTTGAAGAAGGTATTGGCGATATCGTGCCCGATCACCGCGACCGAGGTCTTGTTTTCGAGGTCCGAATCCCTGAGGTATCGCCCTCGTGACTCGACCCGAAGATTCGCTAGTTCAAGAAATTCGGGCACGGTTCCAAAGGCCTGGGAGATGATCCGGTCCGGACCGTGACGGACCTCGGCCCCGACCGCTTTCAGCTCGACCACCGGAAGATCCGCATCGAAGGCGGACTTGAGGCGACGCAGGTCAACTCGCTTGAGGCCGTAGGAGATGAAGAGGGTTCGTTTCTGGGAGGTGGATTCACTGTAAGAGGGTTTGGTGCTGCGCACGATGATGTTTGTTGCACCAAGCGCCTCGATGTCCTTGAGCGCGGAACGCTTGTTGCCCTCGCCGATGGAGACCACCACGATCACCGCCGCGACACCAAGAATGATGCCGAGGCTGGTGAGAACGGACCGCAACTTGTGCAGAGCAAGGTTGCCGAGGCCCAGAAGGATGATTTCAAGGATGTAGGACAAGAGGTTTCATTTCGTATCAGAGAAACACCATGATATCCTTCTTGAACCATGGAGCACACCTTCAAGATCATTCAAGAAGAAGAACAGAATGGATGCTGGCTGTTCACCGTCCACCTGCAAGGGCCAGCTGGTAGCGAGTCCACCAGTGAGCATACGCTGCGCCTGTCCTGGGAGGACTACGACCTGTGGGTTCGGGATGGAACCATCGAGCCGGAAGTGGTGGCCCGGGCAATTCTTCGATATCTGGAACCGCATCTCGGTGAAACAAAGCTGCCAGCGCGCATCGACTCCTCCCATCCCCGCAGAGTCGACCCCGATGCGGACCAGCAGATTGCTCGACTGATTGATCCGGTGATGTTCCGCACGCAGTAACGGCACGACGTCGGTAAAGACCTCAACGCCGGCTGACGTCCATCAGTGGCTGAAGATCCTCGTTCTGCCAGATGGAAGGGATCTCAACGGAAAAGGTGGCACCGTGACCGGGCTCTGAAACCAGGGAGACCGTGGCCCCCAACAACGTGGCCAGGTCTCTGCAGATCGCAAGACCAAGCCCGGTACCCGAATGTGCACGAGTGTGGCTGGCGTCGACCTGCCTGAATTTCTCGAAGATCACATCCTGCATGTCGTAGGGCACACCAGGGCCTTCATCGGTGATGCTGATGCGGACTCCGGGTGCGCCCTGCTGACGGCTCACGCGATTGGTGGAAATCACAATCGTGGCCTCGTCAGGCGAGAATCGGATCGCATTGGAAAGGAAGTTGAAGAGTATTTGCTGGAGTTTGCCCGGATCGGTTTCGACCAGACTCAGTCCATCAGGAATTCTGACGTTCAGTGAAAGCCGTTTCTGCTCCGCCTGTGGGCGCATGATGGCGCAGAGCCCTTCGAGCAGATCCGAGATGCTGGTGGGCTCGACCACGACTTCAACCCGCCCCGCTTCGATCTTTGCCATCTGAAGTAGCTCGTTGATCATGTCCAAGAGGTTGCGACCACTCACCACGATGTTCCGCAAGTATCGAAGCTGTTTTTCCCCAGGATTCCCCCTGCCCTCGGCCATCTCTTCGAGAAGTTCAGCAAAGCCAATAATGGAATTCAGAGGAGTCTTCAATTCGTGACTGATGTTCGCCAGGAACTCGCTCTTGAGCCGGTTTGATTCATGAAGACCGATGTTTGCTTCAGCCAGTTCCGCAACCTTGAGGTCAAGATTTTCATTCATCGAGGTGAGTCGAGTCTGTGATTTTCCGACTTCGTCAAGCATTCGGTTGAACGCATGAGAAAGCTGCTCGAAGTCGTCGCCAGTGCTGATTTCACTTCGAACACCAATGTCGCCCTGCTCGACGAGTTCCGTGGTCTCGCGCAACTCACGGACCGGAGAAAGAATCAGCTTGGTCAGAATGAGGTAGAAAACCAGGATCGCAACCAATCCGGCACAGATACCTGCCCCCACGATGAAGATCCGACTGGTCAACAACTGACCTGCCCCAAACTGGCCGGTCCAACTCACAAAGATCAATCCGGTGAAATCCTCACCGTCCCGAATCGCACGGGCATACAGAATTCTGGGAGCCTCTTCAGTCTCATCGCCAACACGCTCGGTGAGTTCCACAAGCATCGGGTTCTTCAGAAAGCTGTCCGCGGCTCGATTCAGAAATGGAACACTGCTTTCAAAAGCTTCCTGCACAGTGAGAGTCAGAACCTCATCATCATGAGGGTCCTGGGTGTCAGCCATCTTCCGAGCGATTTCCTGTTGCGCACTTTCAACCAGTGAACCTGATCGAAACCAAGGCACCGCGAGCACTCCAGCCAACAGAACGACGATGGCGGCACCGAAGAGAAGCTGGCATTTGTTGGCGAGTGATAGTCCTGAAGCCATGGGAAAACTCGAAAAAATCATGGTATCAGACGGGGCCTCTGTCCTGAAAAAGCCCTGCTTTTTAACCCTAACTTGCTGCAAGAAATGCCTTTGGCCGATCAGACGCCACCCTTCCAGTCGTTGTGAAAAAACAAGCCAAGATTGGACAAAAGGCACACTTGTCACCGATAAAGAAGAAGTCTTCATCTCTTCCTCCTAGGCCCTCGTCGGCTAACGTCG
>NHEC01000013.1 GCA_002171655.1 Planctomycetes bacterium TMED75
CAGATTGGCTTGCTTCACACGACCAGACTCGATCGCGACATTACAACGTGAGTTGTCAAAGAGTCAGAGGTTCGGCTGAACGAACCCCCTGCGACACGCAAACGAAACCGTGGCGCAGATCGGTAAGGATATCGATTTCCCGCGAGCTGTCAACCGAACTCAAGCCCCGACTTGGTGCGAAAATCAACTCTTTTTGCCCGGAAGCCGAGTCCAGGAGGCCTCTCATCAAGCCCGTATGGAGGCTCATCCCACCGAGCTCGCCCAGCCCCCCCCGCCTCCATCCGCTGAGAAGGAGTCTGGCACCCGAATCCTGTGGACAAAAACAAAGCTTCCAGGGCGTGAGACACTGGCCCTGGAAGCGATAAGTAGCTGTATTGAGGAAGCTTGCCAGATCTTTCCTTAGCTCTTGGAGCTGTCCTCGCCGTCCCCTCGATCTCGAGCATCCGCATTTTGGACCTTCAGCTCCATCGCCTTGAAGACGGGATTGACTGATTCCTGAGCTGGATTCTTGATGATCAGAGTTTCGTTTCCACCAATCTCTTGAAGAACGACCTGGATGCCTTCTCCGGAAGGATCTCCGCTGCCGTCGGTCAGGATGTCCAAGACATACCACTCCGTGCCGAAATCAACCGGCTTGGTGGCGTTCTTCATCTTCTGAAGCCCTCCGATGCGATCACCTGGCTGAACGGTGAAGCTTCGGCTCCAGTAGCGGCCACCCTGCTTGCTGAAGACCTCGATCACGGCCTCCCCAAGCTGATTGCCAGAAGGCGGTGTCGCTTCCGTGAGAAAGAACTCCGTTCCGGCATCGACTTGAATCGGGCTACTCCAGTCACTGACCGCGGTATCGAGGGTCGGCAACAGTCCGAGGTACTCCTGTTGCGGATCCAGCTGGAATCCGCGGGTGAAGAACGGATTGTAGAAACTCACCACAGCACGATAGCGATAGGTTGCACCAGGCTGAATGGAAGGATCGTGCGTCCAGGAGAACACTTCAACGTCTTCACTGAGGTTGACCAGCCTGCTTCCCGAATTTGCTCCTGCATCCTCGAAGAGAAGACTGTTTTCAGGATCAAGTTCCGCCAGTGACTCGAGCAGACTAGAAATTTGGTTGTTCAGTTGTTTCAGTTGGCGGGTCTTGTTGATCCGTTGACGCGTGATGCGCTCCGTCTGAACCAGATCAGAACCTCCTCCGATGACGCGTCCCCCACCACTACCACCAAGACCGCCACCTTCACCACCAAAGCCGCCGCCGCCGCCGCCGCCACCGCGACCACCTCGGCCTCCGCGGCCACTTCCCTTGCCATCGCCCCCGGTCACGTTCTTCTGTTCCTCAAGGGGGCCACCAAGCTTCTCAAGTTCGGACGTAACCTTGGCCGCACGCTGCTTCATGCGCATGATTTTGATTTCAAGTTCAATGACCTCGATTCGACCATCACCACGTCCCGAATGACCTCCGGGATCGAGCAGGAACTGGTCGGAGGCTCCGAACTCAGTCTCCGCGAACATCGGCTGAAGCAGTTCGGTCTGAAGCACGGCATCGGAAAGAGGTGGAATCACCGCGTTTCGCAATGATTCCTGCGCTTCTTCAACGGCGTCCTTCCCGGAACTGGAATCCTTGATTGCTTGTGCGTAGGCGCCCAGGTCCGTACGGAAATTGATGGTCTCCAGAAAAACGGGAACCAACTCCGCCTCAGAAGTCCAGCTTCCATCGCTGTTCATCATTTGACGTTCGAACTGGATGTCGACGATGGCGTACATGCTGTCGCGCCAGAAGGCCGGGGCCGCAGGCTGTTCCGCCGTACCGGCATCGAACTCGCTTCGAGTTTGGGCCATGTCGATGGATACCACGGGGGTCACCCAGTCGATTTCACGACTGGAGGGTTCGGTGAACTTGCTCAACCCGGGGTTGCGTTCAAGTGCGGCCTCGGTGAACTCATCGAGAAACTGCTCGACACCGACCATGCGAACCGAAGGGAGCGCAGGCAATCGATAGAGCAAGTCCGAAACCGTACCACTGGAAACCAGACTGCTGGCCACCACCGGCGCGCTGCGCTGGTATGAATCGTTTGAGATCACCCCACCAGAGAGAATCTGACTGACTTCAGGAGTCAGCATTCGAACATCATCGATCGATGGAGGTTCCTCCATCGGCATCGCATCAGGCGTCTGCCTCTTACGAACCTTGCTGGCCTCCGCGAGGATGGCTTCGTTGAGCTCAGCGGGGGACAAACTCTGTGACTGTCCAGAGACACGAACCTCGACCTGATTTGGCGTACCGGTCAGTCCCAGAAACAGAACGACGAGAAGCACGATGACAAGAATGCCGAGAACGGCCTTTTCAATGTGCTCTTCCCAGAGTTGCGTTGACTTGCTTCGCATGTCGAATGGATCCTTCAATGTATGGAACGACGTGGGGTCTTCAGCCCCGATTCATCAGTTGTTGCTGGCTGACTTGATTCCCAGCGCATCTCGGACCTGAGTAGGCATCCAAGCCGCGGTCCACTTTCTGAACCAGAGGGTTTCCAATTCCATGGTGACCATCGAAACTGGACGTGAACCGTAGATATAGCCGCTTTCTGCCGCACGAAACGCGCTGGCAGGTGCGAGAGAGAGATTCGTGATGGTGATGAAATTCTCCTTCGCGAGTGCATTGACCAGGCGAGGCAGAGCTGCCGTCTCCACGATCACCACAACTTCGATGTTCCGAACATCCACCAGGTCATTGCTGCTTCGACCGGTCAGAGAGACGGCGAAATCAGTCTTGATAGCACTGTTCATCGAAACCACAGGATCGGGAAGCGGACCGCCCGAAGCCGCCCCACCACGATCGGAACTGTTTCCACCACGTCCCTTCGATCGGTTTCCCGAGTTCGAGGACTTTCCAGAGGAAATGGATGCAAGGGTCGGGTCGAGGGTCCGTACCGAGATCAGTCGCTTGACTGCCGCCTGCACCACAGGAAGTGGCTTGCCATTTTCAAGATCCGTGTTGGCATTGACGATGGCCGCAATGATGTCTTCGGCAACCCACCAATCCCAGTGCCAGTCGTACAACTCCGCAAGCGAATGCTGGGCCTTGGTGATGAAGGGACTTTCGGGGAGGATGAACGCCGAGGCTGACGCATAAAAACTGATGTCGGATGCGGCCTGGTTGTACATCTGCAGGCGACTCTTCGAGAGCGCCTGGCGAAGTTCCTCAAGTTCCGGCTCGGTCAGATCCGCCCGAGCGGCCTTTCGCTTGTCCAACTGGATGAACCGGGACTGCTCCCTCAAGAGCGTGTCACTCAAGGAAGCGGGGGCTGGAGGCATCCCCGCATTGGCTTCCTGAAGCATGTCCGCATAAGCAGCGATCAGAGCCGTATGCACCTTGTTGGGCAGATCCTCCGCCTGATTTCCGGGTGGGTTGGGAAAGAGCCGCTCGTCGATCAACAGACGCTTGGAACCGTCCGCCGCACCGGATTGCCGCTCCGAGTAACTCGGATGCGGCATCTGAGCGGGGAAGGGGTCACCGTTGTGACGAAGCGTCGCCTCGCGAGCGGTGCCCAGGTCAACCTGCATCTTTTCAGTAAGCGTGCGCATGCTGTCAAGCAGTTGCTTGTTCAGAACGCCACTGGCTTCAAAATCTCCGTCAGTGAGGGGGAGTGAAACGGTGCTCTTGGAAGCCTGCTCGATCTTCTGGAAGCTCTTTTTCCGCTCGGCGATCTCACTTGTGAGCTCCGTGCTCATCGCGGAAGAGAAATACCAGCCGCAGAAGAGAAAGGCCACGATCAGAACACTCATGATCGCAATCATGAGGTGCCCCTTGATCCAGTTGATGACAGGCTTGACCTGCTCGAGGTTCATATCCATGTTCAGCTGTTGCCTCCGCCGTTGCCAGCATTGGGTTCAAGAATCTCGACCCGGAAAGTGATGACTCCCGAGTAGAAGGTGGAGCCCAGCTCGTACAGCATGGGTTCTGAGGGGATGGGAGCAATTTTGTTGAGGTCGCCCAGTTCCTTGCTGATCTCGCTCGCGGACCCTCTGCCGCTGCGGTTGGAAGAGGTGTCCTCCAGGTCCGCGCCAGATTCAGCGGCGGCACGACCTACGGAATCGCCACCCGCACCAAAGGTCAGGGCGCCAGCCCCGGAATCGAATTTCTCGTCGCTTTTACCGATGGTCTTGGAGCCACCACCACCACCACCGGGTCCCGTTCCGCCCCCGGTCAGGGTGCTGGCTCGCCCACTCGAGGATTTACCAGTGCGTCCGGAATTGGGAGACGAGTTCTTTTTGTTGTTGGATCCCGAATCGACCAATTTGGTGCCATCGTCGGTCACGGTCTTGGAAACAATCTGGGACGGGTTGTAGGAAATCGAATCGGGCACAATCCGATAGTCAGGGCCCGGTTGTTCCGCACGTTGTCGCAGCCATTCGCACACCGTGGTGTTGAGGTAGTCGGTCGCGGAGTTGCTGTAGGCGACTTCCACCGTCAGGTCGATGAAACGCTTGGCTTGGTTTCGGCCACCCTCGACGGAGTAGCTGCCGGAGAGCCCCTCGAGCAGAGTGAGTCGTCGGGACGGGGCACTCGTCTTGATGATCTGCTCCGGCGTCATCTTGAGCAGTGCGGGATCAGTTCCACTGGTGACAGCTTGATTGACATCCTGGACGATTCCGGGCCAGACACGACGGTAGTCATCAAGCTGGACCAGTGATTGTCCGAGGCTGCCCCCGGTTGCCAGGGACATGATCTCGTCCAGCTCCGATTTGAAGCGACGCTGACTGCTTTCGACGTTCTTGACTTCCTGAAGTGCCGCTTCCTTGCCACTGCGAAGACCGGTCGAATCCAGCATCGGTCGAAGGAACATGGCGCCCCCCGCAATGAAGGCCACCACTGCGGCCGCGACGAACCAAGACTTCTTCGCGCTCCACATCTGTTGGCGAAGGACTTCCGCGGGCGCCAGATTCACGTTGATCTCGCCTCCGCCAATCTCCTGGAGTGCCAGCCCGTAGGCGGTCCAGAGGTTCACGGTATTTGTCGCAAATGCAGCTGCATCAGGACCTTCCACTCGAATCTTACGAGGCTCATCCAGTCGAATGACGTCCTTTTGAAGTTGGGTGCCGAGGAATCGCCGCAGTCCAGGAATCCGGAACGTGGAGCCCACTCCGATGACCGTGTCCAGGCTCGAAGCGGTCTTGTAGTACTCGAGTGAACGCTGCACGCTGTCGAGCAGTTCGGTGAAGATCGGACGCATCGCCTGCATGACCTGCTTGGCGTATTTCCCGGTCGCCCCCTCCTGCTTGAGCAGCTCCGCCTTGGCGTAGGAGATCTTGAAGGCTTCGGAGATTGCCATGGTGAAGTTGTGTCCACCAACCGGCAGGCGCCGGAACCAGCAGCGACCACCTTCGGCCACGATGAGGTCACTGTGGCGGGTCGCGATGTCGAGAATGACCACTGGCTTTGAATTCGCTTGGAGATCAAGGTCGTAACTGATCGCATTGAACAGTGCGAGCGGGCTGACCGTCACCAGATCGGGTTCGACGCCAAGCTCGGAATACAGTCCGAGTCGATCGTCCAGAACACTACGCTGCAAGGCAAATATGCCGACCTCGACCTCTGGAGAATCTTCGCTCTGGAAGGTCTTGTAGTCCCACTCGACTTCGCTGATGGGAAATGGAATTTGCTGTTCGGCCTCGAAGCGGACGAGGTTTGGTGTCTGCTTGGCCTCGTGGGGAGGCAGTCGGGTGAACGCACTGAATGCCACGTTGCCGGGTACCGAAATGGCAACCCGTTGCTTGTCGACGATCTTCTGACTGACGAACTGCCCGAGACTGATTCGGACCACCTCATCGACATCGACGTCAGGGGCGGAGAGGACTGAACTGTGGGGGATCACCGCGAAGTCGGTGACCTTCACGCCGGAGCCCTTTTTCTCAAGCCGGATCGCCTTGATCCCGAAGGACCCGATCTCGACGCCCCAAGCACTGTTTGCATTAGCCATAAGCGAGGTTCTCTGTAGCTGTGGGATTCAGGGGTGAGGCACCGTACACGAGGGACCACACACGAACTGAGGACTATATCAATCAATCATTGGGGAGGGGTACTCCTGAGGGGGGTGGCGGCCCCAACCGGAATCCGTTGAGAATCCGCGCCAGATTCCTTGGAGGTTCCCTTTTTCCTCCCGCAAGATTGGAGTAGCCTAGCGATGGCAATCGGTCTAGAGTCAGCAAAATCCCCGCCTCAGGGACGTGAAGCGAATGAACGAGCACACAGAAGATCAGTCAACTCCGTCAAAAGAGGTCCCTCCCCCCACGGACGCGACTCCAACGGGTGCAGAAACGCCGCAAACAGACCCCACCAAGGGGTTCGCAGGGGCCGACGCACCGGCGGTCTCGCCCACTCCACCACGACCGCTGGTCGACGACGATCTCGATGCGGAAATCGCCGCGGCACTGGGCGGTGCCAGCCTGGACCAGATGATGGACGATCAGATGGACTCCGGCCCCACGGTCAAGATGTCCAACGACGGCAGGCGCACCCGAACCGGAGTGGTGGCAGCACTGCACGGTGAAAGCGCGATGATCGAATTTGGACCCAAGTCACAGGGAATCTGTCCCAGCAACCAGTTCACCGAACTGCTGGGTGAGGGTCCGGTGGTCGGTTCAACGCACGAGTTCGTCGTGGAGCGGTTTGACCCGTTCGAAGGCCTTTTGGTGGTTTCGCTTCCTGGCGCGGTTCAAAAAGCCGACTGGGGCACCCTCGAGCAGGGCCAGATCATCGAAGCCCGTTGCGTGGGAGTCAATCGGGGCGGCTTGGAGATGGAGGTCAACAACCATCGGGGGTTCATGCCTTCAGGGCAGGTCGATACCCGACACATTCCCGATATCTCGGTCTACATCGGCGAAAAGATGACCTGCAAGGTCATCGAACTCAAGAAGAACAAGAAGCGCCTGGTCCTCAGCCGAAAAGCAGTCGTCGCAGTGGAGCGGGCCAAGCAACGTGAGCTCCTGATGGGTGAACTGGCCGAAGGCCAGGTTCGACAAGCCACGGTGACCTCGATCCAACCCTACGGGGCCTTCGCGGACCTCGGCGGGATCGACGGATTGATTCACGTCTCTGACGTCGCGCACGAACGAATAAAGAATCCCAACGAGGTGCTCAAGGTCGGGGATGTCGTCGACGTGCAGGTGCTCAAGATCGATACCAGTGGCAAGGAGCCTCGGATCGGACTTGGCCGAAAGCAGGTGGTGGCAAACCCCGTCACCGAGGCGATGAAAGCGGTCGAGGAAGGCTCCGAAATCACCGGAACCGTCAAGAAAATCACGGATTTCGGCGCTTTTGTGGAAGTGGCACCGGGGGTTGAAGGCCTGATCCACATCTCTCAGCTTGCCCACGAACGAGTCGAGAGCGTTCAGCAGATTCTGAAGAAGAACGAGGTGATCCGGGTCAAGGTGCTGAGCATCGATCAGGAACGAAACCGAATGAGCCTTTCGATCAAGGCCTTGACCGAACCACCCAAGCGGGCCGAATCCAGCGGTGGTGGCGGACGACGCGGCCGAGGATCCAACGAGCCACAGCAGGCACGGGAAGAGGATCCGGAAATGCGCAAGCTGAAGGCCAGGTTCTCCTCCAACGACCTCAAGGGTGGGCTGAGCTGAAATCCTCACCCGGTTCGGCCACCTGGGCACGCAGTTCGTCAAGAGCAATCGATTCAATGGGCGCCCCGGTGATGAGGTTGACCGTGGGGTCGATGTCGAATTCGAGGGGACACCGCGTCAGGACGTAGCGACGCCCTTCGTTTTCAAGACTCATCCGCGCCAGATGACCCACCGAGGTTCGAACGCTCTGGAGCTGGACCTCGCGGACCCCCGCCTGCTCCAACTCGGAAGCACAGGCCTCCAGAAGCGCCCCCCCCATCAATCGGGCGTGCACCTCCACCGCTCCCAGTGGATGTTTGCCAGCCACTCGTCCCATGAGCAGGATCGCTTCGGGGCGAAGCAGGACTTCCACGAGATCGAGCAGGTCCACCACGGCACGCAATTCAGCCTGCCGCTGCACATCAAATCCCGGCGCGCCGAGCGCCTGCATCTGGAGTGCTTCGAGGTGACGGTGGACCCGTGAACGCGAGGGAGCGGGTACGGCACGAAGTTCCGGAAGCCTCCGTGCTCGAGCAAGGGCCGAATCCACGTCGAGCCCAGGCTGGCGCAGGATCTCCTGGGCTGCTTGCCGAGCCAGCCGGTCACGTTCGAAAGGACGTTCGGAATGCGGTCGTGCCATCGAAGCAGAACTCCTTCAGGGTGAAAGACAGCCTGACGAGGCCGCAACGGCGGGTCAAGGGGATTGCTCTCCGCTCGCTTGCGTTCAGAAGCCTCCAAGGCCATTCTGTAGGAGCGCCTGGCGCCCAGAATCAGAAAGACTCTCGATGCCTCCCCCCGAATCCACCCAACTCGACCAGTCGAACCTGCACTCGGTGAAACGAGCGATGAGCCTGGCTGCCGGTGGTTCGATCTCCGCATTGCAGCCCCCCCGCCTGCTGCTGGGCCTGCTGGCCGTGGCCTGCATCGCGATCGGCGGCTCGCTGCTGGACGCCTTTGAGAGCAGCCGCTGGCAGCAGACGATCGACAAACCGGTCACCGACAGCAAGGCCGTTCTGCTGGAGGGGATGCGCCACGTGCTGAGCGATGCCTACGTGGAAGAGGATGTGTCTGACGACCCACAGGAGGCGATCGCACAACTTCGCAAAGCGATGAAGGCAGACCTGCTCGCTCACCAGAAGACTCTGGAGACCGCGGAAGAACGACTTGCCGCCGAAGAAGCTTATCAGGCCAACGAAAAGCTCTTCGAGCAGATGGAATTCTGCGGGCCGTTTGAAGCCGCGATGCGAAGTGCGGGCCAGGGATTGAGTCGATTCGTGGACGGCGTGCTCACCGTCCAGCCCAAGCAGGCTCTGCTCGCGCTGGCGTTCATTGTCTATGAAATTCCCGTCGAACTCTGGTCGCACGATCCGTTGATCACGATCTTGCTTGCACTGCTGATCGGTTTTTGCTTTGCCCTCTTTGGGGGAGCGATCGCACGGCTGGATGCACTTGAAAGCGGCTTGAAGCTCAAACCAACCGCGTGGGATGGACTGGAATTCGCCTGGAGCAACATCCAGCGATTGATGCAAGCAGTTCTGTTGCCGTTGGCGGTGGTTGCCATCCTGTGCGGCCTGCTCGCAATCGTCGGAATCCCCTTCAACCTCCCGGTACTGGATGTAGTCGGCGGCATTCTCTACGTCATCGCAATCGCTTTGAGCCTGGTGAGTTCGGCACTGCTGATCGGCTACGGAGTGCTGGTTCCGATGCTGGTGGGAGCGGTCGGGGTCGAACGCGCCGATGCCGGCGAAGCGATTCAGGGCAGTTGGGGCTCGGCCATGGCTCGCCCCGGATACTACATTCTGCTGCTTGCAGTGGGACTTGTCTGCTTCGCAGTGGGCCTGGCGGTCGTGGACCTGGTGGTGGTGGTCGCGCTGAACATGGCTGCCGAAAGCTGGGGAGGGATCATTTCTGGCAGTGCCATGCGCAGCGCGGGCACGTTCACACCGCTCGACTTCACCTTTGACAGCCTGCCGAGCACCGCAACCGGAACCGCCAGCGCGACCAGTGCCCTGGTGAGTTTCTGGGAGCAGCTCCTGATCGGACTTCTGCTGGGCTACATCTTCAGTTGGACGGCGTCGATCGGTACCCGCCTGTTCCTCGGTATGCGCCTGCTCGTCGATCGACAATCACCCTCCGTGATCTGGATGTCGGGAACGGTGGCGGGGTCGACGGTGCATACCTCCGAGCAGCCCCAGAGTCGGTTTGAATCCGAGGACACCTTCTCGGACGGCCCCCGCTGAATCACCCGGGAGGAATCCGGCCGAATCTGAAACCAGTCGACCGGAAGGCTGGGAAAGCCCTCAAAAAGAAGTTGATTTCAGCGCACTCTGCTATAGGGTCGAGGAGCTGGAGAAGAGATGCCGGAACGTCCCCTCGAGTCGAAAGCCTCCCAGACATTAGAACGCAAGTTGAGCGCGCTGAACTGTGTGCGATGCGGACTCAGGCTGGGTGTGGACCCAGCTGCTCCCAGTGCGACGCACCACCCCCATGGCGCCTGCCCCGAATGCGGCTGTGATTTTAGGACTCGGGAACCAATGAGCTATGCCCGCATGGAAGGCTTTCTGGAAATCGATCCGCTGCCTGAGCATGACTTCGATCAAGCCAGCTGTCAGGCGTCATGGCACAACGCACTGGAGACCCGGCTCATCGAACGTTGGCTGCTGACCATCTTCCTCGGTCTGATCAGCGGGTTGCTCGTTCTGAGGCTGATGCTGGGCTGAATGATCACCCGCTCGCTGGTAAGGTGCGTGAACTCACGAATCACCGCGACCAGGAGGCCGAGCATGAGCGAAGTAACCGGAACCCTTGACGAAGTCATGAAGCAGATCGACGAGCAGTTCGACCAGAGTGTCGAGCGTCTGTCGGACCTGCTGCGAATCGAAAGCGTGAGCACGGATCCCGCCCACGATCAGCAAACCGCGGAGTGTGCCGAGTTCTGCGCGGAAATGCTGCGATCGATCGGTTTCGAGGCGGAGGCCGTCGCCACCACCGGGCATCCCATGGTCGTCGCCGAACATCCCGGAGCGGATCCAGACGCCCCGTGTGTGCTGTACTACGGACACTACGACGTACAGCCTGCGGACCCCATCGAGCTCTGGGACCACGCCGCCTTTGACCCGGTGGTGATCGATTCTGAACTCGGACGCCGGATCGTTGCGCGCGGTGCGGTTGATGACAAGGGACAGGTGATGACGTTCATCGAAGCGTTTCGTGCCTTCAAGGAAGCACACGGTTCTCTTCCCTGCAGGGTCAAGGTGCTGCTGGAGGGAGAAGAGGAATCAGGAAGCCCAAGTCTTGATCCATTTCTCGAGGCGAACACGGATCGTCTGGCGGCGGACGTCTGCGTGGTCTCAGACACCGGAATGTGGGACATCAAGACCCCCGCAATCACCACCATGCTTCGGGGCATGGTCTACGTGGAGGTGACGGTCCATGGGCCCAGCAGCGACCTGCATTCAGGCATGTACGGCGGCGCCGTGGTCAATCCGATCAATGAGCTCGCTCGTCTGCTTGCAAAGATCCATGACGATTCGGGCCGGGTTCAGTTTCCGGGTTTCTACGACCGAGTCGAATCAATCACCGAAGAGGTGAAGGCGCAGTGGGAGGGACTTGGCTTTGACGACGCGGCGTTTCTGGGTGCGATCGGACTGACCCATGGCCAGGGAGAGACCGACTACTCGACCCTCGAACGGACGTGGTGTCGCCCCACTTGCGATGTCAACGGCATCTTCGGTGGATACACCGGGAAGGGCGCAAAGACCGTGATTGCGGCCCATGCCTCGGCGAAGCTTTCCTGTCGACTGGTCGCTGATCAGGACCCCCAGGAGATTCTTCAAAGCATCCAGGACTTCTTTGAGAGTCATCTGCACCCGGACTGCCGAATTGAATTCGAAAGTCACGGTTGCAACCCTGCAATCGCGGTACCCACTGATTCAAGCTGGTTGCTCGCGGCCCGCAAGGCACTCACTGACGTGTTCGACAGGGAGGCGCTGCTGATTGGTACCGGTGGCAGCATTCCTGCGGTCGGATCAATTCGTGAACTGCTTGGCATCGATTCGCTGCTGGTGGGTTTCGGACTTGATGATGACAATGTCCATGCCCCCAACGAGAAGTTCGAACTGACCTGCCTGCACAATGGAATTCGATCGCACGCAGCAATGCTGGCAGCCTTCGCCGGCATTCGTTGACTAAAATGTACGGAGACAAGGTGATTCCGACCAAGAACGGATCGCCGCGTTGTTCTGATTTGACTGTTCATTCTGGCTGGCGGGATCTCACGTTGCGGAAACTGAAACAGCATTCAACATGCCCCTGGCGCTTCGGAGCACAACACCGTGGAGTGGGGCTGTTTTGGATGCTTCTGGCGGTGGCGATGAGTGGGTGGATGCCGATTGAATCAACCGCCCAGACATCGGAGCAGGACATCGAGATCTCCCTCGTCACGATGGGGATAGACGGCTTCTTCAAACCCGGCGGAGTCGTACCGGTACGAATTGCGCTGCGAAGTCGGCTGGATGAACCCACATCGGTCATCGCGGGCTTCGAGGTCGTCAACAGCGATGGAGACGTGGAACGCTACACGAGTTCAGTGGTGCTTTCCCCCGGCCAGAGCTCGAGGTTCTGGTTGTATCCGAACATCGCTCCGTACGCGGACTTGACCAATCTGCGCGAGAAGGTCTATCAAGTGGTGGTCTTCGAGGATGACGAAGGACAACCGGGCCGGCGACTTGCCTCTGCCCCGGTCAGTGCCGCGAGTGCGGAGATTCCCGGTGCTCCGGTGCTGATGACCGAGGACCTGATTCTGGTCGTCGGAACCAGCACCATGGGACTTGAGGGCTACCAGCGCACCCCCGGTGGGGGCACGGAGATTCCAAGCCTCAACACCCGCTGCGTCATCGCCACCGTGAATCCCGAATCACTCCCCGACCGAGCCCGAGGATTGGAAGCAGTGGAAGCAATCACGTGGTCGGATGCCTCCCCCACTGCGCTCGGACTGGAACAGGCCGAAGCCCTGATGGGGTGGATCAGGTCGGGCGGACGACTGGTGATCGTATTGCCCGAGGGCAGTGATCCCTGGTCGATTGGCTCGCGAACTCGCACCGCCCTCTCCGCACTGCTGCCCCAAGTCGCCCCTCGACGAGTTGAAAACGTGCCGATCAAAGAGATGATCCAGGCAATCAGCAAAAGCGATGGACTCCGCAACCCAGAGGCGAAGAGTTCCCTGCGCCTCTTTGATCCCCAGCGATTGACTGAACCCTGGGAACCGCTGGCAGCAGTTCCCAAGCCTCGAAGCCGATTCGAGACCCAGCTCAACCAGGGCTCCGATGATTCGATCCAGGGCGGACTCTATGCCATCCAGCGTCGAGTGGAATTTGGGTGGATCGTTCTCGTTGGGATCGATGCGGATGCGCTGCACCGCAGGCAGCTGCAAAGGGGTTCCCTTCCTCAGGCCGACGTCTTTTGGAATCGGCTGCTTGCCCGGCGCGGCAGTACACCGCTGCCCGAGCTCTACCCGGTCTACGCCAACCAGGAACTGTTGCGATCGGGGTCGACCAAAACATTCGGGCTTGGCATGGGCAAACTGATTCTGGAGTCGATCAAAATCGGGGGGACGGGGGTAGCCACCTGGCTGCTGGTGGTTCTGGTGATGTTCGTGGTCTACGGAGTCCTTGCGGGACCGGCGAGCTTCTGGTGGCTGAAGCGCAGAGGATTGATTCGATACAGCTGGCTGGTTTTTCTGGGATTCACCCTGGTCTTTACCGGAGTGTCTCTGGCGGCTGCCCGCATCGGCAGAAGTCTGATCAGCAATCAGGCCCCGGTCCGGCACCTGACGTTTCTCGACGTGATCGATGGGGAGCCCCAAGCAAGGGCGACCAGCTGGTTCAGCGCCTACCTGCCCGAATACGGGGAAGCCGAACTTTCGATCAATGATCCAAAGAGCCGACTTGCCACCTGGAGTCCACCCCCCCAGGGCTCACTGGAAAGTTTTCCCAACAGCGTGGTCTTCGAGGTCAATGGACCAGTCAATCGCCTTCGTGTTCCCTCTCGAGGAACCAGCGCACACTTCAAGGCGCTCTGGAGAGGGACGCTCGAAGGCCCCTGGCAGGACATGCCCACCAGCGGCGAAGTGCCGATCAGACAGCTGGTCTATCCCACGCAACCTCCAGGTTTCGCGGTCGAGGGAATCATCCGGCACGGACTTCCCTGGGACTTCACACGACTTCGGATGATCCAGATCGGGCCGATCGACAACGAGTTGCCGAAGTACCTGAACATCGACCAGACCTCCCGCGAGTTGCCGATCTCCCCACTGCCCAATCCCGGCGTGTTCTTGGGAATCCCTCCCAACCAGTGGCGACAAGGGCAGGCGCTCGAACTCCAGAAACTCTTTCCCGGACGCAGTCAGATCGCCAACGGGGAACTTTCCGATACGGCACTTTCACTGTCGAAACAGATGCAGGATCTCTACCAGAGGCGAGTGCTGAGTACCTTGGGGGACGATCTCCTGGGCATGAATGACGCCCCGGACCAGCTGCGCGAGGAAATCCTCGAGATGTACGCGTTCTTCAGAATGCTCCCCCAGCCGGTGTATCTGCTGGAACAACCGGGATGGAAGAACACTGCGCCGGCCCTGAGGATGCAACGCTGGCTGGGAGCCGAGACCGACTGCTCGGACTGGTTCATCCGTCCCTGCATCATGTTGATCGGAATCCTCGAGGGGGTACCATGCCCAGTTCCGATCGAGATCGACGGGAAAAGCGTCGAGTCCGAGGGAACGGTGGTGCTGCGCTGGATCCACCCCCTCCCGGTGGACGAAGACTTTGTAATAACCCCCACCCGTACACTCGCCCCGTTGATGCTGGGCCCACCAAGCGAGGAGACTGATGATGCGAAACCGTGATCTCCGCAGCCAGGAGGTGATTCCACGATGGCGATGATCGAGACGATCAACCTGACCAAGAAGTACGGGGACCTGACCGCACTGGACAACCTCAACCTCTCGATCGAGGAAGGGACCTGCTACGGGTTCATCGGGCCCAACGGGGCAGGCAAGACCACCACCATCAAGATTCTCGCCACCCTGCTCAAACCAAGCTGGGGCGAGGCTCGGGTCGACGGCAACGTCGTTGGCTACCAGAACAATCTCATTCGTCCACTGATCGGATACGTTCCGGACTTCATGGGCGCCTACGAGGACATGCTCATCCAGGAGTACCTCGAGTTCTTCGCTGCGTGCTACGGCATCCACGGGAAGCAACGCCTGCAGGTGGTCAACGACGTACTGGATCTCACCGAGCTGGGATACAAACGGACCAGTGACGTCAACGGCCTGAGCCGAGGCATGAAGCAGCGTCTGTCGGTGGCGCGAGTACTCCTGCACGATCCCAAGGTGCTCCTGATGGACGAACCGGCTTCGGGGCTCGATCCTCGAGCACGAATCGAAATTCGAGAGCTGCTCCGGGAACTCCATCGGATGGGCAAGACGATCGTCATCTCAAGTCACATCCTCAGCGAACTGGCCGAGCTGTGCGATGCGGTAGGCATCATCGAACAAGGCAAGCTGCTTTTTTCCGGAGGGGTCTCGGAAGCCATGCAGCAGGCAGACGTCGGTCAGACCGTGGTGGTGGGCGTCGAAGCCCGACCGGAGGAGGCCGCCAGCCTGTTGCGGCAGGTGGCGGGAATCAGAACCGTCGAGGTCTCCGCCGCCCAGACCGAGGCCGCAGGACACCTTCTCGAGGTCTCATTGGACCCCGAATCAGGCCTGCCGATCTCCGAAGTCGCGGCGCGACTCGTCGCCCAAGGCTACCGAATCACCGAACTGCGCAAGGAACAGGTGAACCTCGAAACGGCCTTCATGAGGCTCACTCGAGGCGTGGTGAGCTGACCGATCCGTCATCAGGCGGTCGCTTGGCGTACCATTTGTCCCCGTATGGCTCACACCAACACCGTCATCTTGGCCTCGGAACGCGTCCCCGAAACCCTGCAGCTGATCCCCCGGGTCCGGCAGATCGTCGAAACGCACTCCCAGTTGATCGCTACCCTCAAACCGGGTGACCCGATCCCCGAAGAAACCGACCGCGTGGTGGTGATCGGGGGTGACGGAACCCTCATCAATGCGATTCGCACGACCCTCGACTGCGAGGTGCCGGTCGTTGGCGTCAACGCCGGGCGGCTCGGTGTGCTGGCGGAATTCGATACCGATTCCCTCCAACGCAATGCCGGGATGGTCTTTGGCGACCAGCCGCTGGTGCGCAAGCATCTGGTGGTGCAGGTTTCGATTCAGGACCGAAGTGGCACTCAGCGTTTTCAATCCGTTGCCGTCAATGACTGCGTGATCTCCGCCGGAGCCCCGTTTCGAATGATCGAACTGTCGCTGAAGATCGATCAGACCGAGGGCCCATCGATCAATGGTGACGGCCTGATCATCGCAAGTCCGATCGGATCCACTGCATACAACGTCTCGGCGGGCGGACCGATCGTGCAACCGACCGTGGATGCGCTGATCATCTCCGCGGTCGCGCCACACTCGCTGGCGTTCAGACCGATCGTCGCGGACGCGGAGACGGTGCTCGAGATCGGAATCAGCCGTGCGAATTCGGGCACTACCCTGGTACTGGACGGGCAGGAAACCCATCCACTCGAGGAAGGCGAGCGACTGATCTTCCGACGCCACCTGCATCATGCAGGTTTGATAGGCAACCCCGAATCGCCCTATTGGAAGACCCTCATCGAGAAGATGCGATGGGGCGCTCCCCCCACCTATCGCGACCGCGGAATCTGAACCCACCACCATGATCGACCTGAAGAAACTGCGTGAGAACCCTTCCCACTACCAGGACGCCGCTCGGGCCAAGGGGGTCGATGTCGACATTGATCGCCTGCTTGAACTCGACGAAGCTCGACGATCACTCACCAGTGAACAGGAGTCGCATCGGGCGGAACAGAAGAAGCTGTCCAAGGCGATGGGTCCGGAACTGGGCAAGCGCAAGGGGATGCTCAAGAAGGCGAGTCCCGAGCACGCCGACACCCTGAAAGCCGAGATCGCAGAACTGGAAGCACGTCCGACGGAACTCAAAGCAACCATCCAGCAACTCGACGAGCGCATCGCGGCGATCGAACCGGAGTGGCGCGCACTCTGGCTTCGAGTTCCGCAGCCACCCGCGGATGACGTGCCGATCGGTGCTGGCGCAGAAGAGAACGTGGAACTTCGACAGTGGTCACCTGCAGGGTTCGACCCCAGCAAGTCCTTCACCGAACAACGAGGGTTCACCCCGAAGACCCACCTGGAACTCATCGACGAGCTGGGCCTGGTTGATTTCGAACGTGGGGGGAAGATGG
>NHEC01000014.1 GCA_002171655.1 Planctomycetes bacterium TMED75
CCCGCCGTCGCCAATACCTTGGCGGCGGCCGGGTTTTTTTTTGCCTTCTCGGACTTTACCGTTGGACTTTTCTGAAGTCGTGTTAATTTGTATTCAGGAGCTGAGGCAGAGCGTCTGCCAGCAAGAGAAAAGGGACAATCAAATAACCAGAGATCACGATGTGACGTAGTTCGAAGACGTCAGTATTCGGTTCTTGAACATGAGACCATGTTTCACGAGAACCGTCCTCACGCACTTAGTAAAGAGTGGCGGAGACTGGCCGACGAGACACACAAACGAACCACGACTCCCACCCGCCGTCGCCAATAACTTGGCGGCGGTCGGGTTTTTTGAATAGCTGGCCATCTTCAGACGTAACGCGCGGGGAACAGCGTATTCGAAGACCAGATCCAGACCACTTAAAACAGGCTTTACTCAAACAGGCCCAGGAACAGATAAGCCCCGGACAAGAAGGCAGATAACGACAAAATATTCCTTCGAAAAGGGCCGAAAACCAAAAGTACTCCGATGCCTTGAAGCCCGTGAAGAGGAGCATCATGCCTTTTTTGGGAATTCACGGACGTCAAGCTCGAAGGGATGGGCTACTCTTAAAGGTGGCCATGCAGCAATAAGGCGATCATTGCCTTCAGACTCACCCCACCCTCTCGAGTCGGTGGCCCACACAAGTGTACGAACAACAAAAGAGAACACAGTTTGTGGAGAATCCCGTTTTGAACAAGAGAATCACAATTGCGAGTGCATTGATCGGATGTACGGCAGTCATGCTCGGCCATCTGAACTCCGATGCCATAGCATCCCGTGGGACCACGGCTGGCACATTTCCCGACGTCATTGTTGGTTCACTCCACAACCATACGAGGTATGGAGAGTCTGGTGGCGTGACTGCCTTCTCAATCGGAACCGTCTCATGCAATCAAGGCAACGATTACCTCGAATGGGACGGGAACAACAACTTTCATCCGACCATCGGGCAGAACATGTACCGGGTCACCGAACTTGAGAACGGCTGCAGCCGAATCGATATGATCGGAATGAGTTGGCTCAAGCACGGTTTCTGCGCGCTCCAAGGAACACTCTGCGGATCTTGCGACAACTCAGGAGGCGGCGGTTGTGCTGATCGACTGGGTTGGAACTGCTCTGATCCCTACGACTCGTTCTACAACGGGCAACAAAGCAACCTTGGACCACGCAAGCCAGTCAATGCCTCCACGGGTTACTTCCCCTACCCGTTCAGTGCTCCGGGCTTCGAGCCGTTGCTCGGTCGACGACTGCAAGTTCGCTCCGCGGATATGGATCCCAGCAACTACCCCCCAAGTACCAACTCATTCTTTGTGGAGGGCATGTACGTTCACCCTGAGGATGCGGTGGCATGCATGGGATTCAATAATGCGTCATACCGACCCATTTCCATCAGTGGACTTGGAAACAACGGGTTCGACATCAATCTTGAAAGCTCCACCAGGCAGATGGAACCAGCCATCTTCGCTTGGAAGGAAGTCGATCCCGAGGTGGAAATCACCGAAGTCACGCTCTCGAACTGCGCGCAGTCAGGGCTCAATGAAACCTTCTTCATCGGATCAAAGGTCTGTGAACTTGGTGGTGGCATGTGGCACTACGAGTACGCGGTCTACAACCTCGACTGCGACGTTGCGATTTCGAAGTTCGAAGTCCCGGCGACCATGTCAGCAAACGTCTCACAGAACCTCCCGAAGTACCACTCTGGCTCAGTGGTCAACATGGCAGCCTGGAATGACGGCATCGACTCATCCACCGGCATGATGTCGTGGTCTACCAAGAGCTTCGATGAGGATCAGGACGCGAATGCCATCCTTTGGAACTCGATGAATACGTTCAGCTTTGACACCAACAGCCCACCAGTTGAAGGTGAAGCCACCGTGGGACTCTTCAAGACTGGTGAAGACATCCAGGTGAACATCATGGTTCCCAACGCGGAACCTGTCATCCCCTGCACCGGCGACCTCGACGGCGATTGCAGCGTTGATGGCATTGACCTGGCCCAAATCCTCGGAAACTGGGGTTTGTCCGGCGGTGACGTCAATGGTGACGGAAACACCAATGGCGAAGACCTGGCCACCGTATTGGCCAACTGGGGTTGCGAGTGCGGCTGAGCCTGTAAAACAGTCGATTTATCACACCACCGACATCAAAGCGACGGCCAGAAATGGCCGTCGCTTTTCATTGAGACCGATGATTGGCCGCCTTTCAAGGCAACAGTGCCGTGAGCCTGATTCAAGCATGGACAATCTGGTCTGAGGGTTTATAGTGGGAATTCGAGCGAACCCACACTCACCCCCCCCACGACCAAAAAAGAGCTCACTACATAGAGAATCTGGAGCCCCAAGATGAATCTGAAGACTTCCATGCTTGCCACACTGTTCGGAGGCCTTGCGGTCACTGCCGGATACTGGAACTCTGATGCAGTCGCTTCGCGAGGAGCGGCATCCGGAACATTTCCTGATGTGATCATCGGCTCTCTTCCAGACGTCGCGAGTTACGGGACATCCGGAGGCATCAGTGCCTACTCAGTGGCAACCACTTCGTGCAATCAAGGGAATGACTACCTTCTCTGGGAGGCACAAAATAACAATCATCCCACCATTGGCCAGAACATGTATCGAGTGATCGAACTGCCCAACGGATGTACTCGAATCGAACACATCGGGATGAGTTGGCTCAAGCACGGGTTCTGTGCACTTCAGCAAACCCTCTGCGGAAGTTGCAGCAACCCGTACGGTGGTGGCTGTTCGGACCGCCTCGGTTGGAACTGCTCGGATCCCTATTCGGCAGGCAACAACGGGCAACAGTCAAACCTGGGCCCCCGAAATGAAGTGAACGCATCCACGGGCTACTTCCCTTTCCCGTTCAGCGCACCCGGCTATCCAGCAGTGATTGGCAGAAGACTCAATGTGCTGACCGCAGACCTGGATCCCTCCACCTATCCAGACTCGACCTCTTCTTACTACGTGGAAGGCATGTACGTGCATCCACAAGATGCCGCAGCATGCATGGCATTCAACAATGCGGCCTATCGAGAGGTCAGTCGAAGCGGAACTGCTGCGGGCGGATACGACATCAACGTGACATCCACCACCAGGCAGTTGCTGCCCGGAATCTATGCCTGGCAGGAAGTTGACCCAGAAGTCACGATCACGGAGCACCAGATTTCCGACTGCAGTGTCTCGGGACTCAATGAGACGTTCTTCGTGGGTTCGAAGGTGTGCGATCTGGGCAATGGCATGTGGCACTATGAATACGCGGTCTACAACCTTGACTGCAATGACGGGTTCCAGCGGTTTGAGGTCCCATTCAGTGGCACCTACATGAACAGCGAGCAAAGCTTTGCTGTCTACCACTCAGGCGAACCCTACTCGAACGCTTCCTGGGCAATCAGCAGTGAAAAGGCAGCGTCCGGACAACTTTCCTGGGCCTGCAAGCCATTTGCTACGGACCCCAACAGCAATGCTATTCGCTGGAACTCGATGCACACTTTCAGCTTCGATACGGACACTCCACCCATTCCAGGTACGGCCAAGGTTGGCCTGTTTGAAAGTGGTACGGAACTCAGCATTGAAATCATTGTCCCAGAAACTCAGCAGCTCATTCAAATGAGTGCTGTCGGTTCTGTTCCAGAGTTCGTTACGCCCTCCGGACCGACGCTAAGTGTCCAGATCACCGAAGTTGAAGCCAATGGCTACGAAGACGGCAGTGCACAAGTCGTCTACAACACTGGTTCTGGAGAAGTGGCGCTGGCTCTTGCTCCCCAAGGCGGAGACGTCTACTCTGCGACTCTTCCGGAACTCCCTTGCGGCGCCGATCTTGCCTGGTACTTCAGCGCAAACGACTCATCTGGCGCGACCAAGAATCTTCCGGCTGCAGGCGCATTCACGGCCACCATCGCGGATGGCATCAACCAAATCGCCAATGTGGACTTCAACATCTCTGCGGACTGGACCGTCTCCACCACTGCGACTGCCGGAGGCTGGGAGCGAGCGATTCCCTCCAACGACAGCACCTCGGTCGAAACGTGCAGCGCACCCGGAAGCGATAGCGACGGCAGTGGCCACGCCTATGTCACAGGCAACGGCGTCTCCGAAGCTGCCTGCGCCCTCGACATCGATGGCGGATCGACCATTCTGACTTCTGCGGTCTACGACGTTGACAGTCCGGACACTGATCTGAGCTTTGACTGGTGGTTCGACAACACCAGCTCGAACAACACCGAATACGACGACGTCTTCCTGATCGAGATCAGTGGAGATTCGGGTTCCAGCTGGACTGAGCTCGCCAGTATCTCAAACGGAAACAGTGCACAGACCGGCTGGACGACCAGCACCTGGCGAGTCGGCGACTACGTGACCGTCACCTCTGGGCTCAGGATTCGCTGGACTGCCAGCGACAACGATCCGGGCTCGGTGGTTGAGGCGGGTGTCGATGCATTCAAGCTCGTGGCACTCAGTTGTGGGGGTGATTCTCCAGAATGCATCGCCGACCTTGATGGTGACAATGAAGTCGGTGGTACAGATCTGACTGAAATCCTTGCCAGCTGGGGCGCGACTGGAACCGACGCTTCCGGTGACCTGAATGGCGATGAACTCGTCAATGGCCTCGACCTTGCAATCGTCCTTGCAAACTGGGGATCATGCCCTAAGTGATCCGAATCGAGGGCACCGAACCCTGGTCCCCGACCTTGGTCAAGAATGAGACCACGCTGGTTTCTGCTGCGCAGAGTTGAGTTTTCAAGTGAAGCCTCGTTCGAGGAACCTCCCAACAGAGGCCTGTTCAGCAGTCCCGAGCTGTAGATAGGGGGAGTCTCCGGTCATTGACTTTGGCCTACCGGACTCCAGCTGGCAGGTGGTGGATGCCATACAAGCGATGTACGTGGTTCCAGAGCCAGCTCAAGTGGATTGACCGGGGCAAAAGGCACCGGGAAAGAACTTCTTCGTGGACCAACGAACAGCCGGGGCTATAGTTGAGTAGGAACAGAGGAGATCTTCTGAAGCTGTTCATTTCCAGAGAATCCGACCCCTCTGCCTTCCACCGCCCAATTCACGGATAAATCAGGAGATCAGAACTCCATGAATTTAAATGCTCTAACCGTCCTCGGAGCTGGAACGCTGCTGGCTGTCTGCGGATCGCTCTTCGCACAACAGGATCGGATCCCGCTGGTGGGCGGTCTCTCCCAGCTGGAGCAGTTGGAGCTCCCGGGAACCGTCCCCCACGATTTGATCGAGATTGAACTCCCAGAGGGTCTCCCCTTGAAGTTCAACGCCGAAGTTCGCATTGAAGGCATCAACCACACCCTGGAGCTCACCAGACACAGCATGCGTGCCGGTGATTTCACCATTCTTGTCGACGACGGACTTCAGCTCAATCGAATCGAGCCACCACCGGCTGCTACCTACAAAGGAACCGTTGAAGGCAGAGAGGAAACCGCTGTGCGGGGCTCCCTGCTCGAGGACGGCCTCCATGTCATAGTGGACCTAGGTGAACAAGGTGGAACCTGGTTTGTCCAACCACTCGCTTCACTGGCAGACGACGCACTCAGACTCCCGGAGAACCCAAGTGAAAAGACTCATGTAGTCCTGACTGATCAATTCCAGCTTCCGGAAGGGTATGGCTGCGGAAACGACCTGTATGACCTTGGCGAACCGGTCGAGACTCAGGACAACGGTGACGGAAGCCTTGCGGGTGGAAACCTCTACCTGGTGGAAGTAGGCAGTGATACCGACTACGAATTCTTTGTCAAGAACGGATCGAGCATCACCAATACCATCAATGATGTTGAGCTGATGTGGTCGATTACGGAAATTGTCTACGAACGAGATGTCTCCATCGTCTTCGAACTCTCGACGATCGTCGTGCGCGCCAGTGTCAATGACCCGTGGTCCGACTCGACGGATTCATCGGTCATTCTCAATGCCTTTCGGAATCGCTGGAACAATTCCGGAAACGACGAATATCGAATCAAGCGAGATGTTGCACACATCTTCACGGGCAAGAACATTGCCAATTCAATCCTGGGACTGGCAACCGTGGGTGTTGTCTGCAACCAGTCCTTTGCTTATGCAATGGTCGAAAGCCGATGGACGAGCAATCTCACCTTGAGATCAGCCGTCACCGCCCATGAGCTGGGCCACAATTTCAATGCTCCACACTGCGATACGACGAGTTCATGCAGCGGATCCTGCCGCATCATGTGCTCGGGCGTGGGTGCCTGCGGCTCAATCTCAGGATCGAATTTCAAGTTTGAAGAGTGCGCGCAGGGCTTCATAATCAATTACAGAAATTCAGTGTCTTGCGACACGATCTTCACCGAACTGCTTCCACTTCCATTCAGTGCTGATTTCGAATCTGGAAGCTATCCGTCCTCCTCCATCTGGTCATTCAACAAGGGTGGAGTACACAGCACCGGGGGAGTGAATGAACCCAGCGGAATTCGGGCACTCAATCTGGACTCGGTTGATGGCGGAGACTATTCAGACGATGAGATCCGAACCACCACATTCAGTGCTTCGGGGTTCGGACCCATGTGGCTGAGCTTCTACTCGCAACACAGGTCAGTGGAGGCTGGTGAGAAACTGATCGTTGAATATGAAGCGGGTGGCAATGAGTGGATTCTCATTGATGAAATCATCTCCGATGGTACGACCCAGAGTGAATTCCAATTTCATGAATACCTTCTGGATGAGAGCGCACAGTCAAATCGTTTCAGACTTCGATTCCGTACCGACGGAGACGAACTCAACGATGACTGGTACATCGACAAGGTGGAGATTGATGACTCTCCGGAAGAACCGGTGGTGGATCCGCCCGCTAACGATGAGTGTGTCAATTCGATCATCATCTCAGATGGTGCGACCACCTTCACAACTTTGGGAGCCACGGATTCGGATCCGGGACTCAACGCCTCCTGTGATGAAGGCAATGGCTACGAGATGAAGAAAGATGTGTGGTTCAGATACACCACCAGCTGTGGTCAGCTCATGACAATCACTACCTGTGGCAACACAGCTCTTGATACGCGCATCGCAATCTACGATGCGGGACAAGGGTGTCCCTTCAATGAAGCCTCATTGGTTGCCTGCAGCGACGACTCGGAAGAGTGTGGTGATGATGCCTATGTGGAAGTCAGAAGTGACGAAAACGCACTTCTTCTGATCCGGGTGGGCACCCAATCCGGTGAATCAGCTGAAAACCAGATCCTTGTGGTCACCTGCACCCCTTACCCCGTCGAATGCCCGGGTGATTTCGATAACAGCGGGACAATCGATGGTGCCGACCTCAGCTATCTGCTGGCTGCCTGGGGTGGTAGCGGCGGCGACTTGACCGACGACGGTATCACCGATGGGCAGGACCTCAGTGTGATTCTCGCCGGATGGGGAGTCTGCCAGAACTGACCGCGAAAAGACAATGCCCTTTGAACGCGAGCGCTCCACTGAAGTCGGGCGCTCGTATTCTTGATGGGATTTGCGTACTCGCGTACAGGCCCCTGACGGAATCAGGAACTGGACCGGGACCTGGTTGGCTGGACTGCTGGAGTCTTGACCACTGCCGCAGGGATCGAACCCAGAAGGTCTTCTTCGTAACTGGTTTCAATCTTTCGCTGAGTCAGAGGGCCGTCTGCATCCCCGCGAAGGAACTGTCGGATGAGCCGATCATCCTCGGACAACTCAGTTGCTTCGGCATCGGACTTGATTCGCAGGGCGTCAAAGTCGTCTCGAGTACCGATTCGAAGCACACGTCCCTTATCCAGCATGCACATTCGGTCAGCGATGGTGAACGCAGAATCCATTTCATGGGTCACCACTACGCTGGTGACCCCCAGCTTCTTGGTGAGATCAAGCATGAGTTGATCAATCTCCGCGGAAGTGACCGGATCCAGCCCAGCAGAAGGTTCGTCGTAAAAGAGGATCTGAGGATCAAGCGCAAGGGCTCTTGCGAGTCCTGCACGCTTCTTCATTCCACCCGAAATCTGGGATGGAAACTTGTTGGCGTGCTCTCGGAGACCAACAAGTTCAAGCTTGATCTTCACCTGGATGTCGATGATGTTCGCATCCAGATCCGTGTGCTCGTGCAGGGGAAGTGAGACGTTGTCTGCAATGGTCATCGAATTGAAGAGCGCACCCGACTGAAAAAGGATGCCAAACTTCTTGCGGGTCTCATTGAGGTGGTCTTCGTCGAGTTGATTGACGTCTTGTCCAAACAGTTCAACACTTCCTGAAGTTGGAGGAAAAGAGCCGACCATCATTCGGAGGATCGTCGATTTTCCACAACCGGACCCACCCATAACGACCATGGTCTCACCCCGAGTCACGTCGAGGTTGACTCCGGAGAGAACAGTCTGCGTGCCGAACTTCTTGACCAGCTCTTTAGTTCGGATGATTGTTTCAGCCACCCTGTGGTACCTCGTTTGGAAGCGTTGTTGGATATTCGATGACCGCATCATCGCTTCGAATCTCAAACCTGACAAGGCGAAGGGTACCCGATGGCAGGCGTTCTACCACGATTTCACAGGGAAAGTCGGAACGAATCGTGGGATCTGTGACTGAAGCGAACACCGCTTGGTAGCCCCCAATCGTCCAAGGGCCCTCTCCTTCGATCTTCACTACTTCAGGAGAATTGCAGTAGAGGAATGCTCCAAACTCATTGGCAAGTCGGTCCTTGAAGACCGAGAGTGCTTCCTCATCTGCCGTGGCCCCTGGACCCGAAAACTCCGCATGGAATCCTGCGTGATTCTCCTGAGAGAGCTCGAACAGGGCATTGTTGGGTCCGGAAAAAAGGACCCGTCCCTCACGCTCCCATTGAGCTTGGGAATGACTGAAGACCAGAAGACCCAGCAGTCCCGCGAGTGTCCCCACCACACCCAGGCTGAGACCACCCCATGCGTAGCGACGCCATGAAGTCTCCTGGACCGCACCACGACCCTGAAAGAGCGCGAGCGCACCCGTCAGCACTGCAACCAAGCCCGCCAACGGACAGCAGAGAACCAGTCCACTGGCGAAGGAAAGGACCGCCAGTCGTGACGCAACGTCCTCCTTTCTCGAGAGTGGGTCCAATGCTGAGTCCCGTTGATCATTCATCAGATACGGGTTCATCTGGGAGGGAGGGGGATTGAACGGCCTCATCGTTGGAGTCCTCGGATTTCTCCGAGTCCGGCTGATCAGGAAGTGGTGGAGGACCGAATTCCAGGAGCCCACCCTCCTCCAGATTCAGCTGCAAGGTGGAGATTCGAACCTGATAGGGACTGGACCATCCGGTGCCGATGATGGAGCACCGAGCAGCTCCAGTGGTCGTTCCCCCATCAAAAGTGAAGTAGAGGGCACATTCCTGATTGAGTTGAGACAGGATTCCGGATGCTATCGGAGAAGAGTTGATCAGGAGGACCGTACGAAATTGTCCGTACTGCTCCTCAACCTGTGCGACGAATCTCTCGACATCCTCCACTGACGGACGACGGCCTTCGTGAGCGCCGAGCACACCTTCCAACTGTGACTGTCGATCGGGAAGCGAGGTATCGAAAAGAACATCGAAAGTTCGCTGGAACCCCTCCTTCTTCAATGCGCTCTGGTTCGATTCAACCTGAGATGTGACGAAATACTGGACGGGGAGCATAATGAGTCCCAGAGCCATGGCCAGAAGTGCGATCTTTCGACCTCGAAGCAGCCCCTGGGAGGCGTTAATCGCTCTCCATGAGATGAACCCGAGGATGAATCCCGCGAGTGGAGCGAACGGACAGCAGAAGATGCAGGAACAGACGAGGGCAAACACCGACATCGGGTGAATCTTGGGGCGGACACGCTCGTTGGTTGAATCCAATTCCATCGGGATGATTGTACTCTGCGCGAGCGCTGAAACGGAGTGATCTTGCCGTTGGCTGATAGACTGATCGCATGCCTGAGATTGGACCCGGAATGACGGTGATCGTGATGGGGCTGGGCCGATTCGGTGGAGGAGTTGGAGCGGCCTCCTACCTGCTCGCACGAGGAGCCTCGGTCACGGTGACTGATCTGGCGGAGGCCGATAGCCTTCAGGACTCGATCACCACGTTGCGACAAGTCAAATCGACAGGGACGCTTGAGTTTGAACTGGGCACTCACGAAAACGTATCGTTCGAAGATGCGGCACTGGTCGTCGTGAGCCCTGCGGTTCCCAGACCATGGGAAAACAAGTATCTGAAGCGAGCCCGTGACGCAGGAGTGCCGGTATGCACCGAGATAGAACTCTTTCTGGAACGTGTTGATCATCGGAAACTGATCGCCGTGACCGGATCGGCAGGGAAGTCCAGCACCTGTGCGATGATTCATCATCTGCTTTTGGAATCAGACCGCCGGTGCCTGCTCGGAGGAAATCTCGGGGGGTCACTCCTCGGCTCTTCGCAGGAGGTTCTTGATGATGCGGACGCCATCGTGCTTGAACTGTCGAGTTTCATGCTCCACTGGATCAAGACCTCAGCGAGTCGCTTTCAACCCCAGGTCGGGGTCCTGACCAGCCTCAGTCAGAATCACATCGACTGGCACCAAACAGTCGAACACTATGTTGCAGCCAAACGCTTCCTTCTGGAATCAGTGGTTGCGGGCAACCTGGTGCTTCCCAGCGCACCAGACGCTGTTGATTCCGAATTGAAGAATCACCTGGAGCCGGTCAAGGAGTGGATGGCACGGTCGGACAAGAGCTGGGATGAAGCAAATGATCGGGTTTGCCTGCAGAATTCAATCCGACTGCATATTCCCGGAGCCCACCAGAAAGAGAATGCTTCCGTCGCCCTGATGGCAGTTGCCTGTTTCACGGAGGTGCTTCCAGAAGCTCGCCGGCAAACTGCACGAAGTCTTGCACCGATGATTGAATCCTTCAGTGGACTCCCACACAGGTTAAAACCACTGCCAGGATTCGAGACGATCATGGTGGTTGACGATTCAAAGTCGACCACGCCCGAAGCCACAATGAAAGCGGTGGAAGCGTTCGGCTCTGCCTCATCGATCCATCTCATTGCCGGCGGCTTCGACAAGAGGAGCGACCTTGGTGCAGTTGATCGACTCGGGGACCGTCTGGCGGGGCTGTATGCGATTGGCGCAACGAGTGACCAGCTACTCTCAGGAGCCAACGCTCGATCTTGCAACACGGTTGAAGAAGCGGTTCGGTGCGCCAGTCAAGAAATCCGTGAAGGTGAAATCCTGCTCTTATCACCAGGCTGCGCAAGCTGGGACCAATTCGAAAATTACGAGCAGCGTGGCCGGGCGTTTGAAACAGCAGCCCGCGCCCACCTCATGGGACGCTGAGTCCAAAGAGAAGAGACAACACTTCTCCACTCAGTCGTAGATGTTGCGATTTCCGACAGGGATGTCGTCTTCACTGTCCGCCTTGTCGACGCCCTCGAACACTGCATCTTGACGATACCGTTCCGAGTCAGGGATCGGGTGGTATTCAGGCTGACGAATCTCGATCTTGATCTTGCAGGCCTCTTCGGGAGGAGCGGTCATCTGGTTGGTCAACTGGCTTGCATTATTTCCAGCCTCGACCATCGCCCACTCAAGCCGCGCGGGTGAATACTGGGGGTTGTCCCCACCATCGGAGAGAAAGCGGAAGTTCAACTGCTTCCCGACCGGGACTTCCTTGACGAACCAAGGCTCACCGCTGCGGACGTCGTAAATGACCACAGTCTTGGGCGAGGTCGGGGTCGATACGTAGGCAAAGTAGCCAGTCACTCCACCGTTCGGATTGAAGCAGCCGGGGACTGAACAGAGAGCCGCGGCAAGGGCTCCGGAAAGAATCCAGCGACGGGAAGGGAGATTGATCGGTGCCATGTACGTACCTCTGTCCTCATGAGCTCTGTTGGGGGGCCGGATTGGTCCCTCAGAACCCTGATCGGCCGAATCGACCACATATCATCGATCTCGGTGGCAAATGAATGACGTCTGGAGGTAAATTGTCCAGTTATGCCAACCCAACCACTGAGAATCGGACACGGCTATGACCTTCATCGACTGGAACCCACTCCCCCTGAGGGTCAGGGAAGACCATTCATTCTGGGTGGTGTGCACATCGCACACGACCATGGACCAATCAGCCATTCGGATGGGGACGCACTGATGCATGCGGTGACTGACGCATTACTGGGGGCCATCGGTTCGCCAGACATCGGTCAACTGTTTCCTGATACCGCGCCAGAGCACAAAGACGCCGACTCAGCACCATTTCTCGAGGAAGCCGTTCGCAGAGTTGAAGCGGAAGGATTCGGCCTGGAAAACATGGATATCACCGTAGTCTGCGAACGACCTAAGCTCGGTCCGCACAGGGATTTGATCGTAAGAAATCTAGCTCGGATTATTGGCTGTACAGCGGAGCAGGTGAACCTCAAGGCAAAAACCCACGAACAGGTCGATGCGATCGGTGAAGGGCGAGCCGTCGAGGTCCACGCAGTGGTCTTACTGTCAGGGCTCGAGCGGAGGCTTTGAACTGGCCAGCCGCACGCGAAGTTGACGACCAGCCTCTTGGAGGGCTGATTCCGTGCCAGAGCTGGCAGTGACGTCCTTCAGACAGCCCGATAATTCAAGGTGGAAATCAAACATTCGTTTTATCTCTGGCAGCGTCGCGGGGTCTATTTGACCCGCTACGAGCGCCACCTTGGCACCGCACGCCCGAGCACATCGCGCAACCGCCCACGGAACCTTTCCCTGACGCGTTTGGTCGTCGTAGCGCCCTTCTCCGGTCACCACCCACTCAGCCGATGAGCAGGCCTCCTGAAGCCCGACAAGTGTTCCTACGAGCTGTGCTCCGGCAACCAAGGTTCCTCCCGCTCCTGCCCTGAGCCCAAAGGCTGCCCCACCCGCTGCGCCGTCTCCAGGCTGGTCAGCCTTGGCCCCCATCAGACGGCTGAAACGGCGAAGTCCCTCTTCGAAACGCACAAACTCCTCTGGTCGAAGTCCTTTTTGAGCCCCATACTGGGCAATTGCGCCCTGGGGCCCCAGCAATGGATTGACCACATCCGCCGCCAAGGTGCAAGAGATGCCTCGAAAGCGACGTCTGACCTCAGTCAGATCCAGAGACTCCAAGATCTGGAGGTCTGACGCGGTGATAGGAGCTCGCAAGGTTGTTCCAGCCGCTTGGAATCGGCCGCCCAACGCCTGGAGCAGGCCAGCCCCACCATCGACGGTTCCACTGCCCCCCAACCCAATGACCAATCTTCGAGCCCCAGAATCCAGAGCAGAGCAGATCAATTCTCCGACGGGGTGGGAACTCATCTTTCCAGGGTCTGGTGGATGAGTGCTCGGGACTGTTTCCAGAGCCGCTCCCTGGGCAAACTCCACAAACGCACACCGATTGCCAAGATCCAGCCAGCGCCCTTTCTGAGGTGGCCCTCCAAGCCGAGCTGGACCCAGCGACGTATTGACCCAACGTCCTCCCTGGGATGCCTCGATGGCGAGTGCGGTCCCCTCTCCGCCATCTCCCATCGGGAGAACGCGAGTCGGAAGCGGATGGAGCCCTTGAGCCAGACCGCGGGCCGCCGTCACGGAATCAACCGTCCCCTTGAATGAATCAGGAGCGCAGATCCAACCAGAGCGAGTGTGCATGAGCCTCCTGGAGTGCCTGGCAAATTTCATTGCTGGAAGCGAGAGGGCATTGGTGCAGGCTACACTCCTTGAATAGCGATGACCACTGCACTTCTCCTATTTGAAGTTTCCCAGACCTGGGAGAGCATCGTCGGCCTGATTCAGGCTTCGACGCAAAGCGAGCCGGGCTCGACATTCAAAGATGTCCCATTCACTCGTTTCATTGGTGAATACGGCCCATGGGCGATGATCGCCCTGCTCCTGGCCTCGGGATTCGGCATTCCCATTGGCGAAGAGGTCGTCAATATCCCGGCAGGCATCTTCGTCGGCCGAGGAGAGATCAACGCACTGCCGGTCTACATCGCAGCCTACGTGGGCGTGCTTGGAGGAGATTACATCTGGTTCTCATTATGCAGGACCATTGGAAAATCAGTGCTGCACCGTCGCTGGTTCAAGAAGATGTTCCACCCCAGGAAACTCCTGCAGGTCAAGCATCAATTCGACCGCAAGGGCGCATGGGTTCTGGTGGTGTCTCGTTTCATCCCCGGAACCAGGTCACCGTCGCTGACCATCGCCGGGATTCTCCACATGCCGTGGCGTACCTTCACTGTGATTGAACTGACGATGTGCGCCATCACCACTTCACTTCAAGTGACGATCGGCTTGCTTATCGGGCGCCAGCTGGCCGATGAATCGCTGTCCACCACCATCTTCACGGCACTGGGCGTGGTGGCTGGAATCATCGCACTGACCGCAGTGGCTACGTGGATCGCCCGATCCCGAAAAAGCGAGGGACCGATTCCTCGGGAAAAGCTTCTCTGGTTGAAGAAGAATCAGGTCAAGAGATCCTGAAAGCGCTCTCGCTGGTACCCTTGTGATTCAACAAAAGGAGTTGATCAATGCGAGCGATCGTGACCGGCCAGATTGGTGTCGACAAGAGACCTTACCTCGAAGACGTCTGCAAGCTGGCAGGCGAACGGGGGTCCAGTATCGACATCTACAACGTCGGAAACATGATGTACGGGGAGGCACCGGATGTCAGGGCGGGAAGAATCCTCGACTTGCCTCTATCACGTCTGGCCAGCCTGCGACGAGCAGCCTTCAAGGACATCATTTCGGAGAGTTCTCCGGTAGAGGACAATCCCAACATCATTGTGAACACCCACGCCACCTTCCGCTGGCGTCACGGGCTCTTCAGTGCATTCGATTTCGATCAGATGTCACTGCTCAAGCCCGACATGATGATCTGTCTTGTTGACAATGTTGAAACCGTGCATCAGCGCCTGCATGACGAACATGACATCGACGCGACCTTGAAGGATTGCATGGTCTGGCGGGAAGAAGAGATCCTCGCGACCGAATTGCTCGCAAATGCCATGGGCTGCCACGACCAGTTCTACATCCTCAGCCGCGGACGCCATCAGGACACCGTGGAGACGTGCATGCGAATGATCACGCGCCCCGACGTCCGCCGGGTCTATCCCTCGTTTCCAATGAGCCATGTGGTAGACAAACCTGACGTGCTCGCTGAAATTGAGGAATTCAGAGCCTCCATTGCCGAGCATTTCATAGCGTTCGACCCTGCAGACGTGGATGAAAAGCTCCTGCTGGACCGAGCGCTTGATGCCGCCCGAAATGGCGATGACTGGGTTGAAGTGGAAGCACACAGCTATGGGGGTAAGAAAGGTGCCGAAACGCAGAGACTTCCAGTCCGAGAGGTGCTGGACATCGCCGGGGATATTGACGGCCAGATCTACATGCGTGACTTCAAGCTGGTCGACCAGTCCGACATGATCATCTCCTACATCCCGGAGCTCGAAGGCGGAGTACCCGGCCTGTCCAGCGGGGTTGAACGGGAACTTCATCACGCCTGGGAACACACCAAGGAAGTGTACGTGGTCTGGAAACCTGCAAAGGCACCAAGCCCGTTTATCACGGAAACGGCAACCAAGATCTTCCCCTCGGTCGAGGATGCACTTGAGTATTTCGCAGAGCAGGGAATGTTCCCACAACGGAACCTCTTCGGACACTGAGTCCACCATGCCACGCTACAAGCTCACCGTTGCCTATGAAGGCACAGATTTTCATGGCTGGCAGAAGCAGGAGCCACGGAACCAGGCTCCACTGAGGACAGTGCAGGGAGTTCTGGAGCAGGTGGTCGTAAAAGTCGTTCGAGAGCCCGTGGTCCTGGTCGGAGCTTCCAGAACTGACTCTGGAGTGCATGCAGTTGGACAAGTCGCCGCATTCTCGACTTCTCGAGAGATTCCGGTCGAACGGCTTCCGCGCGCAATCACATCCCGTTGTCCTGATGACCTCCAGGTGATTCAAGCGGAAGAAGTCCCTGAGTCATTTGACCCGATCAGTGATGCAGTCAGAAAAAAATACTGCTACACAATTCAGCATGGAAGCGGGCTTCCTCCACTGTTCGATCGAAGATTGATCTGGCGTACGCACCACGACCTTGAAATCGGTCTGATGAACCAGGCTGCCGATTTACTTGTGGGCATACATGACTTTGAATCATTTGCCAGCGCTCATCATGGACGAGAAAACACCATTCGCGAAATTCTCAGTTGCCAGGTCACCGAACTCACCAAGAACCGACTGAAGATAGAGGTCGTGGGAAGTGGCTTCCTGTACAACATGGTTCGAATCATGTCTGGATCACTTCTTGAGATCGGCCGAGGAGCGAGAAGACCCAGCAGCATCACAGAGGCGATCAAGAACCAGGATCGCAGGCTGACTGGCCCCACCCTCGGTCCCGAAGGCCTTCGACTGGAGTGGATTGAATATTCATGAGTACGGAATGAGTGGGCGCCGCGAGAAGTGAACAGTCATAGAATGACGGTGTGATGCAAGCAGAATGGCAGAGCAACCACTGCCGGCGCTTGAAAAAACGGAGAACTCCTGTTGCGCATACTGCATATCTCAACCCGGTTGATCCTGGGCGGATCGCAGGAGAACACACTGATCTCCTGTGCGGGGCAGGCCGACGAAGGCCACGAGGTGGCTTTGGCCTACGGGCCCATCTACGGCCCCGAAGGCAGCATGCTGGACGAGGCGCGCGCCCACCAGGGCGTGGAGCCGATCGAGATTCCAAATCTGGTCAGACAACTGTCCCCCATCAAGGACCTCGGATGCCGGATGGCTCTTCAACAGTTGATGAAAAGATACCGACCCGACGTGGTCCACACGCATTCTTCAAAGGCGGGAATTCTTGGTCGCGCAGCAGCACACTCCGCTGGAGTTCCCGCGGTGGTTCATACAATTCACGGGCTTCCCTTTCACCCGTATCAATCAAGGATCAAAAATCGCACGTATGTGGCGCTCGAAAAGTGGGCCGCACGAAGGTGTGATGCAATCGTGTGCGTGGCAGATGCCATGAAGGAACAGGCACTGGCCAGCGGAATCGGTCACCAGGAACAGTTCACCACCATCTATTCGGGCATGGATGTGCAGGCCTTTCTTGATTGCAGAGTCGACAGAGCAGCATGGCGAAGAGCGCACGATCTCCGTGATGATGACTTTGTAATCGGAACCGTGGCGAGACTCGCGGAGCTCAAGGGACATGACGACCTGCTGGAGGCCATGGGCGATGAGCTGAGAAAAGATGCGGGATTGAAGCTGCTCTGGGTAGGAGACGGGTACTGGGCAGAGCGATTGAAAAGTCGCGTCATACAACTTGGGATTGAGAAGAACGTAGTCTTCACCGGTAAACTGCCGCCAAATGAAATCCCCGGCGCAATTCGCTCTATGGACGTGCTTGCCCACCCAAGCTGGAGAGAAGGGCTTCCGAGAACCGTTCCTCAAGCATTGCTCAGCGGCGTTCCGGTCGTCGCACATGATGTGGACGGTACTCGGGAGGTGATCCATGACGGGCGCACCGGAAGACTTGTGAGGCCGGGGGACATTCAAGGCCTAAGAGAGGCCCTGGTCAGAGCTCGGCTTCGAATTCCAGACGAGATCAGACTGGCAAGGGCGGGTCAAGAATTGTGCCAGGACATGTTCCCTGCTCATAAGATGGTTCATGAACTGGAAACTCTCTATGAGTCGATATTGCAGAGAAAACAAAGCTGAATTCTGAATTTCAATGCCCACGATCACACCAAAAACCAGCGAAGAGAAACCATGAAGATCACTGTTGTAGGTCCCCACCCCGATGATCAGGAACTCGGCATGGGAGGAACTATCGCGTCACTCGCAGCAGAAGGCCATCAGGTGATGTTGCTGGACATGACCAACGGGGAGCCGACTCCCTGTGGAGATCCCGAGACCAGGGCCGTGGAAGCCGACAAAGCCGCGAAGATCCTTGGAGTAAGCCGATTTTGCATTGGATTGAAGAATCGATTCATCGAACATAATCTCGAGTCGCGGCACGCGGTCGCGGGATTCATTCGGCAGGAACAGCCAGAAATTCTATTCCTTCCATATCCGGAGGATGCGCATCCAGACCACGTAGCAACGAGTCGTATCGTCGAGGATGCTCGCTTTGATGCCAAACTCACAAAGATCGACCTGCCAGGATCACCCTGGCACGTGCCACGCCTGATCTACTACTTTTGCACGCACTTGAAGATCGTGCCCCAACCAAGCTTCATCTTCGATACCAGTAGGTTTCATGAGCGGAAAATCGAGTCGATCCTGGCATACGTAAGCCAGTTTGTGGCACGAGAGCAGAATCGAAAGATAGTTGATTGGATCACTGCAGGAAACAGCTACATGGGAAGTCGAATCGGTTCAGAATATGGGGAACCATTCCATGTCAAGGAACCACTCGGACTGAGGACACTGAATCAACTCATCTGAATCGGAGGCCACCGATCAGAGTGAGGAGACGATCGAAAGAAGGGTGTCCATGACATGTTCCTTCTGCGCCTGAGTCAGATCAGGATAGATTGGGATGGCAATGGTCTCACGAGAAGCACGCTCGGCTGCAGAAAGATTGAGTTCGAAAAGATCGAGATCTCTGTAACACTCCTGCTGATGCAATGCGAGGGGATAGTAGACTTCCGTCCCGATCCTTGCTTCGGAAAGTCGGGCGCGAATCATATCCCGGTGTCCCGCAGGCACTCTGATGATGTACTGATTGTAGATGTGCCGACTCGCCCCAGAAGCGGGAAGCGGATAACGAATGGGAAGCTTGCTTGTTTCACCCAGTGAAACATCACTGGACAATCCACCCGCTTCACAAATGCAGTCGTCATAAAAACGGGCATTTTCCCGACGGCCTTCGGTCCAGGAATCGAGATGCCTCATTTTGACTCTGAGCACCGCGGCCTGAAGGGCATCAAGCCTGGAGTTGCAACCGACCTCGTGATGGTAGTACTTGGGCTCCATCCCGTGGTTGCGCAGGCGTGCCGCACGCGAAGCCATTTCGGGATCTTGAAAAGTCATGACCCCCCCATCACCGAAGCCTCCGAGATTCTTGCTGGGGAAAAAACTGAAGCACCCGGCCACAGACATTGATCCTGCACGTCGCCCGTGTACATCCTCCGAACCGAGTGCCTGCGCCGCATCCTCGATGACCGAGATACCTTGATCGGCGGCCAGGCCCATGATCGAATCCATATCGCAGCACTGCCCAAAGAGGTGGACCGGCATGATTGCTTTCACGCGCCCTTGCGGTGCTTTCGATAATGCCACATCCAGTGATTTCGGATCCATGTTGTAGGTAGCTGGATCCACGTCCACCAACAAGGGGATTGCACCAATACGACTGATGGAGCCAGCAGTCGAAAAGAACGTGTAGGTGGGACACACCACAATGTCACCAGGATTGACATCAGCTGCTTGGAGCGCAAGCTGAATCGCATCAGAACCACTCGCACAACCGACCGCGCGCGAAGTCGTGCAGTACTCAGCAATGTCTTCCTCAAGTTGAGTGACATTTGGACCGCCAATGAACCACTGGCTTTCGATGACTTCCTTGACCACTGGCTCAAGCTCATCACGCAAGCCGGCGTACTGAGCCTTGAGATCTAGTAGTGGAACCTCGATCATGGTACGTGCACTCGTGGGCATTTCCTGGCTACTCCATTGGCCTTTGGCTATTCCCTTGACCCTTCAAGAATAATGGTATCCACCAACGAGGCGCAAGTCTCTCAATCGGTCGATTCAGCTACCAGTTGATCCGAAACCGCCCTGCCCGCGGGCCGTCTCAGACAATTCAGAGACCTCCTCGATCTGGGCCCTGAATACCGGGGTGATCACCATCTGGGCTATGCGCATCCCCGGCTCTACGCTGAAGGTCTTACGACCCAGGTTGATCAGCGGGACCATCACTTCGCCACGATAATCCGAGTCGATAGTACCTGGGGAATTCGGCAGTGAGATTCCGTGACGAGTGGAGAGTCCGCTCCGGGGGCGGACCTGCGCCTCGAATCCAGCGGGTATCGACATCGCAAAGCCGCAGGGGATCAATTGGATGTCACCACTGCAGATCTCGATTGCATCCTCTACGGCCGCATGAAGATCCATCCCGGCGGCGAAATCCGTCTGGTAATGAGGGACGGTAGCCAGAGGAGAGAGGCGCTTGAATTGAAAAGGAATGGCAGTCATCAGCAAGGTGTACTCTTCAGAAGGGAGAGGACTCGAATTCAGTGTTCTTCGATCGTGGCAAGTATGTCTGTATCGTGCTCGGGAACCTTCACCTTGTCCCAGCGATGTACGACTTTACCCTTGGGATCGATCAGATAGGTAGTTCGCACCACGCCCATGTACTTGCGACCGTACATCGACTTCTCCTGCCACACCCCGTACTTCGCGCAAATGGCCGGCGTTCCTTCCGAATCCTTGGGGTCCGCCAAAAGCGTGAAATTCAAATCGTGCTTGTCAGAGAACTTTCGATGACTCTTTTCATCATCGGGACTCACGCCAAGAATCACCGCTCCGTGTCTGCCAAAGTCGGATTGTGCATCCCTGAACTGACAAGCCTCTTTCGTGCAGCCCGAGGTGTCATCCTTGGGGTAGAAATAGAGCACAACGTGATGACCCCGATAGTCTTTAAGTGCATGCTTTTCGCCATCCGCATCGCGGAGCGTGAATGCAGGTGCGGTTTTTCCGATCTCGACAAGTGGCATGGACTAGCTCCAACTGATTATTTGGCTCAGGTATCCGATCGACGATAATCAAGATCGGGAACTCTTGTGGGGTGCGAAGCCGCATGGTCACTGCGGAAAACTCCAACCCAGCGATTGGGGGATATTTCATGCAGGATGTATTCTTCATCGGGATCGGCGAGGTTGGGAGTCACGTTTGCTGGCGGGTCCGGCCACCACGGAACGAGGCCTTTTTCAAAGCCATCAAGCTTCACGAATTCAGCCGGATTCTCAACAATTTCTTCGACGGTAGTGAGTCGATGCGCCGACTCCCTGAGATTTGGAATGGATTGAAACAGCCCCCTGGTGTACGGATGAAGGGGGTTGTCAAACAGCTCGAAGACATTGGCGTACTCGACGACACGTCCGGCGTACATGACACAGACCACATCCGCGTTTTCAGCAACCACTCCGAGATTGTGGGTAATGAGCATGATTCCCATGTTGCGCGTGTTCTGAAGTTCGCGGAGAAGCTCAAGAATCTGCGCCTGAATTGTGACATCCAAGGCAGTCGTCGGTTCATCTGCAAGCAAGAGCTTCGGCTGACAGGCCAGTGCCATTGCAATCATCACCCGCTGACGCATTCCCCCGGAGAACTGATGGGGATAGGACTTGAGGCGTTGTTCAGGCTGGGGTATCCCCACGTCTTTCATTGCCTGCAAGGCAATGGTTTCGGCTTCAGACTGACTCACTTTCTGGTGCAAGAGAATGGCTTCCATGATCTGATCACCGATCGTGTAGACCGGGTTCAAGGAAGTCATCGGCTCCTGGAAAATCATCGCAATGTCATCGCCACGCAATGAGCGAATCTGATTTTCGTTGAATTCAAGCACGTCCTGCCCAAGGAACAGTGCCCTGCCTCCATCAAATCGACCCGGAGGGCGAGGAACCAGCTGCATGGTACTCATCGCGGTAACGCTCTTGCCGCATCCGGATTCACCTACAACCGCAAGTGTTTGCCGGGGATAAATGGTCATGTTCACACCTGCAACGGCCTGCACACGAGGGCTGCTGGGAGAAGATGGATTACCAAAGGAAACCGCAAGGTCGCGCACTTCGAGCAGTGGCTTGTTGGGATCGATGAGTTGTTGATGATCGATATCGGCCATCAGTTCGCAGCCTTCCTCATCTTGGGATCGATGGCGTCTCGGAAATTCTCACCAAGCACGTTGTAAGCAAGTACCGTGAGGAAGATGGCCAATCCGGGAAACACCGCCATCCACCAGAGGAAGACTCCGGTCTCTCCGGTGGTAAGGGAAAGCAACTTACCCCACGAAGGTTGGCCATACGGACCGAGACCAAGATAACTCAAGGTGGCCTCCGCGATGATCGCGGCCGCAACCCCGAAAGATGCCTGGACCAAGACGGGAGTCACCCCGTTTGGCAGCATGTGACGGAACAGAGTCGAATGAAGCGGAAGCCCCACCGCACGACAGCTTTGGACGAAGTCCTGATTTCGTAACTTGAGGAACTCCGCACGGATGAATCGTGCCGAACCAGTCCAGGTGACGCAGCCGATGATCGTCATCATGACGTAGGTGTTTCGAGGCAGCACGGATGCCGCGACGATGAGGAGGAAGAGAACCGGAACTGCCATGAAGATCTCAAGGATTCTGGACAGGACAAGATCCACCCATCCACCGAAATATCCCATCAATGCACCGACGATGATTCCAATCAGTACGGAGATCCCCGTGGAGACCAGACCGATCGATATCGAAAGCCTGCACGCCCAGAGCATCTGCGAGAGCACGTCGCGCCCAATCGGATCCGTTCCGAGATGAAAGACGCGAACACCGTACGTCGTCTTCAGGACATTCTCAGCCTTACGCAGGTAGTCGATGCGCTCGTCTATCTTTGTCTGCAATTCCGCGAGAGCGTCATTGATGGCGATGCCTGAATTGCGACCTGCACTTTGAAGCCCGCTGAACGATTCCTGGACCGCCTTGGCAGCGGTACGCGCTCCTGCGGAATCTTCCGACTCGATGGCGGCACGATAGTCAGCGAGTTCCTTGCCGGTCGACTTGAACAGCTGCACATACCGAGAGGAGACCCCGGCTTCCGAAAGTGCATCGAAGGGACCAGGGCAGTTGCAGATCAGTCCCTCAACCAGATTGTTCTTATTTTGGCGGCTGAGTGGAAGTCCCTCAATAGACCCTCCGAGATTGAAGACCACGGTCCGAGCAAGGTATCCCACCCCGTCATTCAGTCGATCTTCAGCGATCATCTCGAATGCATCACCAGTCGTGTTGCGCGGAGGAATGGAGTAATACTCTCCCCGCGACTGGGTTGGGGACCAGGGAATCAGTGTGTAGGTATTAGTCATGGTGCCTTCAGATTCACCACGAACAAACCGCTCCGGCTGGAGAACCGGTGCACTCCAACGATCGATGCAAACCAATCCCGCAATGAATGCAATCACGAATGCGAAGACTATTCGACCAGGAATCGATCGGAACGTGGGCAACATGCAGAGAACTAAGCCAACTGCGAAACTGCTGCCAAAGCAGACCCACACCGAAAACGCCGACCATTCACCAGCGGACCCATCCTCCGGCATGAAGATGTATTGAAGAAGAGCGATCAGGACCACGATTGTCCCACCGATCACCGCAGCCGAGGTGATCACCCCAAGCTTTCTTTGCCGGGTCATCCCAATGGGAATGAAGAAGAGCAGAGGCCCGAGAACCCCCCCCAGCAGCAGTAGCAGATCGGTTGAAGTCAGCGATTCGAAAAGCGGCGAGAAGGAACGTGTAACTTCACCTTCGCCATCCAACTGGGTCTTCTCCACGGTCCACAGAGGCAGACCGTTGGCGATGACCGGTGCGAAGATTGCGAAGAAACCGACAATGGCGATCCAGAGCAGACCGGCCTGGGCTCCACGCCGAATCACCACACGGTGCCAGGCATCGGCCCAGAAAGGCTTGGCTCGCTCCACACCGACCCCCCGCATCACATCGATGCCGGAGATCGTCTTTTCGCTGTTAGCGGTTTTATCTGTGTGATTCGTCATGAATTCAGTATCTGGATCAATCGTAGGTCACGCGAGGGTCTGCAACCGCATAAAGGATGTCGGCCAACAGGAGGGCCAGGAGGTTCACGATCGCGATCATGAAGACGTTCGCAAGAATGACATCCCGGTCCATATTGAAAATCGCCTGGATGATGAGAGAGCCCATCCCCGGTACGGAGAAGATTCGCTCGATGACCACCGAACCGGCAAGCATCGCTGGAAAAACCAGAACAAAGATAGTGATGATCGGGAGCAGGCTGTTGCGGAACACGTGGTGCCATTTCACGGAGCTGTCAGAGACTCCCTTTGCACGCGCGGTACGTACGAAGTCCATCGTGTAGTTATCAAGCATTGCGGCACGAGTCTGCTTGGCGAGGACGGCGAAACCACCGTAAACCAGACACATAACGGGCAAAACCAAGTGCCAGAGGAGATCAATCAGATAGCCCCGATTGAATATTCCGTCCACCCAGTTGGGAAGGTAGAGCATGTCATCCGCATTGTTCGAATGCAGTCCGGATGCAGGAAACCATCCAAGATACTGTTGATTGGCCAGGAAGCCGATGGCGAGAACACCCGCCCAGACAACCGGGATCGACCAGAACATCACGAAGACCGTTCCAGAAACCTTGTCGAACCACTTGTTCTGCTGGGCCGCTGCCTGCATCCCAAACGGAACCGCGATGAAGTAGATGAAGGGAATGGCAACGACATTGAGAAGCAGCGTCACAGGGAGTGCCTCGGCGATCAGATCTATGACCGAACGACCAATCGTGAAACTCTTTCCGAAGTCGGGCCAGTCCAGACTGACGACGTTTCCGAATCCGATTCCAGATCGCGGGTACGGACCACGCCGATAGGCATCCTGGACTCGAGACAAGGCCGCAAGTGCCGCAGCCTGCTTCTGGACGGTGTCGCTGTACGCGGAACAGACTGCCGGCCAGGTCTTGAGCGAAGTGTCCGGAGCAATGCGTGCAAGCGTGGAATAGTCAATCTCACCCGCATCCAGAATAGCGACCGAGTACGCCGACTTGACTGCGCTGGCAGCCTGCCGGGTTGCGACATCTGAGGGCATTCCAAGTCCCTCGAGGCGCTTGGTCTCGGCGGCGATCAGTCGGTCTGTATCTTCGGAGGCATAGCCGGCAATCGCACTGGCGAGCGTTCGAGTGGAGAGAAGGTACTGAGCGCGTGCCCTCAGATAGGACTTGTTCGCATCCTTGTATTCGGGAATAGCACTCGGGTCCTGACCGACCGAGAAGCCCCGGTCCCTTCGTTCATCAGCCGCAGCTTCGGCCATTTCAACCTGGCCGATCCTCTGTTGGTTCACGTCGTTTGCGAGTGAGGGATTAGCTTCTATCGCCTTTTCGACCAGTTTTTTTTCGGCCGTGACATCTCCCTGGAACCATTGCTCACTGATGGGGAGGTCCTTGACCGGTCGTGGTGGATCCTCAAGATCGCCCGCATAATTACGCAACGAGCGATCACCGAACTTAATCGGGGAGATGCGGCTCAACCAACGAAAGTACTGGACAACCGCGGGATCGTTCAATCCATAGCGATCTTCGATGTACAGAAGCTGGAGGCTGGCCTTGCTGTCGGCATCGACGTTTCCACCGGCGGATCGCAAGGACGCCCCAATGCCACCGGGCGCAAGTGCCAGCAACATGAACACCATGAAGGTAATCCCGAACAAGGTCGGGATCATCAGAAACAGGCGTCGTCCGATGTAGGAAAGCATGACTGGGTGTAAGGACCTTCGGAGAGGGGCGTCGGATCAATTGGCTGGAGTGGCTTCATCAGCCGAGACACGGAAGAATTCATGTGGCATGAGTCCGACCGGATAGGTCTGGACATTGCCGATGTCGCGATTGATGAATCTGATCCAAGGCGCAACCCTGACGAACGTGTACGGCTGCTCGTCATGCAGAATGGAATGAAAGTCGTGCCAGATCATCATGCGGGACTCAGCATCCATGGTCATCCGACCCTCGTCGATGAGGTCACTGGCAGCCTGGTTGTCCCATTGGATGAAGTTGTCCCCTTGATTCTGTATCGAATCGCGGTGCCAGATCTGGCGAGGATCGCTCTCGGGTGCTGAAGCACTCCAGCCCATGATCATCGCATCGAAGTCACGGCTCTTGAGCATGTCCGAGTAGAAGGACCAATCCACAACTCGAGGCTCACAGATGATCCCGAGTCCCTCACACTGGCTGACGAGGTAGCTGATGATTCGCTCGGAGATCTCGCCGGAATTGGTGATGGTGAACTCAAATTTGAAGGGTGTCCCCTTGGAGAAGTACTCATCGTCCTTCTGATACTCAAGGATGCCATCGCCGTCGAGATCTTCCCAACCGGATTCCTTGAGGAGGAGTCGCGACTGGTCAAGATCGTAAGGCCAGGGATCAATGCCAGGATTCGAAGCTGGAGAACTCGGACTGCTGGGTCCGGTGGAGACCACTCCGACTCCAGCGTAGATGTCTCGAATCATCTGCTCGCGGTCAAGAGCCATGGTCATCGCCTTGCGAACCCGCTTGTCGTGAAACGGGGTCCAGGTGCCATCTGGCGGGCCTCCGCGCTGCCCGCACTGCCAGCCGATGAATCCATTTCCCGAACGCATGTTGACCCATTTGTAGATCGCATTGTCCGTCAGAAAGTCGGAGTTCGACCGAAGCTCGGCGTACTGTGATGAAGAGGGACTCAGCATGTCCCCATCCCCGTTCTGGAATCCGACCAGAGCCGCGACGGGCTCTGAGATCACCTTGTAGCGAAGGCTCTCCAATGCGGCCTTGTTGGGGCCCCAGTATCGATCGTTTCGAACGATCACCACATCCGAACCCGGAGACCACTGGTTGTCCGGATCGTTTGATTCCAACTTGAACCAACCAGACCCCATGAGGAGGCCCGTTGACTGATTGATGAATGATTCCTCGAACTTGGAGTAGTAGTGCTTGGGCAGAACGGCGACGCTCAGGGCCCCACTGAGATTCGAGAAGAGCGCCTTGTTGAAGGTGATCTCCAGTGCGTGATCATCGAGGACCTCGACGTCCTCGATCATGTCAAGAATCGAGCGAGAGCGCTCAGCTTCGATGCGTTCATTGAAGATGAAGTCCTGAATCGTCCAGCGAACATCCTCGGCGGTTACCGGGACACCGTCACTAAAACGGGCGTCGGGTCGCAGATGCACTCGCAGCCACATCCCGTCGGGGTCGAACTGCCAAGCATCAGCGAGGACCCCTTCGAGCTTGAGGGTATCGGCGTTGTAGCTTGCCAGTGATTCGAGCACCTGATCGAGGATTCTTCGGCTGTAGACATCTCCAGACAGGTAAGGCGTGATACGGGGCAGCTGAGCGCCGAAGATCTCGGTGAACTCACCATTTTCCGCAAAGCCCGGAACCTCACGTGGATCGCTGGATGCGGTCATCGGTGGCTGCCAGTCGATCGGCACTCCCGGACGGGCCCAGGAGTCGTCGCGCTCGTTTGAAGAGGAGGACGTGCTTCTTGAAGTGGTTTCGTTCGGCGGTACGGCTTGAGGCATGACCGGCATTGAACCACTTCCGTCGGCAGCAACACCATTGACGAACACATTGATGGGACGGGCATTGATGGCGTCACGGATCGCGTTCAATTCGCCTTGAACGGACTGCAACCCCTTCCCGGCATCCCCGCTGGTAGCGACGGCCTTTTCAAGCTCCGCCACCTTGCCTTCGATCTTCTGAACCTGGTCCAGAACCCGGTCGTTGCCGAACATCCCGACAATGACCAACAATCCGACGATGATGAGCAGGACGAGCATCAACCCATCCTTGAAGCCAAATCGATTCTGCATATGACCTTCCTAACGCACGCGGCAGCGTTGGCCTGAAGTCGTTCAAGTCTCAAGAAAGAGCAGGCTAAGGGGTGGAGCGGACAGGATCAAATCGATCCTTCAAATGATCACCCAGGAAATTGAGTGCAAGCAGGGTTACTCCGATGAGGAAACAGGGCCAGACCAGCAGCCACCAGCGACTTTCCACAGTGTTCAACTCGCTCAATCCGCTCGAGGCAAGATTTCCCCAGCTGGGAAGAGGCTCATTGACACCGATTCCAAGAAAACTCAGAAAACTCTCCGAGAGAATGGCCGCGGGGACCGCCAAGGTTGCGTAAACGATCACAGGCCCCATCAGATTGGGCAGAACATGCCTGGAGAGCTGCCGATGAACGGGCACTCCCCCCGCCGTCGCCGCCTCGATGAAGGGGCGTTCTCGAAGACTGAGGACCTGGCCACGAATCACTCGCGCCATGGCCAGCCAACTCACGGCTCCGATGGCGACCAGCAAAGTGAGCACATTGACGGCCTGCCGCGCAAATCCAGAAAGCTGAGCGCCCTCTCGTTGCAGAAAGCCATCCACCGCGACGGAAAGCAGGACCACTAGCAAGATGTAGGGGAGACCAAACAGAATGTCGACCAGGCGCATGAGCAGCGCGTCGACCCGCCCCCCACTCCAACCAGCAAGCCCACCGTAGATCGTGCCGATGAGAACTGACAGGAACGCTGCGGCAAATCCAATGGCAAGGCTGATCGTTCCACCCATGAGACATCTGACGAAGAAGTCCCGGCCATATCGATCGGTCCCGAAGAGCAGACCAGGAATGTAAGCACCCTGAGTTCTTTGAGCCTCGATTCGACTCTGATCTTCGGAAGACAGGCCCATCCAGATCGGAGGCAACAACGCCAGCTCAAGATTGGAAGCTTCGTATCGTGGGCGCACTCCACCACGTACCTCCACATCGCCGAGAGACCATGGTAGAGAAAGGAAGCAGGCTGCAGTGATCACGAATAACAGTACAGGACCAGTCAAACCTGAATGAAGCAGGGAACGAATGCTGATTTTCTTTATGAGGTTCGGATCCATCCAGGAACAAGTCTAGGAAATTCTGATCAAGACATCATGATCAGGAATCCTTGGAGGGTCGCTTCTTGGAAGAACCGCTCTCCGGGCCGAGCCGAAGCTGCTGCCTCGAACCGTCTCCAGAATGCTCCTCGGGACGGGGGGGTGGATTCAAGTGCTTTTGAACGAGTTCTTCAGCCAGTTCCGATCGTTGCTCGAGTTCACCAATCATTTCAACTCTGAGCTGTTCCAAGGCTTCAGCCATGGCCGCCAACTCTTCTCCACGCACCCGGACTTGCAGATCCACCTGAGCCAGCGCCAGAACGCGCAGCTGCTCAAGAATGTCCTCGGCACCCTGAAGATCCTCGGATTGCATCGCTTCGCGATACCCTCTCCCCAGATCCTTCAGTTGCTGTTCGTTTTTTGTTTCCAGCACACGGAGCTTGTACAGACTCGGCCAACGCTGATGAAGGTCGACAAGTCGCCAGAGGCGCCGCGATGAACCCACCGCTTTCTGAAACCCCTCCTGGTTGGTCTCTCTGAGCTCCTCCAGTCGAGTTTGCCACTTTGGATTGAGCTCGCCCGCGACCTTGATGAACAGATCCAGCTCCTCGGGACTTGCAGATCGTCCCCTGCGTCCGGGATGCGCCCGCGGGCCGCTGGAACCGGGAGAGAGATGAATCCCAGGCGGACCTCCACCTGATCCAGGAGGACCGCCGCGGAGAGGACGTTCTGAAGCGGGTGGCCTCGGGTCCTGCTTGCGTGGCTCTTCCACCACTGCTGTCTCTGAGACGCTCTGCTGCTGAGCTGAGGGCTCTGATTCAAAATCATCGTCAATCAAGAAGACTGGCAGCATCCACGAGTGAGGTGCCATTGAACAGCTGCCCATTCCTGTAGGCAACAGAAAAATGCAGATGAGGAGGAGTCGAGTCATGCAGGGTGACCGGAAAAGGATGGCTTCTCGAGCAACAGTGAAGGAGTACTTTCTCTATCGGCGCATCGAGCCTTCAATGGACTGGATCTCTTGGGCAAAGTCGTTGAGCTCAAAGCCAGTCGTCCCAAGAATAGGCGCAAAGGCTATGCCGTAGTTATCAGATCCATTCAAGTCGTCCACAAATTCAAGTTGCCCGCTCGCCCCCGCATCGAGCAGAGCGAAGAGGACCGTATCACGGTCGGACGCTGGCTCGAGATCAATGCCGAGTTCGGGAAGAGCAGATCCATCTGATGCCGCAATCAAGCCGCTGGAATCTCCACGCATGGGCTCACGACCGGATGAATCCAGAACAAGTCGAGCCATGACCGCAAAGGCGAGGAGGACACACGCTGCCAACGCGATTCGACCCCAGACCAGAACCGGACGCGACTGGGTGGGGAATTGAAGCAGTGTCTCAGAAGACTCGTGCTGTTCAAGAAGATCGACTGAAGCCAGATAGATTCGCTCTGCCAGCTCGTCATCACCGCGGACCGCACCCGCATAGGACTCCAATCCATCAAGTATCTCAGCCTTGTCGGCTTCGGAAAGAGGAGCATGATCTTGGGATTCATGAGTCATGACAGTTTGATTTCATCAGTTCGGAATGCAGGAGGGGTGCGTTTGAGCCCTCTCGATGAGGTCTGGATCACTGATTAGAACGCCCCTTCGGGGCGGTGATTGCATGAAAAAGAGGGAATCTAGCTGCTGGAAGGAGGTTTTTTATCTTTTTCCATCAGAGAGCGCAGTTTTCGGAGTGCTCGATGATGCCGAGCAAGCAAGGTTCCGATCGGCTCTTGTAAAAGGGTCTCTATATGTCGAAAAGACATCCCCCCCACATGCCGCAAGTCGATGATCTGTCGCTCCTTGGCTGATAACTGATCCAATGCCATGGCCAGTGCTCGACGGTCACTGTCATCGAAAAGGGGATCATCTGGTGCGGAAGAGTCATCAAGCAGGGCCATAACTTCGTTGGAAGTTGGGCGCGCATGCCTCTTTCTTCGCCGCATTTCATCACGCAATCGATTCATTGCGATCCGAAACAACCAGGCTTCGAAGCGACCGGTCTCCTCATAGCCATCAGTGATCTTCGAAGCCACGGTACAGAAGGTGGATTGGGTCAGCTCTTCGGCAAGTTCGGGATCACCACACTGGACTCGGATCAGACCGAATACCCGGGGGCCATAGCAGTGAACGATTGAACGCCAGGCCTCCTGGTCGCCCGTTGAGGCTCGTCGAAGCAATTCGGCGATGTCATCAGGAGATTCTGGATCCATGGCAAAGAGGTCTCGCAGGCGTTGAAGGTGCCTTGGAGAGAGCAAGGGATGAGAAAAACTACCCCTTTGTCATCGGATGGCTGCAGGTTTGATCAGGAGGATTGGAGGTAATCCAGTTGAATAAGAGCGCGAAACCAGAGGCAATTCAGTGCGGCAGGGAGGAATCACCGAATCCACCGGCCCCGTATTCCTGCTCGGCCGACATGTGACTCCGATCACGGTACCGAGTGGATGCACCATCCCAAACGAGATGGACCGTTCCAGTCGGTCCGTTTCGCTGCTTTGCGATGATGATTTCACCAACCCCGACCCGATCAGGATTTGCAACGGCCCAATCTGGATCATGCCTGTGGTAGTACTCCTCCCGATGAAGCATCATCACCACGTCAGCATCCTGCTCGATTGATCCAGATTCACGCAGATCGCTGAGGCGAGGGCGATGGCCCTCGCGTTGCTCTGCCGCACGATTGAGCTGACTGAGACAGATCACCGGGACTTCGAGCTCACGGGCCATCGCCTTCACACCACGGCTCAATTCAGAAACTTCTTGCTGCCGGCTTTCAGTACGTCCGCCGGCGTGCATCAGCTGAAGGTAGTCGATCACGAGAAGCTTGATCCCGAAGCGCTCCTTCATCCGTCGCGCCTTGGAACGCAGTTGGAGCAGTGAGAGACCCGGGGTGTCATCGATGTACAAGGGAGATTGCTTGAGCTCGTCGCATGCGGCGAAGATCTTCGAGAAATCCTCGGTTCGCAGCATGTTGCGGCGGAGTCTCTGCGAATCGATGCCTCCGCGGGCACAGATGAGTCTCTGCACCAGCTGCTGGCGGCCCATTTCGAGCGAGAAAATGACGGCAGGGTGTTCCGCCATGGCGACGTGCTCGATCATGTTCAAGGCCACTGCCGTCTTACCCATTGAAGGACGGGCGGCAAGGATGATCAGCTCTCCTGGCTGCAATCCGTTGGTCAATTCGTCGAGATCCATGAACCCCGAGGGCAGACCGGTCATTGATCGGCCTTCATTGTCCTCGATCGCACGAATTGCTTCATCAAGCAGTGAGCCCAGATCCTGAGCCGAAGCATGTTCGCGCTTCTGTGCGATGTGGAAGATTCTCTGCTCTGCCTGCTCGAGGATCTCCTGAGCCTCTTCCGTACTCGTGTGGGCCTCGACAAGCGTTGTACCGGCCGCTTCGATCAATTCCCTCAAGGTTGCCTTCTCGCGAACGATTCGAGCGTAGTAGGGAGCATTTGATGCACTGGGCACGCTTTCCGCCAGCTTGACGATGTATTCGATCCCCCCCACATCCTCAAGAAGATCGGTATCGATGAGTCGCTGAGTCAGCTGCTCGCCATCAAGCGCGCCGTTCTTGTCGTACAGCTCGATCATCGTTTCGAAGAGCACTTGGTGCGCAGCACGATAGAAGTCTCCACCAGTGGAGACGATGGGAATCACCTCGGGAATGACCGAGTGGTCCCACAGCATGGCACCAAGCAGACTCATCTCGGCTCCAGGTGCATGTGGAGGCAGCGCCTCGATGAGTCGGGTCAGATCCCTGCCACCAAGGCCGGTGCCAAGCCCTGATTGTGCGCCAGATCGGGCAAGCGAAGACTCCCTTTCCGCTCGACCACCACTCCCCTTCCAGGGGCCACCTTCGTCGGAGGTTGTATCACCACGAACACTCATGTCTCAGGATATGACCAGCTCACATGGGGATTCTGACGATTGCGTCAGTTCATCCACGCAAATTGATTTGAAAGAGTGGAAAAGTGGTCTCGGTAAAAAAAACGGCTCCTGATCATCAGGAGCCGTTTTACACATCACGATTGGTTGGTGGCTTGAGTCAGTCCACCGAGTCAGCGGTCGTGACAACCTCGATGTTCAACTCCTGTTCGACATCGGGTTGTTCGAGTGTCTCACGCATGAGTCGTCCCACCTTGAACTTCACGGTACGTCGTGCAGGTACATGCACGCGTTCGAGAGTCTTGGGGTTCTGGGCGACTCGTGGTGCTCGATCTTTGATCTCGAAGACTCCGAAATCCCTGAATTCAAGGCGATTGCCTCGACCAAGTTCGTCGATGACCTGATCCAAAAAGGCTTGGACGGTCTTCTTGACATCCGCTCGACGTTGTTGGGTCGTGTCGGCGATTCGGTCGATGAGGTCTTTTTTAGTTGTGGTTGCCATGCGCGGGCCCCTTAACACGGGTCATCTCTGTACCAATCATTCAGACCAAGCTTCCGGCATTGGGATCTGAAGGAATGGGGATCAGCAAAGGCCCACAAAAAACCAACACCCACGTGCTGGCACAGCTCTGCTGATCCGCAATGACGAGTATCGTCAGATGGATGCCGGGGGTCAAGCCTTCATATCGGACTACGAATGCTTCGGTCAGCGGGAAATGCGCTTGACCGCGTAGGTGGTGTCCTGATAGACGTTGAACGGACGTCCGACAGAAGTGAACTGCCGATCAAATATGAGGCGTTCGTAGCCATCCTCGACCCGCTCGAAAGGGGTTTCCCGGGTCCCTAGCCTGGAGTCGTTGCGACCGCTGAAGGGTCCAAACTCAGCGCCAGTTTCAGGCAAGCCTGCCATCAATTGGACCATTCGCAGCTCACCTGAAGGGACCACCAACGAACAGGAACTGGGAATGAGGGCCGCTGAAGAGGTTTTTGTCTGCTGAGAAGCGCATCCTGAGCCCATGAGGACCAGTCCACCTGCGAGCAGGGTGGGAGCGACGCCTTTGCAAAGAAGAGAGACCAGTCTCATCATCGGATCCTCGTTTTCGTATTTCAGAGCTCAAAGCCGCCTCGGGCGACAAATAACGGGAATCAGGCAATCAGCTGCTGGCTGAGCCTTCCAGTCGGTTCACTTCATGGTGACACGACCTTGTGGCCAGTCCAGACGAAATCCGAGCCTTGCCGGCGGATGGGAGTAAAGGCCACGCCTTCAGGGGATCACTCAAGGTCCTAGAACGCGAATCAGGGTTCCGACCTGATCCGTTCGATCAGGGCGCTGGATCCCAGGCCAGGCCTCAAGGCTAATACGCGTACCTCGACACCAAGTTCGTTGAGCAGGTCAAACTCCGCGATCTCTTCCGGAGCATAATCCCCACCTTTGACGTAGACATCAGGACGGACTGCCTTGATCAACTCATGAGCTCCTGGCTCCTCGAAGACCACCAGATAATCGATGCACTTGAGCTCGCCGAGAATTTCAAGACGCTCTTGCTGTGTGAAGATCGGCCGATCTGGTCCCTTAAGGGCTGCAACCTGGTGATCGGAATTGAGGCCGACAACCAGAACATCACCTACCAGGCTGGCTTCACGGAGGTAGGCAACGTGACCCGCATGAATGACATCAAAGCAGCCATTGGTCAGTACGATCCGACGCCCCTGAGAACGCAACCGATCAAGTTCCTCAACTAACTGACCGAGCTCGCGATGATTGGACGCCCCGCCAGGAACCTCATGGAGAAGCGCATGTCGAAGTTCATGAAGTGGAATCGGCCGGACCCCGAAAGTTTCGACTTCCAGACCGGCTGCGACATTGGCCAAGTGAATGGAATCTACGGGATCAAGTGAATGGGCGTACGAGGCCGCGAGGACTGCAAGAACCACATCGCCAGCCCCCGTGACGTCATAGACATTGCGAACGCGAGTCGGGATGTGAACTGGACTTGACTGAGCGTTGTGAGCAAGAACCGCACCCTCCCGGTCGATGGTAACCACGACCTGCTCAATGCCGAGAGAACTACGCAAGGCGGCAGCGAGTCGTTTGCCACGGGCCACTCCTCCGTCATCCGATGAGACCTGTTCAATCGAATCACCAAGGACCAACTCGGCTTCACTTCGGTTGGGCGTGATCAGATTGGCGCCGGAGTAGAGTTCGTATGAAGTGCGTGGAGCGGGATCGACCAGAACTGGAACGCCATGCTTGGAAGCGAGACGAATCACTTCCTGACAGACATGTTCGGAGCAGACCCCTTTTCCGTAATCCTCGATGCAGATGACATCGCTTCCAGTAATTGCTGCTTCGAAGCCATTGAGAAGTGCCGCCTCCATCGCAGTTGAGAGTGGAGCGGTGGATTCAAAGTCCAGACGAAACATCTTCTGAGGGTGCCGATGCTGTGCAAGGCCCACCAGGCTTTGTTTCACCGTGGTTGGCCTCGTTTCATCGGTGGTCAGACCGCTGACATCACAACCGATCTCTTCCAGACCAGCTCTCAGAAGCCTGCCTTCAGAATCATTGCCGACCACTCCGACACAATGAACCTCACCGCCCAGCGCCGTGAGGCATGCCGCAACGTTTCCCGATCCGCCCGGTGTGCTGCATACATCCTGGTGCGAACGAGCACGCAGGATGGGGACGGGAGCCTCGGGGCTCAGACGTTCAACCGTTCCCTTGATTTGCTGATCAAGCATGAAATCGCCGACCAGCAGCACTTTGAAGGAGCTGAATTCATCAACCGCCCGACACAGCTTGAGAAAAATGTTTTCTGGATCCGCATTCATGAGAACCAGTCTACAGCGCGATCGGCTTTCCACAGGCCGTGGAAAGTGCTTGTTCCAGCTGATCCTGACCGCGGGTGAATTCAATACTGACCTCTGGAACGAGGATGGGGATATTCTCGGTGGTCACCAGCTCGGTTTCCCTCAGCTTTACCCAATCCTTGGCCGGTACCAACAGTCCGTCACAGTCCTTTGCGAGGGACCGGATCCGGTTGATCTCCGCGGAATCGTACAGGGCATGGTCTCGAAGGGCTCGATGGAAAACCACATCGAATCCCTCCCGTCGCACATGAGACTCGAACGCTGCAGGATTGCCGAGGCCACTGACGATGCCGATACGAGTGAGGGGGAGCTCGGAGGACGTGGCGAGACGATGCAGAAGCTGCCCATTGGAGTACACATCGATGCCCGACCAGACATGGCGCGCCCACGCATCGGGACCGGAGCCTCGATGGCGGAGGACCGACTCGAATACAACGTCGTCGGTCTTGGAGTCCGCGGCGTTAGTCACCAGAACCAGGTCCGCTCGTTGTATCCGGCTGGCTGGCTCACGCAACCAACCATGAGGCAGCAGGTCACCATCCAGAGCGGGCCTCGACGCATCCACCAGGACGATGTCGAGGTCTCGGTGCAGACAACGATGCTGAAAACCATCATCGAGAAGCAGGACGTCGAATGAACCCGGGGAGGACTCAAGCATGGAAAGTGCCGACCCAGCACGATCCGCTCCGACCAGCACCGGGATTTTTTCCAGACGCATTCGATACTCGATGGCTTCATCAGAGCCGTTGGTCTCATCGGCTCTGTATCCACGGAGTGCGACTCCCGGAGCTCCTCCAGAGTCTGCGATTGCTTGGGCGAATCTGGTGGTCACTGGGGTCTTGCCGGTGCCTCCGGCAGTGAGATTACCGATGGAGATAACCGGAACTGGAAGCTGTATCGGTGTGAGGTTCGCCATTCGCCTGGCAGAAACCCGTTCACCAAGTCCGTAGAGTCGTGCTGCAACCCAGGACAAGGGGCTCAATGAGTTTGGCAGTGGACCGCCTTCAGCCTTCATCGGTGCCGTCTCTTTCGTTGATCGAAACCGAATCCTGTGACGATTGCCTCAGATTAGATTGGATTTCCTGAGCTGCCAACAAGGCATCCTGCAGGAGCATCCGACGGTAAATGAAAAAACTGTTGAGAACATCCATACCAACCAGAAGCACAAAGAGGAAAAGAAGTCCGATTGCCGCCAGCCACGAGTTGACGTAATCGGCAGGGCTGATTTCCGAGTCGACGAAGGATGCCGCCCTGACCAGAGCAAAGATGGCGAGTGCGGCAAGCACCAGTGAGGCTCGCCGAATACCGCGGCGTGAGGGCTCGACGTCCCGCCGACCGAGTCGCTGCCAGTACCACGCACAGGTGAGCAGCAGCAGGCCACCCAGGCCAATGCTGAGAAAGGGTGACATGTCAATCTGGGCGAGCAACATCATGGACCACCATTGAGCAAGCGTTCAAGCTGTGGACGCAACCGCCGAATGGGAAGGCCCATGACCGTCGAGGGATCACCCACACAGGACACCGGCCAGCCTGCAGCCACTCGATCGGCAAGATTGTACCCGCCAGATTTTCCTTGCCACTCAGGTGAGTCGAGATATTTCTCAAGGAGATGGCCGTCCAAGGACCCCATGCTGACGTCGGCGACATCGCACCAGATGGATCGCGACATGCTATCCCGATCAAGCAAGGCCACACCGGTGATGGTCCGGTGGCTGGATCCAATTAAAGCCGTAAGCATCTGCTCGGCCTCAGACCGGTTGCCTGGCTTGCCAAGCACTTTCCCATCAAGCTCGCACATGGTGTCGGCGGCGAGCAGGATCCCCCGGGAACCAAGCTCGGTGTCGTCCTGTTCCAAAAGGTTTCGATGGACACCAAGCGCCTTGAACCACGCACGAGCCGCGCAGATACCGAGCACACTTTGTTCGGTGAAACGAAGCTGATCGTCATCCAGGCAAGAACTTATACAGGTGGGGTTGAAGCCAGCCTCCTGCAAAAGCTGTTTTCTACGAGGCGATGAACTCGCCAACCAGAGAGTTCTCATCAGCGGGCCCCAAGACGGTCGAGCGCATGTTCCAGCACCTGATCGAGGGCAATACCGTCAAGTGAGTTGGTCGATGTACTGGACGCACGATAGTCATGACCCGAGCCCGTGGCTGTCGGAGGGCGGAGGACGTGCTCAAGCGCTCCATAAGGGCCTACTTCCTCAGGATCCGTAGGACCAAACAGCCCGACTAATGGACGTGAAAAACCCACCGCGATGTGAAGTGGAGCGGAGTCGTTGGCCACGACTAGATTTGCGCCTTGAATTATGGCAAGCAGCTCCCCCACGCTGGTTCGACCGGCGAGCGAAGCGACTCGAACTCCAGAAACGCCAACCGAGGCAGCAATTTCATCAATGGAGGCCTGCTCAGAGGAGCTGCCCACGAGTACAAAGTCACGGTGGCCATGCGCGGCCAGGGAGCCCATCAACTCGCACCAGCGTTCTCGAGGCCATTCCTTGCTGGCCCATCGGCTGCGGGGGGCGAGCACGATGTATGGGGCACCTGGATTCTGGGGGTGCAGACGCCACTGCTGCGATGAGGCGTCAGGCACGTGAAGACTCATGTCCATCTTGACCGGAACGCCGATCCCAGAAATCAGAGCCATGGTCCGATCGACAACATGCCGTTGCGAGCAAGGTATCCGGTCGGTTAAAAACACCCATCCGAATTCAGCTGCCCTGGCAAATCCAACTCTGCGCGGCGCTCCAGAAAACCAGGCAAACAGGCCGCTGCGAGCAAGTCCCTGGCAATCAAGGACCAGATCCCATCCAGGCCGAGACAGACTTCGCAGATAGGCAAGCGTCTTGAGGAGCCTTCGAGGGGACTTCCAAGCACCTCTGAGTGCCTGGCGAGGAAATGGAACCACCTCGTCAAGAGCTGGATGCGCTGAAACCGCCTCCGAAAACTCTTCTTGTATCAGCCAACCGATTCGGGCATCAGGCCACGCAGAGCGAAGCGAAGCCAGAACTGGGACCGTCCTGCAGACGTCACCAAGGGCACTGGGGCGGATGATGAGGATTGAGCTAGGGGTAGAATCAGTCATCAAGTTCTCAGGGACTGCATAATCAGATGCAGCCATCGAAGCATCCTTCGCGAAGTATACGACGGGAGTCGACTCGGCAGTGTTCTTGACAGATACAGGGCGTTGGGACCATAGTTTCCCAACGATCCAGCCGGCGATCCGGTCTCTGGAGGCAAGGCTTCCGGTTGAACAGCCCTACGGAGTATTGAAGCAATCAGCGCAGAGGAATCCCAACACGACGTTCCTGACCAGCATTCGGAAGCCTCGGAAGATGGCTCTGGAGAAGCGAACGGTGCGCAGAGTACCGAGGATGCGCGGGACGGCTCACGCACCGGGCAGGGTTTCGACACCGTAGTAGGGCGGATCGTCGTCGAACGGGGGCTGGTGACCTCGGACGAACTGGACGAAGCATTGGAACTGGCTGCAAAGCGGCGCGAACTGGACCCCTCTCTTTCAGTCGCAGAAGTTCTGGTCGTCGAAGACATGATCACCCGGCGCCAGCTCGATCGTGTCCGAGGCGAATATGAAACCGACAAAAACAGTCAGCAGATTCCGGGGTACAAGATCCTGAGAAAGCTTGGAGCCGGAGCGATGGCGACGGTGTTCCTGGCTCGCCAGCTGAGCTTAGATCGGTTGGTCGCGATCAAGGTACTTCCCAAGCGTTTCTCGGCAAACGAATCATTCATAGAACGCTTCTATCGAGAAGGACGAGCGGCAGCCAAACTCAACGATTCCAATGTAGTTCAGGCCTACGACGTCGGCCAAGCAGGTGAACACCACTACTTCGTGATGGAATATGTGGATGGTGAGACGGTTTATGACGCCATCAAACAGGAGAAGCGAATCAGCGAACGAGCTGCGCTCAAGATTCTCAAACAAGTCGCTTCGGCACTCAAGCACGCTCATGAGCGGGGTTTCATCCACCGCGACATCAAGCCAAAAAACATCATGATTGCCTCCAATGGCACCGTAAAACTGGCAGACCTCGGACTTGCCAGAGCACTCAGCGACCAACAACTTGCCGAGTCCGAAGCGGGGCGCGCCTACGGCACCCCCTTCTACATCAGCCCGGAACAGATACGCGGTCGGGTGCAGATCGGTCCGGAGGCTGATATCTACGGCCTCGGGGCGACCATGTACCACATGGTGACAGGCAAGGTTCCATTCGAAGGGCGAACCCCTTCGCAAGTCATGCACCGTCACCTCAAGGACGACCTGGTGCCACCCGACCACGTCAACTCCAAGCTTTCGGCCGGTACCGCTCAGATCATCGAAATGATGCTGGAGAAGCGACCAAGCGACCGGTATGGGACGGCGTCTGACTTGATCGAGGACATCGACAGAGTGCTCGACAAGAAGAGACCGCTGCATGCAGGTTCAAGAATCGACCTTTCGACGGTTGCCCAGAGTCTCAGCAAGGATGAAACCGTTCCGGCCGGTCTTCCTGCGAGACCAGGGGCCCACTCTTCGACGCCCCGAGGCAGTCAAAGCGATGCAACACTTAAGATCCTACTGATCACGATTGCCGGCCTGCTGGTTCTGATCCTGGCATTCATCTTCCTGTCGGGCTGAAACGAGCCATCAGTTCGATTTCAACGGTGGCACCCAAGGGGAGGGCGATGACTCCCACCGCAGCCCGCGCGTGACGCCCAGCCTCTCCAAAGAGATCCTGCATGAGTTCACTGGCACCATTGGCAATGGCGGGTTGCCCATGAAAGCCTGCCTCGGATTGAACAAAGACCCCGAGTCGAAGGATCTGCTCAACCGAGTCCAGCCCACCGGGGAGCACTGAGTCGACGACCGCCAAAGCGTTCAGGGCACACTGACGGGCTGCGTTTACAGCTTCTGCCTCACTCACCTCAGACGGAACAGACCCCTTGAACTGCAGGTTGCCTTCCACCATGGGTATCTGACCACTCACGATGACCGTTCCCTCATGCACAACGGCTGGTAGATAGGCTGCAACGGGGTTCGGCGGGGTGGGCAGGCTCAAACCAAGCTCTGACAACTTGTGAGACGGGGTCATGTGAAAAAATACTCCTTAAAACCAGCTCAGGCCCCAGAACAGCTGAAAGATGAATGGACCGAGACCTGGCGATTGGTGCCGATCTCCATGGACTGGGACACAATACCAAAGCCAGTCAGATGGGCGGCTTACAGCCCCTGAGTCGTAAAAAGGACTCTGGTATCGACGAAATAATCTGTTTCTTCACCAAAGAGCAGATACTTGACAACCACACGAGGGGCTTTAACGTACCTGTATGTGGCTTCTGTTCATTTGCAACAGGATTGAGGTCCTGACCTGCTATGCAACGGGTAACCACAGGCTGACGAGAGCCTCCTTTTATTCGATTTCACTCTCTTTGATTGAGATCACAACTGCACTTATTTCAGGCCTTTGCGCCGCCTTTTAGATCCCACTCGTCAGCGACAATTTGAAACGCTGTGCCAGCCTGAACACAAGCTGGCAATCTGTGGGTCTCCAGTAGCCTCTCTTCGACTCCTTGAATTCGAGGAGCAAGCTGAGCAGGAGGCATGGAGCATGTTGGCCAATCACCCTCAATGAACGATGGAATGAGCGGCCTCGAGCAAGGTGTGAAGACTCAAGGGTCGGGTTCAAAGGGAACCCGTGCGACCTCATTCCACCCTGTTCTGCAAGCCACCACCACCATGGACGTATGGCTCCAGGTTGTCCACCTCGTGGAAAAACTGGTCGCTGGTTCCAGGTGAAGGGGTCACCGCTGGGTCATCCCCTCTCCCGGACGTGCACACGCGGCACAGCAGGCACCAAACATGTGTCCTTTTCTTCCTCAATGCGGGGGAACCATTCTGCGAGCAGACAGCTCGCAAGGGTCTTGAGAAGTGACGTCACTGAAATAAGCACCCAAATCAACAGAACAGGGCCTCTTCCTCCATTCAGCTTGCTCGACAAGTACTGACCCAGCGTGGATCGGAACGGCAGCCCGGAAATAAAGACCCCATGAACAAGCTACTCACTAGATTCCAACCGGAGAATTCAATGAAGAAGACTCGAGGCTTCACACTCGTAGAACTGCTGGTCGTCATCGCAATCATTGCGCTGCTGATCGGCCTGCTCCTCCCAGCCTTGGCCAAGGCTCGGCAATCAGCACGGTCTACCAAGGACAGCTCGCAGATTAATCAGACCCACAAGGGAATGTTGATCTATGCCAACAGCGACAAAAAGAATCGCCTTCCGATTCCTGGCATGAAGTACCCCGTCTGGTACCAAAACGGTGCCACCGTATACAAGGGGCGATACGGCTCAGAGCGTCAGGAGATCAACAGCAGCAAGAACCTCTACTCACTCTGCATCGCTGAAGGTTACTTCAAGCCCAACATCCTGGTGGGTACCACTGAAGTCAATGATGCTGTCGAAGTCGATGAAGATTACGACTTCTCCTCGATCAGACCTGCGGAAAACAAGTACTGGGACACCGGCTTCTCCGCAAACATCGACGAGAGAGCTGAGGGCTCGTGCGATGACGAAGTCACTGATGAATGGCAAGGAAACACCTGCCCCGACACGTGCAATACTTCGTACGCCCACATGGCCATTCATGGCAAGACCAGCCCCCCCGCCAATAAGGCAAACCTCAGACGATCACAGAACTGGGTGAACTACGCCGGATCTGAACACGTCGTGATGGGCACTCGCGGTACTCGCGGTGGCGACGAATCCAGCGAGACACATTACGCGAAGAGTCCCACCCTCCAGCTGCACGGACCGCAGGACCGATGGAACGGCTACTTCTGCTTCGGTGACAACCACATGGAGTACGAAGAAAGCTTCTACGGCACGAACTACATGTGCATTGGTTCGGGCGGTAACCTCCCCGACAACGTGTTCTGGAGAGACTTCGGACCATCGGACCAGGGCCAGACTTCCCAGTGCGCCACCGGTGATATCCCGGCTGCGTGGGAAGGCGACAGCTGGATCGGTATCACGAGAACCGTCAATGACTTCGGCAGCTCGCACGCCTGGGACAAACGAGACTAATCCCCAATTGGCATACCCAATCAATTGGCCTGAACATCTGAGCAGGGAGGGGGCTCACCCTCCTTGCTCCAACAAAGAAAAATGAATGGAACTAAGTCATATGAATTATAAAAAAGCCAAACGAACAGGCTTTACCCTGATCGAGCTGCTGGTGGTCATGGCCATCATCGCACTTCTGCTCGGCATCCTGCTGCCAGCACTCAACAAGGCCCGCGCCAAGGCGCGACAGGTCAAGAGTGCAACCCAGCTCTCGCAGATCCATAAGAGTTTGATCACATACGCTTCAGATGAGGACGGAGTCTTCCCTACGCCTTCGAAGATTTCACGACGTCAGTACAACGGAGCATTTGTCCCCGGCAAGGGTGCCGAAGACCATCTCCTGAACAACCACGCCAACATGTATTCGGCACTCATTCAGCGAAACTTCGTTTCGCCTCAGATCCTGGTCTGCCCCGCAGAAGTCAACTCACGAGTCGTCGTCGATTCAGACTATGACTACAGCGAGTACAAGCCGATTCAAGGCTCCTATTGGGACATGCACCCCAATTACACGGGAGATGAAAATCCCGCACTCGTGGGCAATGACGGCTTCCAGTCTGATCTGAATGGCGAGTGCAACGTCTCCTATGCAACCATGATGCTTGTCGGAAAACGACTCCGCAACCAGTGGCGCGATGGGATGGATTCTTCATACGTTGTGCTCGGGACCCGCGGGCCCGGCGAAGATGAAGGAACCACCTATGCGATCGGCGCTCAAGCGTCTGGAACTAGCCTCTATGAAAACTCACAGACTCTCAACATCTTCGGGGGTCGTGAGGAGTGGTTTGGAAACCTCTGCTTTAATGATGGTCACTTGGAATATGACAACACCTTCATTCCATCCGGCCACTCCCAATGGGAAGACAACAACAACGAGTACAATGAAGATGACGTATTTGTGAATGAAGACCTGACTCCCTCCAGTGGCAATGGCAACAGTGCGGGTAAGGATGCGTTCATCACCATGTGCAAGGAAGTCACCACCAACCCGGATAACGCCGATTGGGACTACACCGGCTACGTAGTCACCTACGACTGATCGACTCAACCTCCTATTTGACCATGCAAGGCGGTCACCCCGATGGGTGGCCGCCTTTTCTTATTGGAGAGAGCGGGTATTGATGATGTGCTGGCTACAATGAGAGCATGCCTGTACTCATGATGATGCTGACTGCATGGTTGGTTATCAGTGGCCAATCGGCCACGGATACCAACCTGACCGTTCCTGCCGGAAGGCAATCGGACTCGGTGGCGATCATTGACATCAGGACCCCCATCGACTCAATAACCAGCGCTTCAGTGAAACGTCGCCTCGAAGAGGCAATCAAGGACGGAGCTGATGCAATTGTCTTTGACTTGAACACGCCGGGAGGCGAAGTGGAGGCGATGCTTGATCTCTGCCACACCATCAAACAGCAAGATGAAATCCTCACGGTTGGATGGGTCAATCATCAGGCTTACTCCGCAGGAGCCTTGATCGCACTGGCCACTGAGGAGATCATTGTCACCGATGGTGCACGAATGGGCGATGCAGCCCCGATCGCGGCCATGCCGGGGATGGGGCTGATGGAACTGCCGACAGCGGAGCGAGCGAAACTTGAGGCTCCGCTTCTAACCGAAGTCATCGACTCCGCACGCAGAAATGGATACGACGAAAAACTGGTTCAGTCCTTTGTCGCAGTGGGTTTCGCTCTTTGGGAGATTGAATCCCTGGACGGGAGCAAACGTCGTTTCATAGATGCCAATGAGTACGTGGAGATCTTTGGCAAGAAACCACCGATCCAACGTCTGCGAGGGGACCAACCCAAGGATGCATCGACCGCCCCCCCCCTTGATGCGGAGGCCTCCGAAATGCTGGAGGCGATGCAAGAGATTCCAAGTGACCGGACTTTGCCGGAGATGGAAACTTCAGCAAACTGGAAACTGACCGGCCAGATCGTCGGACAAGAAGAACTTCTGATCGTGGACTCAGAAAGTGCGCTTCGAACTGGATTGGCGACACAGAAGATTTCGTCCATGAAGGAACTCATGGGTTATTTCGGAGCGGCCCAGACCACCGAATACAAGGAACACTGGTCTGAACACTTGGCACGGTTTCTCATCAGCTGGCCGGTCCGAATCATCCTGGTGGTCGTGATGATCATCACCTTTCTCATCGAAGCGGCAGTACCGGGAAGCGGCATTTTTGGTGGCATCGCACTGGTGTGCCTTGGACTGCTGATTGGTGCTCCACTGCTCATAGGAATGGCTGAATGGTGGGAGATCGTGCTGATTCTCACCGGACTTGCATTGATCGCGACAGAGCTCCTGGTGACGCCAGGAATTGGAATCATCGGCCTTCTTGGGGTGACTTCACTGCTCGTTGGCTTGGTGTCACTGGTGGTCACTGCAGATCTGGGGAGCCAAGAAGGAAGTCAGCAACTGGTCACGACGATCGCGGCCATAGCAGTATCCTTACTGGCCGGCTTGAGCGTGGCATGGTGGATCAGCAAGAAGACCGGGAAGTTGTGGTTGTTCAACAGGCTCGTACTTGATGCGCAAGTGGGGATGGATTCCAACTTGGTTGAACTCAACCAGTTCGAAACTCAGCCTGAGGATCTGACCGGCTGTGAGACCAAGGCGGAAACCGACCTGAGACCCACTGGAAAGGTGAGGATTCGCGGAATCATCCATGACGCACGATCGAACAGAGGGTGGGTTGCCGAAGGCACACCGGTTAAGGTGGTAAATCGCTTCGGAGAAGAACTGGAAGTCGAGCCGCTCGACGTTCCCCCGAGTACGAAGGAGAGCCCGGATCAATGATGACGACATTCACCTGCTTCCTTGTCGCAGCCATCCAGGATACGTCCACAATAGGGAACTCAGCCATGGCTGCCGAAGCTCCGGATGGAGGCCTTCTTCTTATCGCAATCGCGCTCCTGCTGGCAGGTGTCATCCTCTTCTTGCTTGAGGTCTTTCTTCCCTCAGGCGGAGTATTGGCTCTTCTCTCAGCAAGTACCCTGGTTGCCGCGGTGGTGGTGATGTTTATGTTTGACGGGATGCTGGGAATTGCGCTGCTGCTCGCATATTTCATACTCATTCCGGTATCCCTGTACTGGGGGCTCAAGGTGTGGCGTGGATCGGCGATAGGTCACAAGCTGATCCTTGGGGCAGATACCGAGGGCACGGATGATGAGGAATCAATAGTACGTAGTGAGCAGGCTCGGCTGATTCGAGCAGACCGGATCAAGTCGATGATCGGCAAGATCGGGATTGCGGATTCGACACTCCGACCGGTGGGATTCGTGAGAATTGAAAACGAACGCCTCGACGCCATCGCCGAAGGGGAAGTCATTGAGCTGGGCCAAAGCGTAGAAGTAGTCGATGCTTACGACAATCAACTCAAGGTCAGACATCTGGCAGACCCTGATTGATCAGAGAGAGTAGAATGTCAACTCGCCAAGCGGCTGAGATCACAGAAGTTGTGCAAGAAAATAAAGCTGGAGTACGAACGAGATGAATGCAGACGGAAACACCTACCTGATCGCCCTAAGTGGACTGGAATGGGTCTTCATTGGAATTGGTGGCGTCGTCGTCCTGGTGGTTGTCCTCATACTCGGCCAGTTCTTTTCGCTGTGGCTTCAAGCACTTCTTTCAAATGCTTCGGTCTCATTTGCCAGTCTGATCGGAATGCGCTTGCGCAAGGTCAAACCAGACGTGGTGGTTCTGAATCGAATTTCAGCGAAGAAGGCCGGCTTGGACTTCCCAACCAATCAACTGGAAGCCCACTACCTGGCAGGCGGAAACGTGAGTCGAGTGGTTCGTTCAATGATTGCTGCAGACAAAGCCAAGATCGATCTGTCTTGGGAAAACGCCACCGCAATCGACCTAGCGGGTCGAGACATACTTGCCGCAGTGCAGACCTCCGTCGATCCCAGAGTGATCGATTGTCCAAGCCAGGAGGTTGGGAATAAGTCGACGATTGCAGCCGTGGCTCAGGACGGGATCCAGCTCAGAGCAAAGGCCAGAGTTACGGTGCGAACCAACATTGCACGACTGGTTGGTGGAGCCACCGAAGAAACGATTGTGGCCCGAGTGGGTGAAGGCATCGTTTCGGCGATCGGTTCTTCGAACACCTACAAGGACGTACTGGAAAATCCCGACAACATCTCCAAAACCGTGCTCGCCAAGGGACTCGATTCGGGCACTGCATTCGAGATTCTTTCGATCGACATTGCGGACATTGATGTAGGCGAGAATATCGGAGCGAATCTCCAGGCGGATCAAGCTGGAGCGGACACCAAGCGGTATCAGGCCGAGGCGGAACAGAGGAGAGCCCTCGCGGTTGCGCAGGAAGCTGAACACCAGGCCGAAGCACAGAAGAACCGTGCCATCGTGATCCTGGCTGAGGCTGAAGTACCAAAGGCCCTCGCGGAAGCATTCCGATCTGGACGCCTCGGCGTCATGGACTACTACAAGATGCAGAATGTCATCTCAGACACCGGGATGAGAAACTCGATCGCCGGTGGCGAAAACGACGAGGGCTGATCGGGAAAGTCCAGGGATACCCGATTGTGCCAACCCTGCATGTAGTCATTCCGTGTTTCAATGAGCAGCAAACGCTCGAGCAATGTGTGCGAAATCTCTACAAGGCGAACTGGGCACCTGATTGGCGAATCAGAGTCATTGTCGTTGATGACAGCTCCGGAGATAATTCCGTTGAGATCATTCGGTCTCTTGCAGAAGAATTTTCTGCCCTGGATCTGATCGAGCAGCCAAGCAATCTTGGAAAGGGTGCTGCTATTCGGAGAGGAATGAGTGAGGTCCTTTTGGAATCTCATCATTCTGACTGCCTTGTCATCCAAGATGCAGATCTTGAATACGACCCGGAGGATCTACCCGAGATGATCCGGCTGCTTGAGTCGAACACTCAATCAGATGTGGTGTATGGGGACAGATTTGATGCCGGAACCAGAGACTCTCCGATGGGCTTTCTTCATAAGTCCGTCAATCAATTCCTGACCTGGCTGAGCAACCGATTGACGGGCCTTAGAGTCCAGGACATGGAATGCTGCTACAAGATGTTTCGAATCAGCTGTATAGAAAGGATCTTGAACGAGCTCACAGAAGATCGCTTTGGAATAGAGCCACAAGTCACAGCAGCACTTGCGCGACATGGAGTCAAACCGATCAATCATCCCGTGAGCTACAACCCAAGAAACTTCCAAGAGGGGAAAAAGATTGGGGCTAAAGATGGCTTCAGAGCGGTGTACGTCATGACCCGGGAAGCCTTGGTTGGAAACCGAAAAAGATGAGTAGCGGCCACACATCCGATTCCAAGAACAAAATGCTTTCGGGTCGACAGATGACCTTCCAGGTGATTGGGTTTCTCATCGGGATTGGCCTGCTCTATCTTTGCATACAGACTGCGTGGTCGAGCTCAGGGGATTGGAGCGCAATCACGGAGGCTGAGCCGAGGCTCATTGTCGGGCTCATTGGCTTTGGCCTGGTGAGCACCATCATCGACGGGTTTGTCTTTTGGGCGGTACTACGTCCCTATCAGAAGCTCAAGCCAATGCAGGTTCAGTGCGTGAACATGACGGCGGCATTCCTCAACTATGCACCAATTCGGCTGGGTACGATTTTTCGAGTGACGTATCACGCGCGAGTGGATCACGTGAAGCTGATCGCGATTGTTGGGTGGTTTGCTGCCATCATCGTCACCACACTGGCATGTGTAGGATCCGTAGTCGCAGCAACACTGCTCTCAAGTGGGAGCATGCTGTTTCTGTCACTGTTGACTGCGCTGTTCCTGCTTGTCAGTGGAATCATTCTCTGGTTTGCCGCCCAGATCGGAGCTGTGCAGAGATTCTGCAAGGGCAAGGAGAAGATGCTGGGAGATTCACAAGCCCTGATTGCCGGGCTTGTAGGCAGGCTGCTGGTCCTGGCAAGCAATACCGTCAGAATGGGGTTTGCGGCAGAAATCCTCGATATTGATCTGGGCATTCGGAACGTCATCATTCTCTCAGTCGCAGCACTCATGCTCAGCTTTAATCCATTGGGACGAGTGGGATGGAGAGAGTGGACACTGATGATGCTGACCCCCTATCTGGCTGCAGGTGCATTCGAGGGGGAAAGCGTAGAAGCAATGGCAGCACAACTGGCTCTGGTGGAATCCGCCGGAGAATTCCTGGCAATCATCCCGTTTGGAATCCTGGCTGCGGCATGGTCTCTGCCCCGACTGATTCGAGGGCGAAGAGAACACAAGGCAAGCGCGGCGATAGGGTAAAGATCAAAGGTAGCTGTAGATCAAACGCCGAAAACCGTGGTCCATCCTGAGGTAGTTCAGACGAACGCGCTCTACGGGATTTCCCAGCCAGGGAGCTCTGCCGGATTGGCGATCCACCCTTCCGATTGCACGCTGATAATCTTCAAGCGAAGCGACGGTTCGAGATGCGGAAGCAGAATTCAGCTTGGCAATCCAAAGGATGCATGCCGCATTGAGGACCAGAGCCTGCAAGCCATCAGTCACCGACCACCCGTAATAGGCACTGCCCCATGCTCGGCCTGAATGCAATGTGGCTCGAAGATATCGAGTGAATAGCTCAGCGATTGAGACTGAATCCAGACTTTCCTCACAACCAGCCACACCACCTACCGTTCGAAAATCCACCCCAACGGGCAACTCTGCGGTAAGAAATGGAGTCTTGCCCCGACCAAGCCGCATTGCCCTACTCCGCTTTAACTGGGAGAGCGTGGAACGAACTCTGCCTTTTCCTGTACCAATCCTGGGATCTTCAGTACGGGTGAAAACTGCCTGCCTGAGCAGACGGTCCTGGCGCCGGGAAGCAGCCGAGGGAGGCTGGAGGCGAAGTTCTTCTTCAAGAACCGAAAAGAGGGTGTCCAGAAGATCTGAGAAACGTTCATTGCGTACGTTTTTCAGTGTGGCATCACCGAGACACGTGGAAATGAATGCCAGCCCATCGAGCCGGTTGGAAAAATCTAAATCCGATCGCGACAACCAATGATCAAGAGAATCCACGAGCTTCGCTACCTCTGATCGAGTGGCAGCGGACTCCCCGGATGCAAGAGGTGGATCAGGGGCAGGCCGAGCAAGTTCGGGAATGGCCCGAATAAAGCGGCGGATGTCCTTTTGATGAGTGCCCAACGCGCTGCCTTCATTACGCTGAACACTCTTGCAGAGAAAATTGAGGCCGACTTTGATTCCAGATGCGTCAGGGGCAATGTTGAACGGAAAGACTTGGCACGCAATGGGCTTTTCAGAAAAGCCGAATTCAGCATGAATCTTGCATAAGCCATGAGGGTCGAGAAATATGCATGATCCATCATCTTTTCGAGACAGATAAGACTGCCCTCGAAAGGACTGAACGACTTCGCCTCCCAACCGCTCAGTCCACCCCTGCTCAGACAGCTTCTTGAGATCCCGCTCTCTGAGCTGAACCGTGAAGTCTCTGCAGCAATCACCACAACCATGGCAACTGTATTTCTGCCAAGGCAAGTTCGGCATGAGTATTGGGAGAGATCTGTTGGCCATAAAGATCAAGCCTTGTCGAGATCACTGATGAGATTTGCAATCTGACGGGTGGCGTGACCACGGTGGGAACGAGCATTCTTGTCCTCTGGATCCAGCTGAGCACTGGTTCTTCCAATTTCGGGAATCAGAAGATGTGGGTCGTAACCAAATCCATTGGTTCCGCGTGGCTCATCGATGATTACGCCCTCAAATGTGCCTCGGGATTCGGCGAGTACCGCCCCGTCAGGGGAGGCCAGACACATTGCACAGACGAAACGTGCACTCCGACCGGATTCAGGAACGCCATGTAATTGCGCGACTAACTTGAGGTTGTTTGCTTGATCGCGCTCTTCACGAGAGCCGGTGACTCCAGAGTACCTCGCAGAGAACACACCCGGCGCACCATCAAGTGCGTCCACTTCGAGCCCCGAGTCATCAGCCAGACACAGTTGGTCGGTTGCCTTGGCGTAGTAGCAGGCCTTCAAGCGGGCATTGCCTTCGAAAGTCGGTGCATCCTCAACTGGCTCTGCAATGGTCACACCAACATCACCCAGCCCCAACACGACGAGACCGAGTGGACTGAGTATTTCAGTGACTTCGACAAGCTTGTGAGGATTTGATGTTGCGAGCAGAATGGAATCCACAGTCTGGTCCTACGTCTGAAGCACGCCGGTATTGAACTTGCCTTCGAGGTCCGCGCGCTCTGCAACCTGAAGTGCGAAGGAAAGTTCGAAACGTGTCTTGGCCGGATCAATGATCCGGTCGAGCCAGCCGCGGGCAGCTCCGTATCGAATGTCCTGCTGTTCATGATAGGAATCAGAAATCGCCTTGAGGAGTTCGGCCCGCATGTTTTCATCAACCTCCTCACCCCGTCTTTTTCGAGCAGAAAGATCGATCTGAAGCAGGGTACTTGCTGCTTGGGCAGCGCCCATCACCGAACACTTCGAACCAGGCCAGGCAAGGGTGAGCAATGGGTCGAATGCGCGACCGCACATTGCATAATTCCCCGCCCCGTAGCTGGAATTGAGGATCAAAGAGATCTTCGGCACCACACAGTTGGCCATTGCATTGACCATTTTCGCCCCAGACCGAATGATTCCCCCCTGTTCGCTGTCACGACCAACCATGAATCCGGTCGTATCACTGATAAATACGAGGGGGATTCCTCTTTGATTACAGTCCATGATGAAGCGTGCAGACTTATCTGCGCTGTCGTCGTAGATCACTGCGGGCATGTTCATGGAGCTGGTTGGCCCCGATTTACCTCCGGGCATCTTACGTTGAGTCATCTTCTTTTGATTAGCAACGATTCCGCAAGGTCTCCCACCAATTCTGGCATAGCAGCACAAAAGTGACTGTCCATATTCTGCACGGTAGACATCAGCCGAATCACCGTCGACAAAGCAGTCAATCAGCTCTTCCATGTCGTACTGACTGCCAGGAGTACTTGTGAATACTTCGTAGATCTCCTCCGGCTTGCGTCGAGGCTCTGACACCTCAAAGGGAGGATCCCCCACCACAGGAACCGACTTGTATGCAAGCATGAGGCGCTGAATGCGCGTGAGACAGTGCTCATCATCAGGCTCGTGAAAATCAACGGTTCCAGAAATTTCAGAGTGCATGGAGGCCCCGCCAAGTTCCTCGGAATCCACCTCCTGGCCGATAGCCGCTTTCACCAGAGCGGGACCCGCAAGATACAAACCGCTGCCTTCGGTCATGAGAAGCGTGTCGCAAAGAACGGGAAGGTAGCCTCCACCCGCGACACAGTTGCCCATGATCGCAGCGATTTGGGGGATACCCTGAGCGGAAAGGACCGCGTTGTTACGAAAGATGCGGCCGAAGTCGTCAGTATCAGGAAAGACATCCTCCTGGAGTGGCAGGAAGACACCAGCCGAATCGACGAGGTAGATCAGGGGCAGCTTCGCACGCTGTGCGATGTGCTGTGCACGAATGATCTTCTTGCACGTCATGGGGAAGAAGGCCCCCGCTTTCACCGTCGCATCATTGGCAATGATCATGGAGAGCCTGCCACCGACTTGACCGACCACGACTACGACACCTGCACCCGGTGCACCGCCGTATTCCTGATACATGCCCCAGGCGGCCCACATGCCGAGCTCCATGGGAACGGTCCCTGCATCCAGCAGGCCTTCGATCCGCTCCCGGGCGGTCATTCGACCATGGGCATGCTGCCTGGAGGCCCCCTTTTCTCCTCCTCCCTGAGCGATTTGTGCCTCAGTCAGGGCATAGGAATCAGCGGTTTCCGCTAAGGACGGCTCTGAATGCCCATTCTGGGCTTGATCTGGGTTGGTGGACATGAAGGTAGTTTATCAGTCGCCTCAAGCAGAGTCCTGCTGGAATCGGTTCCTTGCCATGGGAGACCCCCCGCGGTATCCTTCTCGATCCATTGGAAAATACAAAAACAAGCTTCCGCAGGCGCGGAACACCTGTCCACCAGATGTGGACAGACCAGACGGATCCAACATGACCATCACCCAACAGAAGAAATCCGAGCTCATCAGTGAACATGGCCGAGCCGGAACAGACACGGGTTCTCCAGAAGTGCAAATTGCCGTTCTCTCAGAGCGGATCAATGCACTCCAGGGCCACTTTAAGAACAACCACAAGGATCACGCGAGCCGAAGAGGCCTGCTTATGCTTGTGGGACGCCGTAATCGGCTCTTGAGGTATCTGGCCAGAACCAATCGACCGAGCTATCTCGAACTGATCAAGAAGCTGGGACTCAGAAAGTAAATTGCATTGGTTCCGGACGTACCCGGAGCATGCATTCACACATGCCACGAATCGGCAGTGGGCGGATCGCATCAGCGATTGAACGCCTGTGCACTCCGCCTTCTGCCGGGGTTCGTGGTTTCAAGAGGCATCAGACTAGACAGAATTTCGTCTCATGCCAGAGGTGGCCAAGGGTCACTTAACAGGAGTACACCATGACCAAGACCGTTGTAGAACGAGAAATTGGCGGCCGTATGATGCGGATGGAGACAGGACGGGTAGCCAAGCTGGCTTCCGGAGCTGTCATCATCAGCTACGACGAGACTGCAGTGCTTTCAACCTGCGTCCGGGCAGACCCACGACCAGGACTCGACTTCTTCCCCCTCCAATGCGATTATCGGGAAAAGCTCAGCGCCGGCGGCAAGTTCCCAGGCGGGTTCCGCAAGCGCGAAGGCGCTCCAAGCGAAAAAGAAATCCTCACCATGAGAATGATGGACCGCCCAATGCGTCCACTGTTTCCAGATGGTTTCATTGATGAAGTGCAGATCCAATGCTGGGTGATGTCCCATGACGGCCAGAACGATGCCGACGTGGTGGCTTGCTGTGGAGCTTCGGCAGCAGCACACATTTCGGATGCCCCCTTCGAGGGCCCCATCGCGACGGTTCGAATCGCACGAATCTACACTGATGCGGGTGCCGAATTCGTCCTCAACCCTTCCCAAGCCCAAATTGAGTTCAGTGATCTCGACTTGGTCCTTTCGGGTCACAAGGACGGGATCAACATGATTGAGGTTGGCGCCGCTGAGATCAGCGAAGCAGATCTCATCGAGGCCATGAAATTTGGCATCAAGGAAGGTATCAACCCCATTCTGGAGTTGATCGAGGAACTGCGAGAGAAGTGCAATGCTCCTGAAAAGCGCATGGGCAAACTTGCGCTGCCCAGTGAAGATGTCATGGACGTCGTGAAGAGTGCGATTTATGACGAACTCGTCGAAGCACGTAAGCTCAAAGGAAAGCAGATCCGCAACGACAAGGTTGCAGAACTTCGTGAGAAGGTCCTGCATGAGCACTTCGCTCTCCCCGAAGGTGGCGATTACGTCAGCTACAAGCACGCTGAAACCCGCAGAAAGGACGCGGTCGAGTCGTTCCGCAAGCTTGAGAAGAAGATCACCCACATGCTCATCGCCGAACACGGGATCAGAGCTGAAGGGCGTGGACTGGATGTGATTAGAGACATCGAGATGGAACCCTCCATCTTCCCCAGAACACATGGATCAGCCTTCTTCCAGCGAGGTGAAACTCAGAGCCTCGTGACCTGCGTTCTTGGTACTCTCAAGGGGGAACAGATCGTGGACGGCTTGATGCCGGAATATGCCAAGAAGTTCTATCTCCACTACAACTTCCCCCCCTTCTGCACCGGAGAAGCCGGACGGATCATGGGACCGGGCAGACGAGAGCTGGGCCACGGCTCACTTGCAGAGAAGTCACTTCTCGGAATCCTTCCTTCCAGTGAAGATTTTCCCTACACCATCAGACTGGTTTCCGACATCACGGAATCAAACGGGTCCTCTTCAATGGCCTCGGTCTGTGGAGGCTGCCTCGCACTGATGGACGCTGGAGTTCCGATCATCAACATCTGTGCAGGCATCTCAGTTGGTCGATTCACCTCTTCCGAAGGAAAGGTCACTCATGTGATGGACATCCTGGGTGAAGAGGACTTCTTCGGCGAAATGGACTTCAAGGTTTCAGGTACTGTCGACGGCATCACCGGGATTCAGCTCGACCTCAAGGCGAGAGGCCTGGACCTGGATGAGGTCGCCGTGATCTTTGAGAAAGCCAAGACCGGTCGGCTTCAGATCATCGATCAGATCAAGTCGGTACTTCCCGAGCCTCGCGAAGATATCTCGAAGTATGCACCAAGAATCATGACCGTGAAGATCGATCCGGACAAGATCGGCAAGCTCATCGGCCCTGGAGGCAAGACCATTCGCTCCATTCAGGAACGGACGGGCGCTCAGGTGGATGTCGAGGAAGACGGCACTGTCTTCATCGCCAGCGTCAACGCCGAGGGTGGCATGCAGGCCCGTGCGGAAGTGGAAGCACTGGGAGCCGAAATCAAGGTCGGGTCTGTATACGACGCCAAGGTGGTCTCAACCAAGGACTTTGGGTGCTTCGTCGAGCTGGCACCGGGAACTGACGCCATGTGCCACATCTCGGAATTGGATTCCGGCTATGTAGAAAACGTGGAAAAAGTTGTTTCCGTGGGCGACGTCATCAAGGTCAAGGTAATCAACGTCGACGAAAACGGCAGAATCAAGGTTTCTCGCAAGGCCCTTATGGGAGAGGCAGTTGCAAGCGAAAAGAACTGATTCCCCCCCTTTGAAATCCCTTATTAGAACTCAATGATGTAAATTTAAAACAACAGGCGCCAGAAGGGCGCCTGTTGTTTTTTCCCAGAGCACTTGCATATGTGGGAAGAAATGTTCAAACTGTTTGAGATAGTTGAAACCGGGCTAACAGGATCCAAGTTCATTTGAGGCGGTGCAGCGGACATGACTGAGACGGGAAAGATCAATACCCTGGAGACCGTTGAGGGCGAAGTGAAGTGGTTTGATGCCCGCAAGGGCTTCGGCTTCATTGTGGGCCCTGAAAACCAGGACATCTTCGTCCATTTCTCCGTAATCGATCAGGAATCCGGGTTCCGGACACTTAAGGACGGAGAGCGTGTGGTCTACAGTGCCACACAGGGCGACAAGGGATGGTCGGCGACACATGCCAAGGCCCTGGACCGATCCAGCGTCGGTTCGACCACGGACTGACTGCAGTCCGAGTCAGTCCATTTCAGCCATGACAGGCGGTTTACCCGATGAAATTCGGCATTGAAGCTGTACTTGTGGCCTCGCTGGTAGCCGCAGTAGTCACGGCGGTTGTTCTGCATTTCAGGCTGAAACGACGAGAGTTGCAGGCCCGTGCAGCAGAACGTCGTGCCGCCAAGGCAGAGCGACTTGCGGAACTTGGTTCGATGACCGGCGGACTGGCTCATGAGATTAAAAACCCGCTGTCGACAGTGGTACTCAATGCGCAACTCCTCAAGGAGGAAGTTGATGAGTCCAATATCAAAGACGAACACTCCGAGAGAATAGGCCGCAGAACGGACGCGCTTCAGAGGGAAGCAGAACGACTTCGAGAAATCCTCGAGGATTTCCTCCGCTTTGCCGGTCGGATGAAACTGGATCCAACCTCAACTGATGTCAAGGTGCTGGTGGACCAGCTGGTGGATTTCTTCCATCCACAATGCGAACGTGCCGGCGTATTGCTGCGCGAGGACTTCCAATCTGATTCACTTATGGCCCGGGTCGACGACAGTCTGCTGAAGCAGGCGATTCTCAACCTACTCATCAATGCCCTCCAATCCATGGAAGGGCTTGAGAAGGAGCACAAAGAGCTTCTGGTGAGGCTTGAACACAGTGCGGGAGAGCTTGGAATTCATGTCATCGACCAGGGGAAAGGGATTACCCCGGACCAACTGGAATCGATCTTCAGACCGTATGTATCCACGAAATCAGGGGGAACAGGATTGGGACTGCCGACCACTCAACGAATTGTTGAGGAGCACGGAGGCAGAATCGAGGTTCACTCTGTGCCGGGACAGGGAAGTGACTTCACCATTAGGATCCCGATTGATGGCCCCACGGATACCGAAAGTTCCACAGACCCCGGTCAATCAAGGAAGTCCATCTGACGCAGGCGTTCCGGGACGTATTCCTCGGTGACGTAGGAAATATCCTTGGTGATGAGGGACTCCACTTCCATCTTGAATCCGTTACCCAGCATCTTCTTGATTTCAGTCTGCCAGTGCCGACGGTCCTTGAACCATGGGTACTCAGCGATTTGCTTGGCGCGAGTACGGTCTCGATCACTCAAGGCAATTTTTACATCATCTGAAAGACCACACCGCTCGTAATCGACAGCACGTATGCCAAGATATTTTGCCTCGGGAACAGCCATACGCTCGCTTTCATAGGCAAGGTTGATGGATCCCTGCTTGATCACGCTGTAGATGTAGTGACCCCAAGGATCGCAATCAAGCAGGCAATAGATGGGGAGACCCAGTTCATTATGCAGCCGGTGCAGCAGGCGACGGACACCTCGTGGGGGTTGCCCGGAACCTTCGGTAAGAATGCAATTATGCGTCTCCCAGAACCGATCTTCGTTGAAACGACTCCAGACAGTGTCTTTCTCTACGTGAAGAACAAACTTGGCTTCCGACTTGCCAAACTTGATGACATTTGGCTCGCAGATCGAAGGTATTGCATAACCGCCACTGCCCATCCTTCGGCAATTGATTTCGTCACCTTTGTCAAACACCGTGATATTTCCGACCATGGTGCCGCGCTTCTTGGCGAACACATGCAAATCCTCTCGCAATGTAGCCAGAGTCACTTCGATGTCTTCAAGGATGGTGTCTGATTCCGACTGCTCGTCGAAAGTCTTCTCCTTGGTTCCCTGAATGGTGTGCAAACTCTTGTAGTACATGCCGCGAAGACTCAGCGTCTTTCCTACTTCGACAAGGTCCTTGCAGCCCTTGGCGAGGAGCAAGGTTTGCATGAACTTTCGAGCTTGATTGAGATTGAATAATTCTCGCCGCTGAGTATTTGACCCCATTTCCAGAATGCGTTTGGCGCGATTGAAGCGCATATTGGAGACTGCCCGGGTAGGGACCTCCATGAACGGATCCTGTTCGGCCAGACTCGAATCGACTACTTCAGTAGCCAGCTCATTAATCCGAGAGATGGTGAACTTGTTTCGATCTTTGGTGGAAAGGCCCGTTGGGGACTTGGCGCGCTTCTTGAGAATCTTGCCTTCCTTGCGGACGGGGGGGCTTCCCTTGGACCGGGACACCTTCTTCTTGGTTGCTGCCTTCTTGGTAGCGGTTTTCCTAGAAGTCTTCTTCTTCCGCGAAGGGGCAGAGGCCCTTGCCGAGGTCTTTGTTGTTTTTTTTGAAGCAGTCTTTTTCTTGGCCATGTTTTATTTGCCTGACTTCCTCGGCTTGCTTACCGCACGCTTCTTCAAAGCCCTTGCTGCGTTTTTCTTTTTTGGGGGACTTGCATCCGAGTTACCAAAGAGATCTTCATCTGGATCCATCGGCCCAGAAACATCTCGGATGACCACATCTCCGTCCCTGGCCAGAGCTCCTCCATCATCGACAACCCGACCTTCGTCATCGAGCACATTGTCGGCCTCAGCGGTCTTGGACTCAGCTCGTCTGAGCAACGCGTCATAGACGAGACCTGCTTCGGTTCCAGTGATTGCTTCACAACTTCGAGAAATCTCACCGATATATCGTGCGAAGACATCTCGTCGCTGGGATTCGCGTTTCATCCGCATCCGACGACGCAAGTACGTTCCAAGTTTGCGGCCACACTCCTGCAGAGCGAGCTTCATTTCCTTGCGGATTTCATCGTAGTCAGCGATCGCTTCCTTGGACTCGCTAGTGAATGGAACCCAAACACTAGCCATGTGGATCATGATCACAAGGGGTCCAGAGGGAAGGCTGGACCGCGACTGGGTCAGACCGTAGTTTTTCCAGGATGCTTCCATGGCGGCCTTGAACGAACAACACGCTGATTGCTGGTAGAGAAGCGGAACGCGATTTGCGAACCTCAGAACACGAGCAAGCTCATCACCGGGGAGCGAACCTCCGTAGGCGATACCAACCTCAATCTGGAATGGATTTCCTCGGTATACAGTGGGTGGCCTGCAAGAAGCGGTAAAAAACTCTGCCTCAACTTCTTTGAGCAGTCCAGCGAGCAGAGCCTTGCTGCCGATTGGAACGAGGCAGTTCGTTGGCGGAGACATGATCTTGACCTGCTGGATGGCCTCGTAGAGCTTCTCCGCGTCTTGATGCTCGACCTGTTTGATCCAGGTGCGATCAGTCAACTCCGCCCGTCTGCAGATTTCCTTAGCGACATTGGGACCAACCCGGCAGAATTCATTCTTGAAGAACGCACCAAGCTGTGTTGACGATGTGCGCTCGAGCATCTGAATAAGGGTCCCAAGCTCAATACCCTTTGGGTGAGGTTTTATCTCCGAGGGCTCGGGCGGCAGTTCTTGGACCCCACGCGGAAAATCAGATCGTTCGTTCCCTGGGCTCAGGTAGGTAATGGAAGCATGGGGATTGGCAATGGCCGTTTGCTCAAGATATTCACCGATCGATTGTCGGCCTTTGAGATATCGGCCTTCCAATTCAATTGAGACCTGGGTTCCGCTCCCGTTTGGGAAGAGCTCATCCGCCGATGCTTTCTCAGTTTCACTCACCACATCTGCACGGTTCTTGGAAGTATCCATCTTCAGGACCACTTCGTGAGATGGTTTTCGCTTCGACGTCTTTGTGACGATGACGACCGGCTGCCCTGTAGTCATCAATCCGTACATTCCGGCAGCAGAGATTCCAATCCCCTGCTGCCCTCTGCTCATTTTCAGTCGATGAAACTTGGAACCGTACAGAAGCTTGCCGAATATGTTCTCGATCTGCTTGCGAACAATTCCTGGACCATTATCTCGAATGGTGATTCGAAAACGAGTCTCACCAAGCTGCAGGACCTCCACATGAAGATCTGGAAGAATATTGGCTTCTTCACATGCATCCAATGCGTTGTCAACTGCTTCTTTGACCGTAGTGAGCATGGCTTTGCGTGGATTATCGAATCCAAGCAGATGCCGGTTTTTGGCGAAGAATTCACTGACAGAGATCTCACGCTGGCGAGAAGCCATCTCCTCAGCCGTGCTTCCACGTGTGGAACCCTTCTTCTTGCGGTCGGGTTGCTTTGTCTTGTCTGTAGCTGGCACGGTACTGGGTATGCTCACTGGATGACCTGCGAATGACGGAATCAACCACTCGGATTCGCCGTGCAGGGATTGGGCGATGAGAAGCTCACCAGCCCTTCCGGGGGATACTCGACCTCCTTGCCGAGCACGACCAGAAGAATCCTAACCGAAGGAAGTTCATGGGTCTCTGATCAAGAAAATCCGGTATGATTTCGACCCGTTTGACCCATCAATCCCAGGAGACTCAGAACCATGGAAACGACACTCATCATTCTCAAGCCCGACGCCGTGCAAAGAGGCCTCATGGGACGAATCATTTCGAGGTTTGAGGACAAGGGCCTCCAGGTTGTTGGTGGCAAGTTCATGAAGATCTCCCAGGAACTCGCCAGTGAGCACTACAAGGATCACGTTGAAAGACCGTTTTACGCCAGCTTGGTCAATTTCATGACCAGCTCCCCTGTTCTGGTCCTTGCCTTGCGAGGAAATGGCGCGATTGCTGTCTGTCGAAGCATGATGGGAGCCACATTTGGATCTCAAGCGGCTTCGGGGACGATCAGAGGTGATTTCGGGGTCTCCAATTCATTCAATCTGATTCATGGCTCGGACTCGCCTGAAAGTGCCGGAAGGGAGCTGAAGCTCTTCTTCACTGAAGGAGAAGTGCTTCAGTGGGACCGAGCCAGTGAAGGCTGGATCTACGACCTTTCCAGTGGAACCGCTGAGTAAAGCTTGAGCGCTGCTGAATGCGAAAAAGAGCGCCAAGGTCCGAATAACATAAATCCATTCATGAAATGGACTTGTGACACGGCAAGCCAGCCGCTCCGGCAGAATCCTCAGGATAAATGAAATCTGCGCAACCCATTGCTGCGTAACTCATATCAAGAACGATGTTGCGGACGAACCACCCCACTGCGGCCGTCGTAACAGATCACGTAAAGCTTTGCTCCAACAGCAGTACACGCTGACGGAGAGCACAAGGTGAAGTGTGAGCACATCGACGGCATTTGGGTGGCTCGACGAATGGGGACATCACTCTACGGCGTGAATCACGTCGGCTGTCGTGTCCCCATATCAGGAGCTGCCCACATCATGGACAACACAATGTTTCAAACGAACTCTCCTCTGCAAAGACGATCTTCGGCAAAGAAGTCAGGCCTGAGAGCTGAGCATGATCCTTCGACCGCCCCATTGTCGGTATCGAGTTTCGGGAGCGAGGATTCGAAGAGCGAAGATCACTCACTCACAGCCAACTCCGGGGTCTCACTGACGACTCGGGAAAATGAGACAGTCTCAAGACTGCTGTCCAAGGAGATCTCGTACATCTCATCACCGGAGTTTACGAAGAGAAATGCAAGCAAAACGATTTACAAAGACTCTCCGGAAGTAGAGAAGCCGGACGTCTCCTGGTATCGACCGCTGATGAATGACGCGGGAACCAAGGCCAAGGGAGCTCAAAAGCCAAGCAGAAAAGCATCAGTGGTGCTGACCCAGGCACAGGAGCGAATTCTCTTCCTGAAGTTCAATTATGCCAGACATCTTCAAGCGAAGATTCAGGCCAAGCTTGGAGGAAGACGCCCTTCCGAGTCAGTCAAGCGTGAACTCCTGCACTGGTACTACGTTGCCGAGCGCTACCGAGAACAAATAGCTGAGACCAACCTTGCCCTGGTCCTGGCCATGGCGAAAAGAGTGAAGTTGAGCGACGTCGACTTTTCCGACCTTGTCAGCGAAGGCAACATGGCGTTGCTTCGTTCGGTTGATAAGTTCGACTGCGAAAGAGGCTTTAAGTTCTCCACATATGCATGCCGGGCTATTCTGAAGTCGTTCAGCCGACAAGGCATGAAGAACACCCGATACCGACAGCGATTTCCAACGGAATTCGACAGCACTCTGGAGAAGTCGGATCACCTTGAGACGCTTCGAGCGACGCACGAGCGAGAATGTGCGGACGAAGTGAAGCACATTGTGTTGAACAATGATGCGAGACTCTCAGATGTCGAGCTTTCAGTCATTGGCCTTCGCTTTGGAATCACTGACGAGGCCGAACCCAGTGCCCGTAAAGCATTGACCCTTGAACAGGTAGGCCAAATCATTGGAGTGACCAAGGAAAGAGTCCGCCAAATCCAGAACAAGGCGATCAGGAAAATTCGTTCGATTCTGGATGATCCAAGGCCCGAAATTCACCGAAACCTGGCTATGCCATCTAACAACTAATGGAATGAGTGAAATCATCGGCTGTACTGCATTCCACGAACAGAATTCATGCTTGTACACTGCTCTCTGAGAAGACCGAGCCATCAGCCCGAGGCTCGCGAGGAGAGACCATGGCAAGCAAGATATTTGGCACCCCCAAGGATGCGCTTGAGGGAATCACGACTGATGGAATGACGGTTGCCGTCGGAGGCTTTGGCCTCTGTGGCATCCCGGAGGAATTGATCATCGCTCTGCGAGACAGTGGCGTTGTCGGGCTCACGGCTGTGAGCAACAATGCCGGAGTCGATGACTGGGGACTGGGTTTGCTGCTGGCAACGCGACAGATTTCGAAGATGGTCAGCTCCTACGTTGGGGAGAATGACCTGTTCAAAGAACAGTACATGTCGGGAGAGTTGGAATTGGAATTCAACCCTCAAGGCACTCTGGCTGAGAGGCTCAGGGCAGGTGGTGCGGGCATACCGGCCTTCTTCACCAAAACAGGAGTAGGGACTGTCATTGCAGAGGGCAAGGAGCAGAGAGATTTCGAGGGGGAGCAGTTCGTGATGGAACGTGGAATTCGTGCTGACCTCGCCCTGGTAAAGGCCTGGAAGGGTGACGAATACGGGAATCTCGTGTTCAGGAAGACCGCGCGCAACTTCAATCCAATGGTTGCGACCTGTGGCAAGATGACGGTAGCGGAGGTGGAGCACCTGGTAGCACCCGGGGAGCTGGATCCCGACGAAATTCACACACCAGGAATCTTTGTGAATCGAATCGTCCAGACGGTTTCGGAAAAGCGGATCGAAAACAGAACCGTGAGCAGCTAGAGCCGATCAAGAGCACTTGCTGACCTCTGGCGGAAGGACTGGATCCCGCAGGGCAGAGAAGCAGTGGAATTCCTGCTGAAAATGAAAATATGCACGCATAATGGGGGGAGCCGTGCGTTCTACGGATCCTGTAGAATCGGCTTTCTGTTTGGCACCGATAATTCCAAGACCCGTTGAAGCATTGGAGATTTGCAAAATGAGCACCGGTATCAGAGCTAGAAGCGGCAGAGTTGCGCTGAGCATGCTCCTGGGACTCACCTTCCTGGCTACGGCTGCAAAGCCCGCCTCAGCTCAATTCGGCGACCAAGCTGGATTCACCGAGGTCTTCAGACCAGACTTCTACCGACGTGACATGCAGCTGTACGCCGATTATCTGCGCCTTGAGGAATGGCAGAGACCAATCGTGGAAATACTCCTCGATGACTATCAGGTGAGCTTCGATCTTGGAACCAAGGAATGCCGGGACCGAATGAGCCGTCTCAAGGACGAGCTCCAGGCTGATCCTGAAAATGCAATGAAGATTGCACTTCGCCCCATTCGACAATGGGAAGCTGAAAAACGTGAGCTCAAGCGCCTTCTGATTGCTGATATCCAAGGCCAGCTCAGCCCGCTTCAGATCCAGAGATGGCCAAGCCTCGAGCGAGCGATGAGAAGAGAAAAGGAACTTCCTCAAGGCAATCTTCCCGGGGAGTCCATGAATATCTTCGTGGCGATCCAAGAGCTTGACCTGACTCCCGCAGACGAACAGGCAATTGATCCAATACTGCTTGAATATGAAATTGCAATTGACCAAGCGCTGGCTCGGCGCAGAGAGACTATGGACAAGTATCAGGAAGTCCTGAAGGACGCCATGATCTCGAAGGACACTGACTCTGGACTGAACGCACTTCGAAAAATCGGGGTGATGCGGTCGGAGGTTTGTGCCCACCACATGCAGGTGATTGACGAACTCATTTCAGTTCTCCCTGAGGAATCCAGTATTTCGTTCAGACGCTCGGTTTTGGCAAGCGGTTTTCCTACCGTATTTGAAGAAACAAGAGTGGATCGCCTTCTGGTATCAGTCCGGAAATTGAAGGACCTCACTCCTGATCAGGCGGATCAGATAGATGCAATCGAGGCGAGGTATGAAATCGATTTGGCGACGGCAAATGTATTGCTCATCGATGCCTACAAGGCCTATGGAGCAGAGATTCCAATTCTCGAGGCGAAGAGAGCAATTGCCCGGCGAAACAAGGAAACTGTTCGGATCCAGAAGCTACCGGATGCAATCATCGCTCTTCAAGACGAAAAGAATCAGATGGTCGAAGACTACCGGCAGCAAATACTGGGCGTTCTGAACAAAGAACAGGCGGCAGTGGTTCCGATGTCCATGAACAACGTCCGTCAAAATCAGAACAGGGCCACTCCGTCTTCAAGATCGAACATAGGTGGCAAACGAAGTAAACCTGGACAGCCCAGTGGCCCAACAATTGATCTTCCCCCTTCGGGAAAAGGTGGTGTTGACAGACAACAGAAACCAGCCAGGGAACTACCGGTTGGGGGAAACACTCTTCCCCAGAGTCAGAATCCAACCCAATAATAAGAAGACAGGCCCTTTCTACTTATGAGCGAAATCGACCTCGATACTCAGACCTCGAACAGCAGTGACGACGGCGAAGCGCTTGCTGAGAGATGCCGTCTGCTTGGAATAGAGTGGCTGGATAAAGCTCCGGAAATCGAGCAGGAAATTGCGCGACTGATAGAACCTGACGTAGCTGTCCGACTGCGCGTCATTCCGATCGAACGAGAGAACGGTCACTTGCTGGTTGCGATGGCAGATCCACTCGATGTCACCGCAGCAGATGAAGTCGGCGCGATTGCCGGAATGACGATTCGCAGAGTCGGCCTGGAAGCTGACGCTTTCAGTGATTTGATGCGGGGAACCTACGGCACTACCGCAGCGAGAATGGCTGAAAGCCTGGCGGCGGAATCCGGCATGTCGTCCTCCACGGAGCTGGAGCACAATCTAGATGCCATCGAGGCAGGTGATATCCACCGAATGGCGGAAGAACCGACCTTGATCAACCTAGTCAATCTTCTTCTTTTGGAGGCGATTCAATCCAGGACGTCCGACGTTCACATTGAACCCTTCGAATCAGAATTGAAGGTCAAATACAGAGTGGACGGTGTTCTTTCGGAGCAGTCGCCTCCACCCAAGCATCTCCAGCCCGCACTGATCGGGCGAATCAAGATCATGGCCGGCATGAACATCGCGGAACGATACGTTCCACAGGATGGTCACATCACACTTCGCTTCGAGGGCCGCAAGGTTGACATTCGAGTGTCGACGGTACCCACCTTGTATGGCGAGTCAGTCGTGATGCGTATCCTGGACAAGAGTTCGATACAGCTTCAGCTCAAAACCCTTGGAATGGATCAGGAACATCGTGACACGATGGATACCTTGATTTCCAAGCCACATGGCCTGGTGCTTGTCACCGGCCCCACAGGTTCGGGCAAGACCACAACGCTGTATGCCTGCCTCAGCAAGCTGTACGACCCCCGAAAGAAGATCATCACAATCGAAGACCCAGTCGAGTACGAACTCGGTGGAATCAACCAGATACCGGTGAATCCGAAACGAGGACTTACGTTCGCTATGGGCCTGCGGGCCATTCTTCGTCAAGACCCAGATGTCATCTTCGTCGGCGAAACACGTGATGCAGAAACCATAGATATCGTCATACGCTCAGCGCTCACAGGCCACCTTGTATTCAGCACTCTTCATACGAATGACGCATTGAGTTCAATTGGAAGAATGATTGACATGGGCGCCGAACCGTACCTCGCAGCAAGTGTCCTCGAAGGATTGCTGGCCCAACGTCTTGGCCGGCGACTCTGCCCCGAATGTATGGAATGGGCACCCTTGTCAGAAGATCTCAGCCACCGACTTACCCCTGATGAACGAGACCTGCTCAACGGCAAGATGCCTGTATCGAATGGTTGTGAGTCCTGCCGGAACCAGGGATTTTATGGCCGATTGGGTTTCTTCGAATTGATCCGAGTGAACTCCACGCTTAGAGCTGCAATTGCGGAAAGCTCATCGGTAGCTGAACTCAAGGGCGCACTCCCTGATGACTTTAGAACCATGCGGGATGACGGAATTGCCAAAGTAGCTCGCGGCGAGACCTCCATTGACGAGGTCCTCAGAGCAACCCAAGATGTCGACGAGGCCTAACCCCTACCATGCCTTCATTCAAATACGAATGCATCAACAAGGATGGGACCGCGACCACCGGCAGCCTCCATGCGCCTGACAAGGCGGAAGCCATGAGACTCATCAGGGACCGTGGTTTGACTCCGATCAATGTGGAGTTGAGCACCAGCGCCCGATCAGGCAGTCTTTTTACAAAACGGAAAGACCGGCCGACGATCAAGCGAGCAGAGCTCGCGAACTTCGTCAGGGAGCTGGCCACGGCCCTCGAAGCCGGTCTTCCCCTGATGCAGGCAATGCGAACGGTTCGGGAACAAGCGCGCGGCCCCGCAATGCCCGTGATCATGGACTTTCTGATTGAACGGATCGAGGCAGGTACCCCTCTGTTCAGCGCAGCAAAGGAATACGGAGAACCCTTTGACGATCTGGTCATTGGTATGTTTCGGGCCGCTGATGCGTCTGGGCGTATGGATGAAGTCCTGCACCAATTGGCGAGCCTGCTTGACCGATCGATTGAACTGCGAAGAGAGATTATCGGGGCGGTTGTCTATCCCCTTATTGTGGCAGGACTTCTGGCCGTGAGTACTGCAGTTCTGGTCGCAGTCATCCTTCCAATGCTGATGAAGCCCATCGAAAATCAGCCGAATTTCATCATGCCATGGCCCACGGCATTCCTTCTTGGCCTGGCTGATTTTGTTGGTAACTGGTGGTGGCTCATGGCCTTAGCTGTGGTCGGAATTCTTCTGGGCTACAAGAAGTGGATCGGGCTTGCAACCAATCAGCGAAGAGTGGATCTGTTCTTGCTCAAAATGCCACTGATTGGCCGCCTTCTCAGAGATGTTGCCGTGGCTCGCTTCACGCGCACACTGGGCACCTTGGCATCGGCTGGAATCCCAATCCTTTCAGCTTTGAACATTGTTCGCGATACGCTGGGGAATACCGTCTTGATGGATGCCATAGATGATGTCCAGCAGAAGGTCACCACTGGAGAATCGCTTGCTGGTCCCTTGGAGAAGAGCGGTCACTTCCCCCCCCTACTGATTCAGATTGTGAATATGGGGGAACGCTCGGGCCGCCTGGAGCCGATGCTGATCCATGCCGCAAATGCGTTTGACAGACAAGTGGACCAAACACTGAAAGTCTTCATGAAAGCCCTCCCCCCGCTGCTGCTGGTGATAATGGCTTGCCTGGTCGGATTTGTGCTCACGGCAATCCTCCTCCCGATGCTCGAAATGCAATCAGCCATCGGTGGATGAGCCGATACTGGGGCTTAGAGTGGGAAACAAGGGCTGAACCCGTTGGGGATTCTGCCATATCTTGAATAATCAGCCTCAGATGCAAGCAACGACGATTTCAGTCGTTTGTACCCTGATACAGAGCCGGGGAGAGTCCGTATCATACCCCCCTTCATGAAGCTGAATCTCAAAAACCCACGGACTGAACCAATCCCGTACCTGGAGGCCAGAACCAGATGAATTCACGAGCACATAGATCCAGAATTGCCCTGCCCAACCGAGGGGCCCGCAGAGCATTCAGTCTTATTGAGATCATTGTCGCAGTGATGATCGTCGCCTTGCTGGCAGCGATAGTGGTTCCGAGGTTTGCCGGGCTGCTGCGCAGTTCAACTCGCCGCACTGCCCAAATCGAGACCAATTCACTGCACCGACAAGTGGATCTCTACGTCATTGATCAGTCGAACGGCTCACTGCCGGACGACTTCATGCTGGAGCAGCTAACTGAGGGAAGTGACCCGTATCTGAACAACAAGGACAGCCTCTCCGATCCATGGGGATTTCCCTACGTAATCGTTATTCCGGGTGAGTACAACCTGGATTTCGATGTCGTCAGTTATGGCAAGGACGGGCAACCGGGTGGTGAGGATGAGTCAGCGGACATCATCAGCAACCAAGGTTGAGAGTCGGCACTCGCTGAGCGCTGCGCAGTCCGTCAAAGGACGACTCGAACTGCAATCGAGTGGATGTACAAGGCATGGTTTCAGCCTTGTCGAAGTAATCATAGTGATTGTCATTTTGTCACTGTTTGCAGGTCTGATTATTCCGAGGGTTGCTGGTATCTCACGTGGCACCAATCAACTCACCGTGATGCAAGCTGAGGATCTCCTTGCTGCATTCGCATACCGAGATTCCATTGCCAGTGGAAAAACCGCACTTGAATTCAATGGGGACAGCAGGCTGCTTATGCTCATGTCAAACGTCTCCGAATCGAGCGGTGCGGAGTCCAATACCTGGAGTGTGGATACTCTGGCCCCGGCAGTGTATTTGCCCGAAAGCATCGAGATCAGTGCATTTAGAGATGGCTCCCTGCTTCCCAACAGTGGGTGGTGGATTGAGTCCAGCAGCGACGGCACGCGGCCGAAGGTGGAATTGAATCTTGAGGGAACGGAGCTGGACTCAAGCATCACTCTCCCTCGATGGTCACAATCTCCGTATACCACTGACCGAATACAAGACAGCTTTTCGAGAGTCGTTCTGCCTGAGGAAATCGACCTCGACTCAAGCGGACAGGAACGAATCCGATGGTGAATACCGACTCAAGAAAATGTCGCGGATTCACTTTGGTCGAAGTCATCATCTCAGGAATTATTCTTGTCATAGCGGCAGGATCACTGCTCTCACTAACATCCCAATCACTGAACATGCACCGTAAAGGTGAAGAAAAGATTCTTGCCGCGTCATTACTCGATGAGCTCCTGAGCAAAGTCCTCACGGAGGGTGCCCAGGACTTTGAAAACATGCACCCATCGCGCGGGGCGTGCGAGGAACCATTCTCTAATTGGGAATACGAAGTTGAAATCGACAATGCTGTGGGAACGGATCCCTACCGCGTGAATGCTCGAGTAGTGAGCCCGAACGGTAGAACATTCGAATGTGCAACGCTCATTGCCCCACGCTTGGGCGAAGAACCAAATCCCGTGCGAGCTCCAACTGAACCGGTGGATCGCGAGGCGCGCTGGGCCGAGCTCCTGGAGGAGGAACTGTGAAAAAAGACAAGCACACTCGGATTCGCAGGCCGTCAAATCGAAGGGCGTTCACTCTTGTCGAACTTGTGGTAGCGGGTATTGCAGGCCTTCTGGTTGTAGGAGCGGTCACCTCGGCCTTGTTCCAGAGTGCGAGAGCCCGCGCGACGACAAAATCTCGACTTGTTGCTTATGCAAGAGCCAACTCGGCCCTTGATATGGTCAGATCAGAGATTGCGTCGACCATGAGGCGGAGCGATCTATTCGAGACTCGTGTGGTTCTCTACGATGACGTGTCGACCACTCGTGATGGAGATCTGAATCGCGACGAGCTGCTCCTGTTTACCGTAAGCCTTCGAGCTGTTCGACCGATTGATTACGAAGGCGAAGGACAGGAATACGAATCGCAATTCAGAATTGGAGAAGACCACACCGGTACTGCACTCTGGCAGCGTAGGGATGCGGTACTTGACGAGTGGTGTGATGCCGGTGGGATTGCCTCCCCCGTGGCAAACGGAATCATTTCGCTTGAAATACAGGCCTATGACGGAGAATCCTGGTTCGATGAATGGGATTCGGACATCGATGGGCTCCCGTGGGCGCTTCGTGTTTCCGTCACGGCCAGTGGAAATGAGCTTGGGGTGGACCCCCTGGAAGACGGTATTCCACAAGTCACCTTGAGAACTCAGATCGCCATTGACCGAATCATTCCTCCACCACCTGAGGAAGAAGACGACGAGGAAGATGACAGTTCAGAATCCACAGATGAGGATGCTACGGAAGAAAACCAATCGATTGAGAGCAGTCCTTCTGCAGGAGGACGCCCATCAAATGGTGGCCGGCCCGGGAGTTCCGTCAACCAGCCTGGAAGGGGCGACAATTCAATCGGCAGCGGAGGGTCCAGAGGAAATTCAGGATCTCAGGGCGGCATAGACCGAGAATGACATCGGTGATGAAACATCATTCACACAGGGGCAGCACTCTGATTCTTGTGATCTGGGCAGTGGCGATCCTTGCAATCATCGTTGCCGGAACTCAGATTGTCTGCTTTCGAATGGCCGCGTTGGGATCGAAGAGTCTAGAACGAACACAGGCTCGCTGGGCTGCCCGCGCAGGAGCAGAGCAGATGATTTCTGTTCTTTCCTATGGAATAGAAAACCCCAATCCTGATGATGCGTTTCAGACACTGCGCTTACTTGAAGACTATGCAGAAGGACAGACCGCAACCGGATCCTGGAAGATCACCCACGTTTTGAACGGCGAGGAATATCTGGGCCCGATGGATGAATCGGCAAAGCTGAACATCAACACGATGAATACGGTGGAGATGCAGGAGCTTGATCTCGACGGATTGAGTGATGACGTGATCGATGCCATCATTGATTGGCGTGATGAGGATGACGAGGTCTCACTACTGGGGGCGGAGGCCGACTATTACCAGAATCGCAATAAGCGGTACCTTCCACGGAACGGTGATTTCAGAAGCATCGCAGAACTTGAGCTGGTCGCTGGAGTATGGTCGGAGAGCCTGCGGGGGGAGGACCAGAGACTGCTGAATCAAACCCCGGTCGGTGACATGAAGGGCTGGGGCCAGTACCTCACTGCCCTGACCTACGACATTGGCTACACCCGGGATGGCTACCCCAAGTTCGTATTCACTGACGCCGATGCATCAGAAATCGCCGAGTACTTCTCATTGAGCGCTGAACAGGCTGAAGCAGTCCTCCAGTTTGCTGGCAACAATGATTCAGGGCGTCTCGAAGAAATCTTCAGCCTTGGCGTCCGCGGCCCTCAATCAAGTTCAGGCTCTAGATCCGGTACCGGGCGAAGTACCAGTGGGATCGTCGATGACTCAGCCGAAGAAGGTCAGCTGACCCTTGAGCAGTATCGGATGATTCTTGCCGAGGGATGGATCGGGGACATCCAAGATCGTCGTCCTGGGCGCCTCAATGTGAATACCGCACCGATATTGGCCTTGGAGACCATTTTCCTTTTCGATCCTTCCATCGCAGAGGAAATCGTCCAGTTGCGAGAGAGCCGAGATGGAGGAATAACCTCCCTCGTGGACCTTCTGGATATCAGTAGAATAACCCCTGACATTCTGGCCGCTATCGGCCATCGTCTGACCACCGAGGGGTCCCTTTACGCGATAACCAGTCGAGGACGTTCGTCAAATGGAGACATAGAAACGGCAATTTATATGGTGGTGAATCGTTCCACACTACCCGTACAGATTCTGGAGTACAGAGAAGAGTGATTACGCTTCCCGAAAATCTTGATCAGCCGTACCGAGCAGCTGTCTTCCGTGCCCTGGCGGATGGCTGGTCGGTACTGCTCGGGGAGATCCACGATGGGAAGGTCCGAGTCGAGGAAAGCAGAACGTTCTCTTCCGAAGCCACTGAACAGGCACAAGTTGAATCAGAACAGGAGTCCACCGGCCGGAGTGAAATTGATGAGTGGCTGGAAGCCCACGGATCTCCACAAGTACTGGTCCTGTTGCCCGCAGCTCAGACCATATCCAGAGTCCTGGATCTCAGCGATGCCGAGAGCCCAGATCAAGTGGATCAAGAGCTCAGACTCAAAGCCGAATCACATCTGCTCGGCGGAGCTCCTGCACACCGGGTAGGCATGGCCGCACTTGCCGCCCGCAAGGGGCAGCCACGACAAGGAATACTGATTTCCTGGCCTGCGAGTTCACTGGTGCAAGCGCCAACCCAGATGGAGGGAACTTTTTACGTAGCGGACACCGCTGCGCTTCTGGGCATGCTTCCGATCGAACCGTGTGCGCAAGCTCTCATTCACGCTGACCAACAGACTGGTTCCGTAGCAGTGGTTCTCGATTCCAGCGATGGCTTACTAGTGAGATCCACTCGAGAGGATCAGGAAGAGAGCGACAGCTGGAAGGACTCGATCGTTCGAACCGTCATGGAGACCGCCATTGCAGGGCGAGAGACGACTGGGAAGGTAAAACAACTCCAGCAAGAACTTGAAGAATCAATTGGCAGCACGAGGGAATGGCAGGATGCTACGGAGATCCTGATGGTTCCGGACTCCGCACAACGCCACCTGGAAGAAATCACCGAAGGATCGGGTGATTCAGAATGGTGGAAGACATGGGGACTACAGATTGGGGCCTTGCTGGCAAATGCGGGTGAGCTCAAGCCACTAACCACGTTACAACTGCGGAAAAAGTCTGAGAGCATTGGTCCGTTGGGGGAAATCACCAAGAACTTCTCCAGTCTCCAGACCATGTGCATGATGGTGCTGGCTGTTTTCATAGCCGCGACATTCATACCGATTTTCGCAGCGTGGCTTCGACTTGCAATCGTAGAAAGCAAAGTCGACGACATTCCCGCGTTGTCCGCTAGTCTCACAACCTTCGAACAACAGAAAGCCGTCTACGCCCAGATGGCGGGCAGATCCTGGCCAATGACCAAGCTGCTTGGAGATCTTGCAAACTGCATACCCTTGGGTATTCAAGCAGACACGATCATCATCAACGAAGGAGACGCAATCATTCTCCGTGGTCGTGCGGGGAAATTTCAAGGTATCAGTGCGATCACCCTTATCAGCGAAGCAATGGATCGGATGGAGTCAACTCAGGTCTTTGATGACATCAACTACACGAGCGATCCAGAAGACAGCAGTGGACTCATACAATTCTCAATTACCGCAACTGTTCGCAACCCCTACAAAAATGTACGCAATTTCACACAAGACTTTGGGGAAACGCCCCACGTACAGATCCGGTACCCACACGCATTCGAAGATGAGGACAAGGGAGATTCACCGGACGCTCAGGAGTTAGCGAGCAACGATTCGGAATCATCACCTCGCGACCCCGAGCAGGGGTCCACGGGTGACCAGACATCGATCATTGCGAATGCGAATGGCCAAACTGCTGGCAGGGACAGCCTCGCTGACAGTAGATCTCGGGCGAGGTCCAACAACACAGGGACCTCAGGCTCTGCAAGGCCTTCGGGACGGAGTAGTTCCACCGCTTCTTCAGGAAGTAGCAGTCCCAGCAGGAGAAGCGAACAGACTTCAGCGCGCAGCTCAGTCGGCGAAGCACCAATCCCAGATTCCCTGACTGATAATGAAATAGCGGCAATGAGTAGAGCCGAATTGCTCGATGCAACTTCACGCAACGCCAAGGCGCGACAACGTGATGATCTCGATGATGAGACAAGCGAACGTCTCCGAGTCGACTTTAAGCGTCTTCTAAAAGCCACCCGTAATACTTCGAGCGGAGGCGGCTAAACATGGAGAAGCGAACAGAAGTCATTTCACCCGTAGCGAAGATTCGTCAAGAGTTTAATAGCTTTTCCAATGGCACAAGAGTCCTGGTACTTGTAGGTATTGCAAGCCTCATACTGCTCGGTGTCGGAGAAAGCTGGCGCGTTGCCAACGAACTCAATGCGGAAACAGATGAACTGCTCGTTCAAATTGATCGGGCTCGCACTGCTCAGTCCGGACTTCGACCTGCCTTCCGAGATCAAGTGCAGTCGATGGGTGAGGTGCGATTACCTACATCGAAGCTTTCGACCATCGCAGCGGAGCAGAAATTGTACGTCGCGGTGAACCAAATCCTCGAGCGAAACAAAGCTCAGATGGTTGCAATTTCAATCTCACCGGGAGCCAATCTGCCAAACAGCGCTGCGCCGGAGATTCCCCGGGCGGTAGGACAGAAACTGGCAAAGATCGTGGCACGCCTTGAGTTTGACTGTGAACACACCGCCGCTACCAGAATCCTCAAGGAACTGGAATTGAATCCGGAGGTCTACAGCATCACGCGGATGCAGATCACTCGATATGACTCCGGACCGGAGCAAACACGTGGAATGGTGAACGTCGACATCACCCTTGAAAGCTGGGTACTTAAGAACAAGATCAATCGGAGAGGGAACTGAAAATGAACCTCCACGAACGAATGATCCCTGGGCTCAAGATTCCTGGAAGCTTTGCCGTCAGCTCACTCGCACTCTTGTTCACGGCAGTCTTTGTCATTGCCAGTGCCTTGGTCATCACCCAATCGCTGACAGAGTCATCCGTGGAAGCGAACGAAGCAGATGTGATTGCACGACTGCTGGCCTCAAACAAGATGATGGACACTGCCGAGGAGCGATTCAATGGCCGGTCCATTTTCTACGTACCAAGAGAGCCAATAAGAGAGCGCCCGGCACCTCCACCACGCCCTATTCCCAAAAGAGAACCTCAGCCGGAGCCAGAACCAAGATCCGAACCGACACCCACGCCCCCGCCATCGACTTATGCAGGCCCTGATATCCAGAGCATACTTGGCAACCAAGTCTTCTTCGCAAATGGCAAGCGAGTCCCAGAAGGACAGACCATTGAAGGAGTGACAGTTCTCAGAGTAGATGGCGCATTCAAGGTCAGACTGGGATGGCGTGAAGGTGAATACGACGTCGAACTCTTCGCTCAGGAAATGCCCTCCTTCTTCGGTAAGAAACCCTACGAGGACAGCACCAGAAGTGATCTCGTGTCGGAAGGATCGTCTTCCACATTTGGAGGGGCATCAAGCTCCGCATCTGCATCAACGGGGGGCAGCCGTCGTGAACCGAGCAGGAATGCGAGCTCGAGATCGGTTTCCAACCAGATCCCCGAACCACTTAGCGATGCAGAAATGAAGTCTTTGACCAGAGCAGAGGTCACCAAGCGGATTGGGGATGTGTTCAGGGGCATGCGCAACAAGGACATTGATCCGGAAACGAAGGAACGACTCGAAGCAGAGCGAAAAACCCTGATGCAGATGCTGAGAGAAAAGAGTTCCGAAAATGAATAAAAGTCATGACGTGATTCAGCCAGCGAATCCCTTACCTACATCAGTGCGACGACTCCTGGCACACCGAGGTCCTCTGACGATTAAGTATCCATGGGCTGCAACCAGCATCCAAACCAATACGGCCGACTCATATTGCCAAGGAATCAACTGTTGACCCTTACCAACTACATCATGAAGTTGCCTCTCTGCTTGCTCATCATGTTGGTGCTCAATGGAGTACTCGCGACCAGCATACTGGCACAGGAGGGGGACACGCCTCCGAGTGAACCTGACCAATCGACCGCTGAAGTTGAAATGCAGAATGCAGAGGAACAACTCGAAGAAGGGGATGGGACGGACTTTCCAGAAAGGACAGATGAACCCAGCACGATGGTTCCAGATGCTGATTTGATCGAATCCGAGAGTTTGGAGCCGCAGGAAATAGGCGATGAACTGGTCAACCTGAATCTCAACAAGCAGGATGTCAGTGAAATCATCGAATTCATCGTTCGTTGGACAGGAAAGGTCGTGCTGGTTCAAGAACAGGCGATTCTCTCCAGAAAGATCACCGTCATGTCGGAGAAGAAGGTGCCCAAATCAAAGGCACTTGAAATTCTCTACCAGGCATTCAAGCTGAATGATATTGCAGTAGTCGAGACAGAAGACATGATCATGATCGACTCGATCAATGACGTCTCATCACTGCAACCGGGAGTTGTTCTGGGCCCAGCAGTTGATGTAGAGGCGCTAGACGATGATGGAAATATCGTTATCAAGGTATTCCAGATAGAAGAGGCGAAAGCTCAGGATATCTACGACAGGCTTGACCCGTCTAAACCGGAATATGCCCGTCTCACCGTTGACGTGAACTCGAATCAGATCATTGTCGAAAGTGATGTCGGATACGCCAAGCGTGTTGCTAGGTTGATTCGAATCCTTGACGTGGAACCGTACGTCTCGGTGAAGGTAGAAACCTTCAGGCTGAAATATGCAGATGCAACGACCGTTTCCGAACTCATAGAAACATTGTTTGCGTCAAGCGGTAATTCAGCATCACCCCAGGTCAACCGAACCAATTCCAGAACAACCGGTCGAAATACCAACCAGAGGGCCGCACAGAATCAGCCCGCCGTTGAAGTGGGTACGAGTGAACAACTCACGGTGACCGTTCTCGAACCAACAAACTCAATCACCGTACGGGCAGAACCCGACATTCTCAAAGAAATCAACTCGCTCCTCGAAACAGCATGGGATGTCCCCCCTGCTCAGGAAGGCGATTTGTTCCGAATCTACGACCTCAGATACACGGATCCGATCAAGGTCAAGGAACTTCTGGTAGCGCTCCTTCAAAGCGGAGGCACCAGCAGTGCAGGGAATGCCCGAGGAAATAACCGGGGAAACACTGCAGCCTCTGGAGCGGATGCTGCAGTTGCCAATATCTTCAAGATTGAGGCATACCCGGATTCGAACCGACTGATCGTTATCAGCAAATCACCAAGCAACTTCAGCTGGCTGAATGAGATGATCGACAGAATTGACATGCCACTCAGCGTAGGAATGCCAATCAATGTCGAGTTGAAGCATGCCAGTGCAATCAGTGTGGCAGAGATTCTGAATGCACTTCTTGCCAATTCAGGGGCAACGACGTCCATCAATGCCCCCGACGAGGGATTATCCGGCATCGACTTTGATGCCGCGGGTGGATCCTCAGGTGCAAGCAACAGCACGAACACCACTGGTGGGTCGGGAACTTCGGAGCAAACAATCTCTTTCCCGTGGCAGAGCCAGCGTGGCGGTGCTGGCGACGAATCGGCAGAGGTCAGTGCGCTGGTTGGCAAGGCACGAGTCGTCCCAAACGCGTCGCAAAACTCACTGCTGGTGCTGGCAACACCAGAGATCCAGCAAGCAGTGCTGGACATCATTGATGACCTGGATCGACCGGGGCGACAGGTGATGATCAGTGCAGTCCTGGCTGAAGTCGAGCTGGGTGATCAATTCGAGTTTGGCCTGAGATTCGGGCAAGGACTCGGCCTTGATGATTCCGAAAATGCAGTCGTCATCGACACGGAATTCCTTGGTGAGAAAAACAACATATTCCCAGACGCATTGAATACGAGTATTTTCGGATTCAGCGTGGATGCCCGAGTGATCCTCCAGGCATTGGACCAGGTGACAAACACCAGAATCCTCCAGTCCCCGAGGCTCTTCACTTCCGACAACCAGGAAGCGGTCTTCTTCGATGGGCAGGACGTACCGGTCTCAACTGGTGACGCGACCAATTCAAGTGGCGGAATCACAACTTCATTCGACTACAGAGCGGTGGGAATCGGAGTCAATGTACGGCCTCGAATCACCAAAGAGAAGAATGTGGCGATGCAGATCGAGATCCTGCTTTCGAATATCGATAAGAACACGATCCTCGCCGGCGCTGACAACAATCCTGTCTTCAAGAGAAGACAGACCAACACCACCATCACGGTGAAAAATGGCCAGACGATCGTGATCTCAGGGATTCGTAAGGAACAAGAAGGCAAGAAGACGAACAAGGTTCCAGTCCTTGGTGATATTCCGATTCTGGACTGGGTCTTCTCGAACACTTCTGATGAAACTACGATCAGCGAACTTGTGGTGTTCATCACACCGATCGTCGTCGACAACCCCGATGAAAACGACATCAACTTCAATGAGATTGAGCGGAGACGTCTTGAAACGTTCAAGGATCCAATTGGGGAACGAATGCGGAACCTGCAAAGACAACTTGGAATTAGTGGAACCAGCTCGACCGGAACTCCAGGAACCAATTCGGATCCAAGGCGGGATTAAAAGATGAGTTCTGACGGCTTAGTGACGCCTGGCTCACTGACGGGCGGAGGATGGCTGCTTGGAACATTTCTCTGTACAACACTGATCCTGGGTTGCGTGAGTACCTTTGAACGAAGTGATCAGTCACGACTCATACTCCCCGACACCCAGGATTTCGAAACAGTTCAGAGAATCGACAGCACACCCGGGCTCCCCTTGGTGACCACGACAAGTATGTCGACATCCTTTACATTGCGGCGGTGGAAGGGGATTGAATTCGATGGAGCCACGCTTCCCCTGCTCAACTTTTCTGATGGAGGAAGGGTCGCGATTCAAACAGGGCCGCCGCCGAGCATGGCTGTTCGGTGCGCTCTTTCTGGCCAATGCAGTTCGGAAACAGGCATCAGCATCTATAGGCTGGGGGAGGATCGGGAAACCGTACTGGTTCACGAGACGGAAGGTGGGTTGCTGCTTGGCAGAAACAGCAACCAGACAGGTTTTCTCGTGGAGAGGCCAAACCGGAATGGCTCGCGTTCGATCGGAATCGCTTCCTGGAGTGGCGAAACCATTCAGTGGCTGGTGCAGGATGAACACGTCAATGCTTTTGGATGGTTGGCGGAGAATGGGAGATTGGTCTACTCAAGCAGGCCGGTTGACTCAACGGAATTCAGACTCAGGGTGATTGAACCTGATGGATCACGGTGGTCAATACCAGAGGCGCTCCCCTATTCATGGATCTTTCCGATCCTCAGCTCGTGTGGCAAGGACCTTTTTGCAATTCGCCAGGGAGATGGCTACGCCGATGCGACATACGGTGCACTTGAAGATCTGATTTCATTCCGAAGAAGCGTCTCTGTCAGGCGCATGAGCGACCGAGTCGACCTCGTTCGTATCACTCAGATGATGTCCACGGCAACTGCTGGAATGCCTGAAGCCGAAAGCGTTCTTACATGGTATTCCTATGAGCTGGGACGGATGGTCCTGTGGGATGCAGGGTCGGACGAGATACAACTCTTGCCTGAGGAAACCGTCTCCGCCATTCCCTTTGGGAGCAAATTCAACTGGCTGGCGACAACCCAGGATGGGTTGGATCGTGTGACGCTGTTCGTCACAGACACCGAGGTTGACAGACTTATCGACTTCCCTTGGATTGCGAGAGCGAAATCTGGGATGCAAATCCTACTGGTGGAACCCAGGGGGAAAAAAGCTGAGCTTGCCTTGATGGAATTCACTGGATCCAAACCATGAATTTCGAGGGCGAGGCCAGCCGAGTCATGAACTGAAAGACTCGACTCAACCCGGTTCACCTGATTCACGTCGACAAGGCATTGGAATCCCCAGCACGTTAGTTCCCACTTGAACCAGAATCCAGTCGGGACAGATGACGACCATCGAAACCGGACGGCCGGATGACTGGAACTCGATCGGCGAACCAGAAATCATGAGACCCTGTGCAGGATCCAGTCGATGAATCCAATAAGTTCGAAGTGCTTGGCGGTTTCTTCGAATGCGCTCCTCGAGAACCAGTATCGAGTCGTTTGTCTCAAACAACGCGATAAGCGCGGGGGATCCGGTAATGGCATCCAAGCCACAAAGTTCACCCTGAGTGTCCCACCGTGCGACATGATTGTCCATCAAAACGGTTATGCCATTCGAATCAGACGAAATGGAGAGACACGTCGTCGGTTCATCCTCCGGATTTAAATCCGGATACTCGAACTTACCTTGGAGAACGATTCCATCGGTGAGGTTCAACGCCGCCACCGTTGATGAAGATTGCGCAGAGATCAATCGGTTTCCAAAAACCAGTGTCTTCTCTCTGGAAGTGCCTCGAAAACGGACATCCGTGTTCATCCAAATTGGCTCAGCTGATTCATGGAGAATCCGCGCCTCAACTCCGGACCGATACCCAATCAGTAACAAACCCGATGGAGATATCTTGACCCATCTCGGGCTTTCGCCGAATGAGGGTGTGAACTCAGCGACCTGGTCACCAGTGACCAGATCGAAAAGCAAGACATTGGGGATCTCGGACAACACCCCCTGAGCATCGATTTCCCTTGAAACTCCCGACACAACAAGGGTGCCTGCAAATTGATTCACTTCGTAGATGCGATCGAGGATTGAATTTTTCTTCCAGCGTATGACAGGAGCAGTGTCGTCTCCGATTGCATCAATCGTAGAAAAAACCATGTCCCCATTACGCCTGACAATCATCAGGGAGTCTTCCCCGACAGGCTCGATGATGAATGACTCGGGACGAAAGACTCCTCCACCGGGGATGAGACCACGTCGGTCATCTGTCACGATTTGGCGGTTGGGAAAAAACTCGGCAAGACTTCCGGAACGGCCTAGGATCGCCCCTGATTCGAGATCGACTGTAGTGAAAAGCGATTGACCGTCGGTTGAAACCAACTGCAAGGAGTTGTGAGAACGAGGTGCCCAAACATAGTCTACAGACGACACATCAAGAGGCAGTTCCCAGATCGGATCAGAGACCGCGGGGGAATAGAGCTTGAAGATACGGTCAGCACCCATGAAAACAAAGTCGCCTTGGGCACACGCGTTTGCGATCATCTGTCCAGTCTGGAGAGAAGCCGACCCCATGGTGGTTCCGATGGCTGGAAGTCGATACTTGCTCTGAACAGACTGCAAAATACGCGAGAGGCGAGAGAAGTCATCGTTTGGCAGTGATTGATCGAATCCAGGGCGCTGCTCAAAATCCAAGACCACCTCTCGGGCGACAGCAGGTAGACCCAGAGACTCGAGATAGTCACAGGCATCGACCAGAGTACTTGTTCGCAGATTGCGCATGCGGATCGCTTCGAAAAGCTGATTCAAAGAATCCCTCACTAGTCCTGATCGACGAGAAATCTCTACTGCAGTCAAGAGAGCGGTGACCGCACTGTAGGTACCCACGTGGCTACGCGAAAACGAAACCAAGTCGGTCACATCGGATTGATCGACTGTAGCAAGTTCAGACTTTGACAGCTGTTCCCATATGATTTGGGCACTTGGATCACTAGCAATCAGGTTTGGTATGCGCAGCCGAACCTGCATCACACCGCTTTCGGTGGGAACCATGACGGACGACATCTCTGGGTCACCAAGGGTCTGTGCGAGAAGCGCAACCCCCTCTTCTTGACGTTGATCACGAAAGAGTAAATCAGCCAACTCAAGTTTTACCATTGCTCTCTGCAATGGGGTTATGGCAAGACTAGCCGCTATTTCGAGTGACTCAGCTGCTGAATCGGGGTTGTCTGTGACGAGTCGGTTACTGAGATCCAGAAGAATCGTGATCACCTGTTCGCGCAAGGTGGCCCACTGGTCAGGCTCTGAAGACCGGTTTATTCCAGACAAGACGATCCGTGCTGATTCGAACGCAACGTCCAACAAGTTGGCCTTGATCGCTAGTTCCAGCAGCCCCAAAGCCCTAGACGGATCGTCTGGATCCGCGGAAATACGAAGCCGAAGCATTTTCTCGGCCTGGTTCAGTTGCATTAGGGAAACGATTGAATCATTTCCCGCCAGAAGCAGCTGGGAATCGAGCATCAGTGGATTGCTTGCATCAGGTGTCGGAATCACCTTGATTACCCGACCACTGTTGGAATCGACGATAAAGGCATCACCATAGCCAGGAACCACCAGCGTGCCAGAAGTCGCATGAACTCGGCCCCGAATTCCATTGGCCACATTGCTTCCAGATCGGTTGACGATCTCATCCCTGGCCATCTGAGAGAATGTCCACAGCAAAGGCAGATCAGGACTTACCTTGAGCCCATGAATGTCATTGCCGACAGCAAAGAGAATCGGCTCTCCATTTGAGTTGTCACCCATGACGAGGTACCGAGGGTCCCCAAATCGGGAACCTGAACCAAGAGTCCACTCGCGCTCCAGTGACCCGTCTGACCAATCAATTTGGACGAGCTGCCGTCGATTTGGTGCCAGGGCATAAATGGCGTCTTCATGAACAGCAGGTTGGCTTATCTGCCATGGATTTCCTGGTGCAAGTACTCGGGCAATCGGAACCTGAAATCTTCTGACCCAATCTGGATCACCGTTTACAGGATTCACTCGTGCGATAACCCCCACTGGGCTGGCGACGATGATGGACCCACGATCAGAAAGAATCCTTGAAAAACCCCGGTTAGTCCGCAGGCCACCACTGGAACCAAGAAAGCGAATCCAGGACACCGACCCATCCTTGAGGTCGAGGCCAACCAAGTACAACATGGTTTCACGTCGGGAGTTGACCTTGCGCACAGGAAAAATGACCTTTCCCGCTTCGATCACAAGGCTTCCAAATGGGAATGCTCTAGAAAAATCTACTTCAGGTTGATTCGAATTCACGCTGAGTGAATCACCAACTGAATTGATGTCCCTGCGCCAATTCAGGTGTCCATCTGCAGGATCGAGGCAGATGATCTCAGAAGTCGAGGTTCGACCTGAATTGAGACCGACTCCGGTGAGAGCGACCAAAGAATCACCAGACAGAGCCATTTCACCCGGATCAACGTAGTAATCACCGATATTGATCTGACTTGGGCCAAGTTCGAAGACCCACCTGCGCCCGGCTCCGTAACGATCAAAGGCTTGTATCTGTCCTCCATCATTCACAAAAACCAGGTCTTGACCAGCAAGCGGGATCGCAGTCATTGCCCGCCCATTGGATCGCAGTGTCTCCAGAGAACGTAGTCGAACGCTGGATGCGTCTATTGAATTGGCGAGCAATTCTGACAGCGGTGAGCCATCAAGAGAATGAGACCAGACCTGATGCCAGGGATCAGCTGTCATCGGAGGGAGCGAGGCACCATCGAATGTGTCAAAGGACTCGGGTTGCAATTCAGTCAGTGAGCGATTGACGAGATCAAGTCGTTCGAGTTTTTGGGCGTACTCTGATCTGAGATCAAGCTGAGAACGAGCTGAGCCAACCGCAGTCTCATCTCCAAGCAATGCCCCAATCATTCCGAGCATCATTTGCCGATAGCCCTCCTGATCGGAGTTGATCAGAGGATGAATTGCGAGGCGCTGCAGACGACTTCTGGCTGCGTGGATATCGCCAGCTTCCATCTCATCCTGAGCCAGCATCAGGGATGCATGGACTCCAGTCAGGGTCAACCACGCTCGATCAACCACCTCTTGCAGGAGTCCTTCTTGGAGTAGACCGCGTGCCACGGGCTCTTGCAGAGTGGTAAACCGGCTCAAGAGCTGAGGATGATCGAGGAGTATGCCTTCGACTCTGGACCGGGCGGTAGTGAAGAGATCGGGATCAAGAAGCTCAGAAATCACCAAGCGAGGCCCAAAGTCATCAAGCACTTGAACACAGATGCGGGCTGATTGATCGGGATTCTCGGAAACCTGATCGAGTATCTGATCTATTCTCAACCCTGCGGTTGGAGATTCATCGACGACCACAACGCCGTCACCTTGAACTGCAAGAGCATCAGATGAACAGACCAGTAAAATGGCAATAGAAGCCATTGCCAGCATCAGGCGAGCAGCAGATAAGCTCTTCATGAACCCATGGTACGCTCGAAACACAGCTCCGAGGCATCTTCGTCCCGTTCAGGATAAACTTCACACCATGCTTCGAGCAATGAATGATTCATCCTCAAAACAGCTCCTTGGCAGTGCCATGCTTGCCTGCCTCACGCTCTGCCTGGGAGGTTGCTTCTTCGAGACCCCCCCGAACGTAGAGGTACGGGGAGTGCACATTCTGGAGGTGGGCATGGCCGAGTCACCCTCGGTGCAGCTCGGGGTCGATCTCACTCTGGAAAATCCAACTCGAGAACCAATTCAGTTGGAGCAGTACGACTATCAGGTGACTGTCGAATCAGAGGGGCAACGAGAACGCTGGAGTGGATCCTGGTCTGCACTCCGAACCCTCCCCGCTGGAGACAGGGTGGAGATGGTCGTTCCGGCCGTGGTGCCGTACACGTTTGCCCAGAGCCCTGAGACCGCCTCATGGCGAGTTTCGGGCACGATCTCTTACAAAGCGCCAGGCAGACTGGCCCAGATTCTCTTCGACAGCGGTTTTCGAAGACCCAAACATGGATTCAGTGGACAAGGGGTCAGCATCACCCCCACCCCTGAAACCTCGGACAAGGACTGAAGACCACCAACGAGCAGCCTGGTTATCGGACGCATGCGTGTCCGACTCACGCGATTAACCCGCGTGATTGACTCCCTTGGCAGTACCGACCAGCAACGATGCAAATTTGAGCCATTTGCAAGAAGCCGGAATTCCAGACTTGAGTCGTGGGTGAGAACTTCCGATGTGTTCTCGGTCGTGGCCACAGTTATGACGAGTCAGGCTGGAGATTCAAGCCAATGCATTTC